>SLMJ01000110.1 GCA_007133615.1 Thermomicrobiaceae bacterium | reverse complement strand
TCCGCGGTCACCCGGCGGATCGCTTCTTCCAGTGCAACGTGTGTGCTGACGTGGACGACCTTCAGATTCTCACTGGTAAGGAGCATTGAGACACGCTCTGCACCGGTTCGCTCGGCGAGCAACTCGGTGTGACCAGCGTAATGGTGTCCGGCGGCATTGATCGAGGCTTTGTTGATCGGACCGGTGACGATCCCGTCGACCGCATCATCCATCGCCAGATCGCAGGCTTTGAAGACGTAGCGCACGGCTGCATCACCCGCCACTGCTGTAACTTCGCCGGGCGGGCAATCCTCCGGCGGGGCGTTATCGAGATCGAGAATCGGAATGGTTCCTGGCTCGTAGCGCCCATCTCCCGGATTCTTGACGAACTCGAATTCAGGTTCCGGCAGAGACAACCACTGCGCGGCTCGAGCCAGGACCCGCCGATCCCCGATAACCAGCGGTCGGCAGCGCTCGAACAGCGCGTCGTCGGATAACGCTCCAAGCGTAATCTCCGGTCCGATCCCGGCAGGATCCCCGATGGTTATGGCGAGGAGGGGGCGGGTAGTCATTACAAGATCCAGTTGCTTTCGATTCAGTCCGGCAGCCTGTTCGCTATGGTTTCCACGATGTAGCTCGCGTCAGACAGAGATGTACGGGCATCGTCTTCTGTTGCTGGCGGCATATCGCCGGGATAGCGAGAGACAACAACCCAGTCCGATAACTGCTCCAGATTCGCGCTGTCGGCGTCGAATCTCCAGTCTTGCGGCATTGGTCTGTTCAGGTACTCAAGGTCATGCCGAAACGCAAAATCTATCTTGTGATAATCAAGAACGGCTTTGATTGCCTTTTCGGCGGCTTGCTGGGCAAAATAGCAGGCGTGGCGCGGATAAACTTCAGGCGGCGACATCACCCGGAAGTCGAGTCCCAGGTCTTCAATCGCGTACCGCAACCACTCGCGATAGTCGTTACCCGACCCTTGTGCGCTCATAGACCAGTTTTCCCTCACGCAGAGCGGGACGATAAACGGTCCCGATCGCGTCGCCGATTCGGGCAAGCGTGGCTGAATCGCTCACGACAACATCCTTCGGAACGGGGAAGTCGCGTAACACTCGACGAACCGCCACTGTCATCTCCCGGTTATCCACCGACTCGTCAAACACCACCAGCAAATCGATGTCACTCCAGCCGTTGGCATCACCTCGGGCGTGGGAACCGAACAGGATGATTTTCTGCGGATCGAACTTCTCAACGATCCGCTCGACCATCTCCGGGATATGCTCGGCCGCGGCCAGGGCATCGTAACGCCTGATCTCGCCGTTTTCCGGTTGTCCGGTCTGATGCTCTGTCATTGACCCGGTCCTGTTGAGCGGGTGGACACGTGATCCACCCGCCCGTTAATCGAGTTAGAGATCTGCCTTGGTAATCGCACCCTCGGCGGCCGAGGAAACGAGCGCCGCGTACTTGGCGAAGACGCCGCTCGTCCACTGGGGTTTTCGTGGCTGCCACGCCTTCATGCGCTCTGTCATCTGATCGTCGGTGAGATCAACGCTCAAGGTCTTGGCCTTTGTATCGATCGTGATCACATCGCCGTCTTCCAGCGCGGCGATCGGTCCCTGCATCGCAGCTTCCGGGGCAACATGACCGACCATCAAGCCTCGGGTCGCCCCACTGAATCGGCCATCAGTGAGCAGTGCGACTGAATCACCCAACCCTTCTCCGACGATCGCCGCGGTCACGCCGAGCATCTCACGCATACCGGGTCCACCTCGCGGGCCCTCATAGCGAATGACGACGACGTCCCCGGGCCCGATCTGCTGAGCGGTCACTGCGGCCATCGCGTCTTCCTCGGATTCGAACACTCTGGCCGGACCCTGATGAACTTCCGGCAGTCCGGGACCAACCTTGATTACCCCACCCTCGGGTGCCAGGTTTCCGCGCAGCACCAGCAGCCCGCCGGTCTTCTTCTCGGCCTGTTCGACCGTGGTAATCACCTGCTGTCCGGGGGTCTCCTGAGCATCTTTGACCTCTTCCCAGAGGGTCTTGCCGGTCGGTGTGAGTTGGGTGCCGTCGACCTTGCCACCTTCAATTAGCCGTTTTGTAATCAACTCGATCCCGCCGGCCTCGTACACATCGACCGCGGTATAGGGCCCATACGGCTTCAGGCTGGCAATGACCGGCGTGTTGTCGCTGACCGGGTTGAAATCATCAATCGTCAGCGGAATCCCGGCCTCTTTCGCCATCGCCATAAAGTGCAGCACGATATTTGTCGACCCGCCGGTCGCGTTCGCCGAGGCGATCCCGTTAATGAACGACTGCCGGGTGACAATATCGCTCGGTTTCAGTCCCTGCGAAAGCTGATCCATCACGACCTGCCCGGCCTTGCGGCCGATCTGTTCCTTTTTGGGATCGACCTGCGGCACTGATGCCATGCCAACCGGAGAGATGCCGGCGATCTCCAGCGCAGTAGCCATCGTGTTCGCGGTGAACTGCCCTCCGCACGCACCGGCACCCGGACATGCGTTCTTCTCCAGTTCCAGCAGGTCTTCGTCACTCATCTTGCCGGCGGCATTGGCACCGATACCTTCGAATACGTCCTGAATCGTGACGTTTCGACCCTGGAAATGCCCGTGCATGATCGTCCCGCCGTAGACGACGAAGCCGGGGATATCCAGCCGGAGCAGCGCCATCGCGGCAGCCGGAATGGTCTTGTCGCAGGCCGCGAGGATCACGATGGCATCGAACATATGCCCCTCGGCAACCAGCTCGATGGAGTCAGCGATAACCTCCCGACTGACCAGCGACGCCTTCATGCCCTGGGTTCCCATGGTGACGCCGTCGCTGATTGCTACCGTGTTCAGCTCCATCGGAACGCCGCCCGCTTCACGGACACCCTTCTTGACTTCCTGGGCCAGCTTCTTCAGACCGAAGTTGCACGGCATCGTCTCGATCCAGGAATGCGCCACACCAACGACCGGCTTGTTGAAGTCGTCGTCATCCAGACCGATCGCCCGGAGCATCGCTCGAGCAGCGGCGCGATCCCGCCCATCGTGGATCGTCTTGCTCCGGTGCCGCATATCGAATTTCGTCGGTGTCTCGGCCATGTATGTCTCCTGTCCTCTCCCCCGTTCAACGGTGAACGGCAATGCGCACTGTGAACTCACATCATAACCGAGCACTGGTCACGCTGCATCCAGCCCAGACTCGTTTCCGGAATTCACGAACAGGAGCCCGATGTTACACAATGAAGAGCAACGTACGGTGTGACGTGTGGAAGGAAGTGCCCCATGAATCGTGAGGAAGCGATGGAGTACATCGCCAACAACAATCGCGGCGTCTTGGCGACGCTCAAGCGCGATGGCCGCCCGCAGCTTTCAAACATTGCCTACACGCTGGATGATGACGGCCTGATCAAGATCTCGGTCACGGAAGACCGAGCCAAGACGAAGAATGCCCGACGTGATCCAAGAGTGGCGATGACCGTCATCGGCGACAACTGGTATCAGTACGTCGTCGTTGAGGGCACCGCTGATTTCATCGACGAGGATCCGCTCCCCGCTCTCCGGCACGTCTTCGAACGCGTCGCCGGAAAACCGCATCCGGACTGGGAAGAGTTCGATCAGGCGATGATCAATGAACGCCGGATCGTTATGACGATCTCGATCCACCATCTTTATCCACTGAGCGAGTAGGTCTATGAATAAATCCGAAGCACTGAACTACCTGAAGAACAACTCCCGTGCCGTCCTGACCACGATCAAACGCGACGGCACCCCGCAAATGTCACTGGTCGACTATGGGGTGGACAAGGATGGTCTGATCCGGATTCAGTCAACCAATCCGTCAGCAAAGTCGAAGAACGCCCGGCGCGATCCGCGTGTCTCGCTCTCGATCGTTGGCGACAACTGGTATCAGTACATCGTTGTTGAGGGAACGGCAGCGTTCATCGATGAAAATCCGCTGGCGGCGCTGCGGGAGACCTACGAGCTGATCGCCGGGCAACCACATCCCGATTGGGACGAATTCAACCAGGCTATGATTGATGAACAACAGGTGGTTATGACAGTCGAGATCGAGCGTATGTACCCGCTGAATGGCTAACGTTGCTGGCATCGCGCGATGAACATTCCGACTGCGAAACTGGCGCAATGTGTTGTGCCATTTCACCGTTGCAGCAAGGAATCACAACCTGGTGACATCGTGCGCACTGGTAGTGCCCGTGGACGTAGATCATCTCGGCGATCTGGCCGCAGAACATACACTGTTCCATGCTCGTCTCCATCCGGATCATTGCTCGACAGGCGCCGGGATCCACCACGAACGAGCGATCAGCACGACAATAAGCATGTTGAGAAACAATCCCGGCCAGGCATCATGGATCCAGAATATTGTGGCAACGAGCGACACGATAGCACTGCCGAAGGCGAGGCCCTTCCACCAGTGGTAACCGCGCACCACGGCAAAGCCGCTCAGCGTAAAGGCAAACAAACCAAGCAACCAGAGGGCTCCGATATCACGGATAACGCCGATCGGAAGGTCGTCGGGCAAGATCGTCGGCGTTCGTGAAACCGCCTCGATGTCGACGATATCCCAGGAGGTCAGAAACCCGAACAGGTGCAAGAACCCGTGAGCGACGAGTAACACGCAGATAAGCCACCGTCTCGACATGGTCATCGACATCTCCTGAAGTCGGGACTTCTGGCAACGACATCCACATTACAACAGATTCGACCGTGGTTTGATACGTCGTCCCGGGTTTTCGCTGCGACCTAGCTGGTGATAATCGTCAACGCCCCGGCGATGACCACCACGATTAGCGTGAACGTCCGGAACAGTGAATGAGGGAGCCGCCTGCCAATCGCCGTGCCGACCAGATTCCCGATCATCGCGCCTGGCAGCCAGAGCAGCGTCGCTGGAAACAGGGCAGAGGTCACGAAGGCCCCACTGATCAGAAGCATCGTCAGCGCGAGAATGTTCCCGCCCACGAAGAACGCAGCCATATCCGCCAGAAAACGCACTGGCTCCAGCCGTTCGCGTATGAAATAGACCGCCGCCGGCACACCGCTGAGAGATGTCGTAGTCCCAAGAAAACCGGCAAAGACCCCGGCGATTGCCGCCCCACCGGGAATTGGTTGGCCTGGTTCCGGGCGAGACGTTGACCAGATCAACCCGACCGATGCAACGATCACGAGCACACCAGTCGCCATCCGGATGAGACTCTCATCGACCGTCGTTAATGCGATCACTCCCACGATCGCGCCAGGCACGCTGCTTATGAGCATGATCCCGACCCGTCGCCGGGTAATGTGATAGCGAAGACGCCAGGCAACCATTGCCCGGGTCGTCAGCCCCAGCGTCAGATTGGCCGTCACCACGAACGGAGGAGAGAAGCCGACCATCAGCAGAAACGGCGCTGACAGCAGCGCGTACCCGAACCCGGCACCACCACCGAGCAACGCCGCCACGAACGTGACGCCGATTCCGATCCAGATTTCCGTGCTGATCTCGAACCCGATCTCGCTTCCCCCTCGCCGTGTGCGCCCGTCCCCGAAGCCCATTATAGGACGAAGAAGCGAAACATTTTGTCGATTCTGACAACCCGGTAATCACGAGTTCGTATCGAAAGGTGGGAACACAACGCTCCGGAGTGGCATGATTTGCTGCGGTCTGTTTTTCAGGCTGCAGACAATCTGCTCAACATGCAAGCGGAGCGACATGGAGCACGGACACAAACACGAACAGCAATCCGCCCTCTCCAGCATCATCTCCTGGCCCACCCGGACCATGTACCGGCTATACATGTGGACGATCAAGTGGGCTCAGACGGGATACGCCAAAGTTGCACTGTTCCTGGTTGCACTCACCGAGAGCTCATTCTTCCCGATCCCGCCGGACGTCCTGCTGATTGCGATGACCGTGGCAGACCGCTTCAAGTGGTGGCTGTATGCGTCGATCGCGACGATCGGCTCGGTCCTCGGTGCGGCGATCGGCTACTACATCGGCTACGCGCTCTTCGGAAGCGTCGGGCAAGCGATCGTCGACTTCTACGGCTTACAGGAATACTTCACCACCGTTCAAGCGAGGTACGAGCAGAACGTCATGCTGGCAATCTTCGCCGCAGCGTTCACCCCGATTCCGTTCAAGGTTTTCACGCTCGCCGGCGGCTTCTTCGCCGTCTCACTTCCGCAGATGCTCATCGGCGCACTGCTCGGCCGGGCCGGGCGTTTCTTCGCTGTCGCACTCGCCCTGAGGCTCTTTGGCAAGGTGATCGCCGATTCGATCGAGCGCTACTTCAACATCCTCTCGATCCTCTTCCTGGTCCTGCTCGTCGGCGGCTTCGTCGTTGTGCGGTATATGCTGTAGATCCCTCAGCTCGAGCCAAAACACCTCTCGGCCTTCTGTCGTGCGGGGCCAATTCAGATGCTACAGTGCCTGAAGACGCGGATGATGCGCTTTCTGCCTGTTTAGTATCAGTGAAGGGGGACGTATGGTCACGGACGCTTCGGTCTTTGGCAAAGGTCAACGTGAATCGACCGGTAAGACAGTCCACTGGCACGAGATGTGGCGGCACGAGCTGCTCGAAGCACTGGAAGACGATCCAGTTGTGATCGTTCCGGTGGGTTCCGTTGAGCAACACGGTCCGCACTGCCCGATGGATGTCGACATCAGCCACACCCAGGCAATGGCCGTTGAGACAGCCAGATCTATCGACGACTTTCCGGTGATCGTCGCTCCTCCAGTCTGGATCGGCCTGACACACTACAACATGGGCGAAGTCGGCACGATCACCGCGAGTGTCGAGACCTGGATCGCGCTACTTTCCGACATCTGTCGCAGCATCTGGGCAAACGGGTTCAAGCGAATCATCCTGCTGAATGGCCACGGCGGTAACCGGGATATCCAGCGCGTCGTATCAATCAAACTCGCCGAGGAAGATATCTGGGTGCTTCCGATTACTCACTGGGAAATGGCCTGGGATGTCCTGCACAACGAGGCGGACCGTGATCCGGGGTTCATCGGCCACGGTGGCGAGTGGGAAACCTCGCTTCAACTGTACCTTCGACCCACATTGATCGATGACAGCCGCAAGGTTGCCGACCCGGAACGACCCGGTTTCAGCGAGGAGATCCAGAAGTT
>SLMJ01000114.1 GCA_007133615.1 Thermomicrobiaceae bacterium | reverse complement strand
GCCTCGATACGGCCACGCCGGTCGGTGCCTTCACCCTGACCGCACTGGCCGGGGTCGCCCAGCTAGAACGCGACCTCGTCGCTCAGCGCACCCGCGACGCGCTCGATGCCGCACGCCGCAACGGCCAACGGCTTGGCCGCCCCGTCGAAATCGATGACGACATCCGTCAGCGCATCAGACGGGAGTTCCACAACGGGGCGAGCCTGTCGGAGATCGCGCGAACCCTGACCCGTGAGGGGGTGCCAACCGCCAGAGGTGGGAGGAAGTGGTACCCCTCAAGCGTGCAGGCCGTCCTCCGCAGCCTCGCGCTGGATCGTGAGACCGCTGCAGCGCAAGCAGGTGGCTAACCCTTCTGCCTGATTCCCCCATCTTGCGGGGTTTCACCGAACGCTCGTGGGGCTGGGTAGACCACGTCCACGGCGAGATCACCCTGTTCCACCTTTGATCTGGTCGTCGCGAACATGGCGTTTGGGGCTACGGAGGCCATTAATCGCAACCGCCTGGGAAAGGCGGTGCCTGGCCTGACATTGCGCTGAGGCCCGCAACGAGAAGTCCGTACCCCAGGAGCGCGGCTTGACGCGAGGTCGAAGCCAGACAGGATCGCAGGGCGAGTCGGTCTGGCCTTCCGCTCAGCTATCTCCGCCAGAGCGATTTGCTGTGGTCGCCCCACGAGAGATCCGCCTGGGGTGCGTCGCTGCCGTCCTGCTCGAACTCGCTGCTCACGCTTCGTGAAGCCGTGCTGGCCATGTTCGTAGTGCATCCCCATGAAGGAATACGTCCGAACTCTCGTAGGAACCCCGCGTCACCCAAGGATCCCAGATCTGCTCAATCAGCAAGCCGCCGGACTACTGGTCCCAAACGGTGCAGGGAGTGCTGATGGCAGTGTCGTCGGCGTCACGACGACCACCGCACGTTAGACCGTACATGTACTCCTCTGAGTCTTCTATGCTGTTGTAGTAGACCTCGTCGCACAGGAACATGTTGCCGCCGTGGCACGCGTCTAGCCATTCTTGTTCTAAGCGAGGATCATTGGTTTGAGGTGGTCGGGAAGCAGCACTGCAACCAACAGCCACAAGGACCAGGCATCCGAGAAGAACGCTTGCCATGATGCGCCACATAAGAATCCGCTCCCCGTCGGTACCGATAGCCTGAAGGCGACAAGTAGAAATGCCTGCACGTCGCGGGATGGGCCCGCGCTTTCCAGCCTACATTGTCTTGCTCGCCCAGGGGATTGACTCCGCAGCATGCCTGGGAAGAAATACACAATCGCCAACCTGAAATCTACCTGACCGTGGCGTGGACTTCCCGATAGTCGCCACACGCGCTGGCGTCAATCTCGCAGCCTCAGACGTTCCTTCATCGACTGCCGTCACCACGCGACGAGATTCGAATGGCCATTCACACGGACTGCACAGCACTTGGGCCAGAGGGAGCACTTCTAGCGCGATTCCGGGGCCGTTAGTCTCAACCGCTTGTGAGAGGCGGCGCCCGGCCCGACATCGCGGTGAGGTCCGCAGCGAGAGTTCCGTACCCCAGGAGTGGAACTTGACGCTAGGTTGGAGACAACCGAGTCGCTCGGCGAGTTGGCCTGGCCTTCCGCTCCGCTATCCGGTCTTGGGAACATCGATCAGCTCGGCATCGCGCCCGGCCGGGACGACATTGAAGATCTCCACGCAGGTGCCGTCAGTTACGAGCTCCTGACTGTCGGACAAGCAGGCCCGCCAGTGCATCTTCTCGGTGACCTCGCCGCACTCGGGGCAGTAGGTGTTGGCCGCCCGGTGACGTGAGCGTCTCCAGGACATCACCACGTATTCGAGCTGGCACGAGGCGCACTTGAAGCTATGGGCGAAAACGCCCTCGCGGTCGTCAAGGGTCACCGGCCCGGCAGGATGTTGGACTAGCTCCTCAAGAGGAAGCATCTCGGTTCGCGCCGCGAGCGCATCCTCGTGCGGAGCGTTCCTGCCACCTCGGTCAGAGTCGCCGTTCATGAAAAGTCCTCCCACGCTGGTTCCGAGATTCATGCTGCGAGGGTACGACGTCCATGGGCCGTACTGAACGGTGGTGCGCAGGTCAGACTTCCGCCTGGCGGCGCATGGCGATCCACTAGAGCCTAGGAGCGAAGCGCAAGTAGCCGCTCATGGCTCCGAAGGTTTGGACTTCAGTTGGGCAGAGCATTCACGCGAACTCCTCCATGCGTAAGAAGTCTTGAACATTCAGGGTTCAAAGGCGGGGATAGCAGTTTGGGTAGGCGAGTTGCGGTATGAGAGAGGAGAGCAACCAAACCGATTAAGTCTAGCGAAGTCCCACCGTATAGACCCTCTACACGCCATGTTGGACGCACATATAGTGCGAAGAGCAGCACATAGGCTTGCACTATCCCTCGGCGTCTGTCACGCTGCTCTTGTCGTTCGACACGGCAAAGGATCCTAGTAAGCCCAACACAACACCACTCGGCTGCACTCGACGGAGTCAGTCCAAGACGAGATCGAAACCCAACATAACTCGTCTCTAGAGACGCCCCTCTCTTCCACGGGAGGGGCGTCTCGCTTGTGACGGCGCGAGGGAAGAATCGCGGTCAGACATGAGCCGCCGATGTCACCTTCGAGCAGGACGAGACGCCTACCGGATTCGCGGCGGGCGCTGACCGCCGTTGAAGCACGACGGGAGGTTCAGCGGATCGACCACCCGGGCAACGCCCGCTGTCACCGTTCAGCTCCTTGCCCACGCCTCTGACGAGAGTGCAGCCCGGTAGACCACGTCCACAACCTCATCGACCTCATCCACCGTTGACGTGGTCCGTCAGGGACGCTGCCCAGCCTCGGGCGAAGGGGTGCCCATTGGTACCAGCCGCCTGCCAGAGGCGGTGCCGGGCCCCAGATCCGGGTAAGGACCATCGTGCGCACGCCGTACCCTGCGCCCGACATCGCGGAGATTCCGAAAGTTCCCCAGTCTCTGGCCGATACCAGGGGTAGCCGACCAGTGGCATGCGATGTCTGAGCGTTCTGACGACGAGCAGGAACTCGTCGAACTGCTTCTCATGGGCTCCCTGACGCCGAGGGAGTTCGAGAGGGCGAAGACCGCGTTGGGGGTCACGGGGGCTACTTCGAGCAACACGGACGCCGGCAGGAGCGCAGCCGAGCCGGTCGGGGTATCGGCGGCAGGCCTGGCCACCGCTGGGTCCAGCATCACCGACGTGGACTCCTCAGACGGCCACAGCCACGGGGACACCGTCTCAACCTCACCTGAGGGTCCTTCCTCTCCTCGGTTGCGCCCGCACATCCCACGTCCGATGTGGATTGTCGGCGGGAGCTTGGCGGCCATCCTGCTCATTGCGATGGTTGCTGCGCTGGCTGTACCCGCGACACCGGACGAGACTGTGGAGCTCCGAGCCGGCCAGGTAGTGACCAGATCCGAAGTTCACGTTCCGTTCTGGTCGGGGAAGAGCACCGAACTTGAACTTCTCGCCTCTGGCTCCGAGCCCTTCGAGGTGTCGTGGGCGCTGCGACGAAGGGTGAACACTCTCGACCAACAGCTTCGTGCAGCGCCGGGCGAACAGCTCGTAGCGATCTGGGCCGACGAGCGGCCATCGGAGGTCGACTCCATCCAGCGACTCCACTTGCTGGTGGACGGCCGGCCCCACTACATGGCGTTCGACCGGACGCTTGGAAACGAGGCCGTCGTGGCCTCCGTCCCTGCCGGAGCCGAACTCACCCTTCAGGTGACGCAGGCCCAGGCCACCGAGACGCTTGACCTGCGACGTGGACGCACCGAACTGGAAGCCCGGGAACCATCTGCGGCGATACAAGAGGACGATCAGGCCACAAGTTCCTCGTCCGGCGGCGCGCCGACTCCCAGGCCGTACTCCGTCACCACGCCGAAGGCCATGGTCGAGACCGGCGAAGAGCGTCGATCTAGTCAGCTTGACGATGTCCCTACCGAGGATGCGAGAGCCGAAGACGAACCCCACATGGAGCCCCGAGGGGGCGACGGCCCAGTCACGGATGAGGACCCCGACACGGGCGACGATCGCCTATCCGGCGAGGAACGGGGCGACGCGGAAGCTGGCACGAGGGACGGCGAGAACTCGGATGCAGACGCCGGCCTTCCAACCTTCGAGGGGACCGCCGCGCCTGGAGCCAGTGGTCAAGAGCTCGTCGAGTTTCTTCAACGGCACCATCAGAGAGTCGTGTATCTCGACGTCTCCACACCTCATCCGGGGAACGACCGCTTCAGCCCGAATTCGTGGCTGGTGCTCGACGACAGCCAGCTCCCAAACGTCGAGTGCATCTCCTGCCACATACAGTTCCGGTTCGACTTCTTCTCAGATGATGTCCCGGCAAGTGTTGTGGCCTCCGGCGACATCGTCGTGATCCGTGGGCACTTCTTGGTCATGGATGCCGCATATGGCGTCAATAGCGTCGATCTGAAGGGAGTTCCGGATGCCAACGATCCCTACGACTCCCAAGACTGAGGAGTTCGCTCACGCCATGCTCATCGGCGGGTGAGGCAGGTGGAGCACGCCCTGACCGAGTAGCTACGAACCGAACACTCAACGACTAGACGGAACGAGAAGGGCAGAGATGTCTAGCGACGAAAGCCTCGTTGGAGAGCTGAAGAAGCTTGCTGAACTCCATGCCTCCGGCGTCTTGAACGATGCCGAGTTCGCGGCGGCAAAGGAGAGCCTGCTCGCTCGATATGGTCACAGTGACGAACGGGACGACGTAAACCCAGCGACCGGCGATTCGCCCAAACCAGTCGCAGAGCCTCCCAGTGCTCGGCCGGTCGCGCCCCAGACCGAGGCCGTTGCTGCGCCACCACCCCCCCACTCCGCCGATGGCGAGGATCCTGCGACTGGTGTCCCCAATCGGCGGACACTGCGAATTCCGAGCCGGCTCGTAGTCGCTTCGCTAGTTGGGCTGGCCATGTTCCTCATAGTGGTCGTTGCCTACGGCAACCCTGATGAGCAAGGCCGAGACTCTGCGTCGAGTGAGCAAGGCAGAAACTCTACAGCGAGCCCACGCATCTCATCGAGGATGACTGGTTGTAACCTAAGCACGACCGATGGAACGATCACGGGTGCCGTAGCGATCACAAACCGCTCAACGGAGTCCGTAGATGTTCGAGCCTCGCTTCTATTCCATCATCAAGGGACTCGCGTCGGAGAAGGAAGCGGCTTCACCACACTGCGACCCAACGAGTCAGCCGAGATCGCGATTATCGGAGCGTCCTCACGTTGGCCGAGCTGGTACGGCGAGGCCGACGGATATGTGTGTACGCATGAAGCGGTAGTGGTCGACTGAGCCACACATCGACCCGCCCACCTCCATACCGGGCGACCCCTCAGTGCTGACGGGCCACTGTGACGAGACTGTTGCGTAGCCTGAGCAGTGACCAGCACTCCTGGACCAGGACGCGCCGCCCATGACGCTCGATGAGTCGTACTAACAGTTCGGGGTCGCGCACCTGGTAATGACGTAGCTGACCGGAGACCCGCACGGTGAGCAGGTCGCCGTTGAGCCGGACTATCCGTCCGCGCTCGGCCTCGTCGATGTCTTCGCGGGCGTGCTTGGCCTGGATCCAGTGGACCGGACCCGGACGCCCCCCAGCACACATCAGCGGTGTCCAGACCGTCTAGGCCGCATCGGCGCGCGGTGTCGGTTGTCCGATGGTCCGTACTGGCAGCGCGAAACGGTGCGGATCTTGACGTGGGGCCCAGCCGTCGAAGTCGCGGATGTCGTCGAGGAGCACCTCGTGGACACCGTCATCACCGAGCCGGATGGGGATGTCAGTACCTGGCAGAGGCTGGATGAGACGGGCGATGGCGTTCACGTAGAGCGTGCCGTCCTGATCTTCGGCCAGGGCGTTCTGGAAGACATAGCCGGTCTCGTAGGGCAGGAGGTCGTCGAGTCGGCGGACGGGTCGGGGGCGATGCGTCAGTCGGTAGTACGCCAGCTCTCGTGCCGCCCCCGTCACCGGATCATCGTCTGCAGCCCAGTTGACGTCGACACCCAGTGACTCCGACACGGCAGCCAGGTCGCGAGTGAGTTCCTCTCGCCCTGCATGCTCGTCGCACATGGGCTGGAGGTGGGACCCGGGTCGCTGGTCGCCTGCAAGCATCGTCGCGGGCTGAAACTGTTGATCTCGGGTCGCGAGGCAGCCTGCGCAGAAGGGCTGGAGCGTCACCTTCTTGACTCGCTGCGCTGCGGCGACGAAGCCATGCTCGTACTCGTGGAAGCTCCCCCACAGCTCGACATCGAGGATGACCACCGTCTCGTCGTTGATGATCTCGACGGCGGCATCGCGATCACGCCAGGCGTAGAAGCCGCATCCGCAGCCAGCGTGCGGCGGAACGTGCTGGCTGATCGTGACGCAGGTCGCCGCGTCATGCGCGCCGTAGGTGCCGCCGTAGCCGATCCCGCTGAATGCAAGCCCGCCCGCGTCGGTGTTGACCACCAGCGCAGCCTTGTAGGCCGACAGCGCACCCAGCACGAATTCGGTACCCCGCTCAGGGTTGGGCATCATGTCGACACCTCCTCTTGGCCTGACGACGTCCTGGTCAGCGGCCTCATCTCAACGACCACGGCGCTGATCGATGACCCGCTCGTCCACGTAGTGGAACGGGCCGTTGAGGTTGTTGCCTGGATGGACGTGGTTGCCGTGGTACTCGTGGTCGTGCCACCCAAGGTCTCTGTGTTCGTGCAGGTAGCCGGACTCCTTCGAGGTCAGCTTCCGCCCGAACCGCCCCAAGTCATCCAGGACCATCGAGGCCGCTGCCCCGAACATCGCGAACGAGAGGAACATGAACGGGAGAACGAAGATCCGGCCGACGAAGTCAGAAACGTGGTTGTCGAGAACGTAGATCGTCCCCACCAGGGACACGAGGTACACGAGCCACACCGGGCCGGGGTGGTTCCTCCAGTAGACCGCGACCACGCCAACAGCGGCGCAGAGCGCGAGGAAGTAGAGGAAGCTGATGAAGACCTCCATGTCACTCCTCCTCGTCTAGGTCGGCGATCCCCCGCTCGTTGACGGCATCCAGGTGGAGCCCCTCAACCGGGTCGTTGACCTGCACATCCCATCCGTCAGGCAGTGACGGCGGCGAGGCTTCGTGTGTTCCACGAACCCGAGTGCCTACCAACGCCACCTTGCTGGCATGTG
>SLMJ01000368.1 GCA_007133615.1 Thermomicrobiaceae bacterium | reverse complement strand
TCCCGCTCGATCTCCAGTTTGCCGGAGTGCCCGTGGGTTCGGCAGGTGGCGCAGCGCCAGGTGTAGACCGGGCGGCGGGCGGTGCGCGCCGCCTTGCAACGAGGGCAACGGTGATGCCAGAGGACGGTTTTGCGCGTGGCGCGTTGCTCGGGTGTCGTGAAGATGGTTCCCTGCGGAAGGCGGGTGCGTGCATTGAACCCGGCGGTCTCAACCAGATTGCTCCATTCCCGTCCGTGCGGTTGACAGGCCCGTCCGAAGTGGCGATGAACGGCGACATGGGCGAGTTCGTGGCAGAGGATCTCGAGAAATACAGGCTCATCGAGTTTCCGGACTACGGGATGCAGGCGAATAAGCGATCGCTCTGGATAACAGAGGCCGATCGATGTCCGCAGCCGCCCGCTGATCTCGATCCGCACCTGATCAGCGAGATCCGGCAGCTCCCACAACCAGCCCCATCGCTCCAGATAAGACCGGTATTCCGCGACCATCGGGTCGATCTGCACTCTGGCAGTCAACGCGTCCTGCCTCCAGGTTCATCGGACATTCTGCAACCGCGAGACAGTCTACACGACATTCCGGCTTTCCGGGCTGATTCAATTAAAGGATGGCGCGTCTGGTGCGAGATACGCGGCAAGACGTAATCGACAGCAACGAATCCAGAAGTTCCCGACCAATCCCAGTTTGTGAGGAGCCACCGTGGCGAACCGACTGCAACACGAAACAAGCCCCTACCTGCTGCAGCACAAGGACAACCCTGTCGACTGGTACGCGTGGGGCGATGAGGCATTCGAACGTGCCCGTGAGGAGGACAAACCGGTCCTGCTGAGTATCGGCTACTCATCCTGCCACTGGTGCCATGTGATGGAGCATGAGTCGTTCTCGTCGGAACGTATCGCGGCGATCATGAACCGGCATTTCGTCAACATCAAGGTCGACCGCGAGGAACGACCGGACGTCGACGCCATCTACATGACCGCGCTGCAGATGATGACGGGGCAGGGCGGCTGGCCAATGACAATGTTCCTGACCCCGGAGGGCAGACCATTCTTCGGTGGCACCTACTTCCCACCACAAGAACATCAACAACTGCCATCGTTCCCGAAAGTCCTGCAGACGATTGCGCAGGCATATCAGGAGAAGAGCGACGATATCACCAGCTCGGCAGACCGGGTTCAGGAAGCGCTCGAACAGCACTTCTCGCACGAACTGGAGACGTCCACCCTGTCGGAAGCAACGCTGGACGAGGCTGCCCGGAATCTCAGCCCGCATTTCGACAGCTACAACGGTGGGTTCGGCGGTGCACCGAAGTTCCCGCCCTCGATGGTGATCGACTTCCTGCTTCGAACGCATTACCGCACGGGGGCATCCCGATCACTCGAAATGGCGGAGTTCACCCTCCAGAAGATGGCGAGAGGCGGCATTCAGGATCAGATCGGCGGCGGATTCCATCGCTATACAGTCGATGCGATCTGGCTGACCCCGCACTTCGAGAAGATGCTCTACGACAACGGGCTGCTCGCCCGTGCCTACACGGATGCGTGGAAACTCACAGGCAACCAGCTTTACCGGGACACAGCTGAAGCTGTGTTCCGATACGTAACCCGGGAGATGACCTCACCCGAAGGCGGTTTCTACTCGGCCCAGGACGCCGACAGCGAAGGTGAAGAGGGCAAATTCTACGTCTGGGATATCGACGAAATCAGATCGATCCTGGAACCGGCAGAAGCTGACATCGTTGTTCGCTACTATGGCGTCAGCGAGACCGGAAACTTCGAAGGACGCAACATCCTGAGCGTCCCGCGCGAGCCAGCCGATGTCGCTGCAGAGCTCGAAGTTGATGAAGCGACGCTAATGGAGACGATTCGTGCTGCTAACGCCAAACTGTATGAGGCCCGGGCGAAACGAGTATGGCCAGGTCGGGATGACAAAATCCTGACATCGTGGAACGGGTTGATGCTCCGTGCGTTCGCCGAGTCGGCCGTTGCGTACGATCGGCCAGATCTGGTGGAAACCGCGGTCACCAACGCCACGTTCCTGCGGGACAACCTCTGGAAGAACGGTGAACTCTTCCGTAGCTATAAGGATGGCGAGGCGAGAGTCCACGCCTTTCTGGAGGATTACGCCTACCTGGCCAACGCGCTGGTTTCGCTGTACGAGGCGACCTTCGATGACCAGTGGCTGCGCTGGGCAGATGAGCTAACTCGCGTGATGATCGATGAGTTCGCCGACGATCAGAACGCCGGATTCTTCGACACCAGCGCTCACCATTCCGATCTGATCGCCCGGCCGAAGGAGTTCGTCGACAACGCCCAGCCGAGCGGCAACTCGATGGCTGCGGAACTCCTGCAGCGAATGGCGATTCTCACAAACAACCAGGACTACCGCCGACGGGCGATCGAGATCCTCGAACATTACGGGACTATGGCGGCCCAGCAGCCCAATGGATTCGGTCACATGCTCGCAGCCTATGATTTCGCGATGTCGACGCCGCTGGAGATTGCATTTGCCGGTGATCCGGATGATGCGGGCATGCGGCAACTGGTGACTATCGCGCATCACTCATACCTGCCATCGAAGGTCGTGGCACTCAAACGACCGGACGATGAGACGATCGCAGAGTTCATCCCTCTTCTGGCACATCGGGAGCAGATCGACGACCAGCCGACTGCCTATGTCTGTCAGAACTTCGCCTGCAAGCAGCCGGTGACGTCGGTGGAAGGCCTGCGTGAGCAGCTTGGCCTGCATACGGGAAGCAGCTAAGGCTGTGATTACGGGAGCGTCTGGCGGATCGGTCTTGCATTTTGACCGAAACCTCCCTACTATAAGTTTGGTGGCAAAGAGATTGCGTTATCTGTGACGGGATGCACAACCGAATCTTGACATCATCATGATCGCTTGTTATGCTCATATAACGATAGATGATTCGTCAAGATCGAGAGAGCCAAACGGGCCAGTGCATGGGTGAACTAATCCTTGGCCAGCCGGCATTGAAGATTGCCGTGAATACATCAGTTCCGCTGGACATGACATCAGCCATTTCGCTGATGGTCCGAGCGACGGATGAGCAGCGGTTTGATAGTTGGCTGGTAGACGCACGACGGCGTCTGGATCTCGATGTTCGGCACGATCTTGAGACGTTGCTCGGCTTTTCCGGCCGGCTGCTGTACTATATCGAAGAACTTCTGATGTCCTTCGATCCGTTCGCGCCGGAACGGCTGGAAGCGAGCTTCGCTGATTATCTGGCTCATCTGAAGGGCATGTCCGACGAGGCATATCATCAGATGGCGGTGAACAGCATCAGGCGGGTCCATGAGGACCTCGGAATGCCGCAGAATGTGCCGTCGAACGGTGATCGGCAAGCATGGCGGGATTTCGTTCAGCCGGGGATCACTCGAGCCAATCTGGACGAAGTGATCGACCTGCTGATGGCACCTGAACAACTGAAGACACGCACCGTCCGGCTTATCGAACGGTTCTGGAACGAATGCTACGGTCCGGAACACGAACGAGCCCTCCCGGATCTGCGCCACGCAGTTCGGCAGGCAAGCGGACGAACCTATCCGAGCGTCGAGTCCGCGTTTACTGATCTGAGTGGACATCGACTGCCGGAGGAAGTGCGCTCCGCTCTGGATCACGTAGAACGGGTAACGTTCTGCCCGTCCTATCACCTGGGGGAATTCGTGCAGTTCATTCTGTACCCACCAGAGTTGATTCTGTATTTCAACATCCAGGGAAGCGCCGACGACAGCGCTCGCCGGAATGGCGCAGCCACACTCCCGGAAGATCTCCTTCCGGGCCTGCGAGCACTGTCGGACGGCACCCGGCTTCGCATCATAGCGATGCTCCGGGAGCAGGAGATGTACGCTCAGGAGATCGTAGGCAGGCTTGGAATCAGCCAGTCTGCAGTTTCCCGCCACCTTTCGGTGCTGGAATCTGCGGGCATCGTCGAAGTACGGCCTGACTGCGGCATGAAATACTATGCGATCAACCTGCAGCGTGTTCGGCAAATCGCCAACGCGCTGGAGCAGATCGGTTGACGCCGCATCCGCACGCGGATGCGACACGTTAACAACTCAAGCCGGACACAAAACACGTGTCCTTGAGGGTCAACCGCGGCAATGGCCGTTGGTAAGGACTCCTGGCGATGATGAGAAATGCATTGCCAGTCCTTACGTAACCCCCCTTAATTACCTCTCAAAGAGGTGGCCTCAGACTTCGGTCTGACGTCACTCCCTCCAAATTTTTCTTCAAAACGGCTCCACCTTTACGGTCAGGGTTGAGCTAAGACACCTCTAAGACCGGTTGACCAATCTGGCGATAAGGGGCCTGTTCACTGATGAGGTGAGCAGGCCCCTTGCCTTTTAACGCCAGGGAGCTAATCCGCTCTATTCGCCAGATCCGAATACAACTGCAGCAACATCGGCCAGCCCTGTCGGGAGGCCATCGCCTGCCGCATCTCTTCCGCTCCCTCTCCGTGACGGGCCAGATCACGGTGCTCGAACTCAACCCGTGTCAATGAGCGCTCGTCGATAAACCGGACTTCGATCTCGCTCGCCCGTTCGGGATCCTCGTTAATCGTCCGGTCTGGCTGAATCCACCAGGAAAAGGCGATTCGCTCCGGGGGCTGATAGACCAGCACCCTGCCCCAGACCAGCTCGGTTCCTTCGATATCCCGCTCCAGACAGCGCCCGTCTGGCTCTGGCTCGATGCCGATATATGTCAATGCATCTTCGGAGAATGTGTACACCGACGGCCACCATTCCGCGAAGCGATTGACGAAAACATCAAACGCCGTTTCCGGGGGCACATCAACAATCTCCGTGTACTGAATCCGATCCTCTTGCAGCTCTGCTGCCGCCATCCAGCATCCTTTCCCGCTTAGTACAATGACGTCAGGTTTGTCCATCGTTTCAGACAACTGCCCGGCTATGACGTGAAGCGGGCCCATGCATCGAATCGTTATCCCGCAACATCCCGACGAAATCACCCCGGACTGGCTGACTCAGACGCTCCGGCGTTCCGGCGTGCTCGATTCCCGCGTGCGTGTTCGTGACGTTTCCCTGGATGATCCTGGCCGCAATGCGAGCTACGCCGGTTATGTCTCCCGCATATCGATAGAGTACGACGGCGATCACGCCCGGCCTCCCGCTACCATGATCCTCAAGCTGCCGGCCCCGGAACGAATGATCCAGCGGCTCTTCCGATCAATCTACCGCAAAGAGGTGCTGTTCTACAGATATCTGGCTCACCAATCGACGATGCCCGTTCCCGATTGCTACGCCGCTCTAACCAATCGGGACAGCAGCCGGACACTGTTGCTCCTGGAAGATCTCACCCGGCACGCGACGATCGGAGACCACGATGACGGGTGCAGTTTCGAGCAGGCCTCGCATGCGCTCTCCACGCTGGCAAGGTTTCACGCTGCCTGGTGGATGCATCCGGAGCTGGAGAAGTATCCATGGCTGGGGCGGTATCGAGTCGATTCGCGCCAGAACTGGGCGATCTATGCCGGAGCATGGTTGCCGTTCATGATCAGACTCGGCCGTGTGACGCCGGATGAAGCGCTCGGCCTGTTTCGCAGTCTCTGGCGGTATCGGCATCGATTGATCGAACTGGAAGCCGGCCGTCCACACTCCCTTCAACATGGTGACTTCCGGCTGGCGAACCTTGCATTCTCACCGGACGACGTCTACGCATTCGACTGGCAGGTGGTCCGAATCGGACCGCCGATGTTCGATGTCGCATGGTTCATCCTCACTGCGTTCCAGAACCATGAGCGTCATCAGTTCGAAGCTGAGCTACTCCGCAGCTACCACGTCGCACTGGTCGGATCCGGGGTTGTGGCCTATTCGTTCGAAGAGATGATCGAGGACTACCGCTTCGCTCTCCTTCTGGCGATTCCGCAGATCATGGTGATCGGCGGGTTTCTCCGGATGGATCCGGAACGAAAAGCGATGATCGTTGAACTCCTGCACCGGTTCGAGGCAATGCGGCAGGACCATGAGCTGAATGCACTGCTGGAGCGTTAATGAGAGAGATTTCCTGCGAGTTCACAAGTAACGGAACGACATGCCGGGGCACCCTGATGCTCCCAGTTTCGGATAACCCTGCCCCGGTCATCGTCATGGCACACGGGTTCGCCAACATACGTGAGGCCCGTTTGCCAGCCTTTGCCGGGCGATTCGTCGATGCCGGCTACGCCGCGTTTCTGTTCGACTATCGCAGCTTCGGTGAAAGCGACGGTGACCCACGACATCTCGTTCATCCGTGGAATCAGCTCGATGACTGGTCTGCCGCAATCGCATACGTCCAGCAACACCCCGAGATCGATTCAGACCGGCTGGTTCTCTGGGGAACGTCATTCTCCGGCGGGCATGTTCTGAAACTCGCTGCGGAACGCGATGATGTCACCGCGGTAATCTCCCAGATCCCGCATGTCAGCGGTCCGGCTACCACGATGCAGGCTCATCCGTTAACGACCATCACATGCACCGTTGCCGCGTTCGTTGATCTGGTCGGGTCACTGGTCAATCGACCGTTCTTCAGTCGGATCACCGGAAAACCTGGCGATCGCGCCGCCATCACCGGAGACGACGCCGATGCCGCCTATGCTGCACTGCTTCCAGACGGAGCTCCCTGGGAAAACCGGGTTCTGTCGCGGTCGCTTCTGTACGTCCCGTTCTACAGCCCGCGCAACAGCGCCCGCAAGATCACCGCGCCAACCCTGGTGATCGGTGCGGCAAAGGATTCGGTCGTTCCAATCGGCGCCACCTGGCGAGCGGCGCGACGGATTCCGAATGTCGAGTTCCACGCACTCGATGCGGATCACTTCCAGCCTTATCTCGGGGAGATGTTCGAAGAGAACATGATGATCCAGCTGGACTTCCTTGCCCGGAACGTTCCAGTCGTCGCGGGCCAGCGCTTGCCATAACACCGATCAGATTCGCATTCTCTCGTTCCGTGCAGCAGGTTCGCTGTCACCACAATGTCACGAACCTCGAAGCACCTCTGCGCCGGTGATATGCGCATTGAGCCAGACTAATAATCGGGGTTGACTCTTCGATGTCACCTCGCTAGGATAGAAATCAGTAATGAGAATCATTCGCAACTGATACTGATTATCAGCAATCTGGGGAAGACGAAAATGGCGACCGAGCAGTCTACAGTCACACGAATCGGTCAGGAAGAAGAACAATCCTGGCTGTACCAGCACAGCCTGATGATCGCGACCGTGCTGACTGGCATTTTCCTCTCGCTTGGCTGGGTACTCGGGATGCTGGATCTCATCTCGGATCGCACCCAGCTTATCTTCTACGTACTGACATATCTCTTCGGCGGAACCTACGCGACCTACACAGCAATCAAAGAACTGCTCCAGAAGCACGTTGACATCGACCTTCTGATGGTCACGGCCGCAATCGGTGCAGCAACAATCGGTGGCTGGGCCGAGGGTGGTGTCCTGCTGTTCCTCTTCTCGCTCGGTAACGCACTCGAACACTACGCGCTTGGGCGAACCCACCGGGCAGTTCGGGCACTGATGGAGATGAGCCCGGATGAGGCGACCGTTCTGCGGGATGACGAGGAGGTTCAGGTACCAGTCGAGCAACTGGCGATCGGCGATATCGTCATTACCCGGCCGGGTGAGCGTGTCCCGGTTGACGGTACTGTCCGATCCGGGAGTTCCTCGATCGACGAATCAGCGATCACCGGTGAGTCGATTGGCGTCGAAAAGGCCGTCGGCGATTCCGTATTCGCCGGCACGGTCAACGGCAACGGCTACCTGCGAATTCGCGTCGACCGCCCGTCGACCGAGACCACGCTTTCGAAGATCATCCGGATTGTGGAAGAGGCACGTGGCCAGCAATCCCGGGCTCAGCGATTTACCGATCGGTTCGAGGGGCCGTACGCGATCGGGGTGATCGTTGCCTCGGCGCTGCTTGTGATCATCCCGGTTCTGGCTCTCGGTCGAGATTTCGACGACATGTTCTACCGGGCGATGACCCTGCTTGTGGTCGCCTCGCCCTGCGCACTGATTATCTCGACTCCGGCGTCGATCCTCTCTGCGCTGGCGAATGCCGCCCGGATGAACGTGCTCTTCAAAGGAGCCGTTCACCTGGAAAACGCCGGGGTCGTCGATGTGGTGGCGTTCGACAAGACCGGAACGCTGACAGAAGGCAAGCCGCGCGTCACCGATGTCGTTCCCGAAACCGGCGTCTCCGAGCATGACCTGCTTCGCTACGCCGCAGCAGTCGAGCGGATGTCCGAGCATCCCCTTGCAGATGCGATCGTCAGCTATGCGGACCGCTCCGGTGTGGAACCAATTCCTGATGATCAGACCACAGATCTCGAAGCCGTTACGGGGCGTGGCATCCGGGCTACGGTTGAAGGTTCGCCTGTGCGAATCGGCAACGAAGCGATGCTGGAGTTCGACGGCATCTCCGTTCCCACGGAGATTCGACAGCGCGTCGATAGGTTCCGGGAAGCCGGCAAGACAGTCATGTACGTCGCGCGCGACCGGATCCTCGGGGTCGTCGCTGTTGCCGACGTCATCCGTCCGGATGCCCCAGCCGTTGTCCAGGCGCTGAAGCGGCTCGGGGTCGCGCGAACGATGATCCTCACCGGAGACAACGAGCTCGCTGCGCAGGCGATTGCCCGTGAGGTCGGAATCGATGACTGGCGAGCCGGGCTGCTCCCTGAGGAAAAGCTCGAGGTCATTCGGGAGCTCGAGGAAGCGGGTCACACGGTGGCGATGGTCGGCGATGGTGTCAATGATGCACCGGCACTGGCGACAGCAACCGTCGGCGTGGCGATGGGTGCTGCCGGAACGGACGTCGCCCTGGAGACCGCCGATGTCGTCCTCATGGCGGACGATCTCAAACGCCTGCCGTATGCGATCGAGCTCTCTCGCCGGGCTCGCCGGACGATCCGGCAGAACATCGCCTTTGCGCTGTCAGTGATCGTTGTGCTGGTGATCTTCACCCTGGCGGGACAGGTACCGTTGCCGGTCGGCGTTATCGGACACGAGGGCAGCACGATCATCGTCGTCCTCAACGGTCTACGTCTATTGCGAACGACCGGCTTCGAGACGCTGGCAATGGAAGCCGAGCGCGCTCCCGCCCCCCGCCAGCCGGTGGGTGTTGGGGGTGGGGAGTAGGACTCTTGATTCTGATTTGGAAGTCAACTAGACTAACAAGAGTGGGATGATCCCACACTTCGGGACCAGGAGGAGCCAATGACCACACCACTCAAAGTCGACAGTAAAGGGCGCATCAGCATTCCGAAACAATATCGCGAAAAAATTGGTCTGGAGCCAGGCGATGCTCTTTTTCTGGAGATCGACGAAGGCACTGGCACCCTCCAGATCCGCAAGGCAATCAATCCATTCGACATCCTGGCGCTTGACGCAATCCGGCAGTACGAGGCGGGCGAGACGATTCCGCTTCGAGATATAGCACGGGAAGCGGGCATAGACCTGGATGACGAGCAGCAGTGAGCACTGGGTAGTCGAGCTAACCAGGCGAGCACACCGCGATTTGAGGCGTTTCCGCGGGCCCGCCTATGATCAGGTGATCCGCGAACTTGGTCGTCTCGAGCGCGATCCGGAGCTCGGCGAACCACTGTCAGGTAACCTCTCCGGCGCTCGCTCACTTCATTTCACGCTGAAAGGAAGTGGACAACACCGCGCCGCATATTTCGTCATCACTGAAGACCGCCAGGTGCTCGTGTTTGCAATCGGATCTCGAGAGAACTTCTATGAAGAAGCTGAACGGCGTGTGAAGTCGCTTGGACGAGATTAGGCGGGGAGCTTCGGATCAATGGGGCCGTCGACAGAGGAGCAAGTAGAACCCGGGAGGACCAGAATGGCCCTCCCGGGTTCTCGTTTCGTCGTTTGTTGCTCCCGCGGTAGCTCGCTAGTCCGCTGCGGCGGGGAAAAGTTCCTCGCTGTCGACGGCGGATTCCGGTCCGGGCAGCGACGGCGGCAGGGAGACGACATAGGCGTCATAGACATCGTCCATGATCTTGATCTCCTGCATGGTGTACTCCGGAATCGGCTCATCCACGTTCAGCACCATGATCGCCTCACCACGCGGCTTGTGACGGCCGACCTGCATCCCGGCGATGTTGATGCCGTGGTTGCCCAGCAGAGTGCCGATCCGGCCAACGATGCCCGGGCGGTCGATGTGATGCGTAATGAGCACATCGCCAGCCAGCGGGCGCTCCAGCGTGAATCGGTCTACCTCGAGAATACCGGCATCGCTGCGGTCCCAGCGGACGGTGACGCGATGCGGATCATCGCCGTTCACCTGGAAGGTGAATTCCGGCACGCGCTCGGGATCGGCGTCCTCGACGAACGTCTGGATCTCCATCCCGAGTTCTTCGGCAATCAGCCGGGCGTTGACCGGTGTCACGCGTCGATCAGTCCAACGTTCCAGCGATTCGGCCAGTCCCGCAACGGCAACGTGCTCGACGACCTCGTGCGGGACGACGCCGTTGACGGTCACCCGGTAGTCCGCCGGTCGATCCGACCGCAGGACTGCGAGCAGATGGCCGGCCGCACCGGCGACGTGGGTCAGCCGCTGCAGCTCGGTGGCGTTCATCGTTGCCGGCGGCAGGTTCACCGCGTTCGGCACCGCCTGTCCGGCAAGTGCGGCCAGAACGGTGTTGCCGATCATTTCGCCGACCTTCGCCAGGGCCTCACCACTCGAACCGCCGATATGCGGTGTCAGGATTACATTCGGCAGGTTGAAGAGCGGGCTCTCGTGAGCCGGCTCGTTCGGAAAGACGTCAACACCGGCGCCGGCGACATGCCCTTCCTTGACGGCATCCGCAAGGGCGTCGGCATCGACGATTTCACCACGAGCACAGTTCAGCACGATCGCGTTCTTCTTGACCTGTTTCAGCGTGTCAGCATCCAGCATGTTGGTCGTCTCAGCCGTCGCCGGGACGTGGAACGTGATCACGTCGGCGCGCTGAAGAAGTTCTTCGTAGCTGACCGGTTCGCAGTGCAGATCCTTGAAGCGATCGCGAGAGATGTACGGATCGTGTGCGATCAGCTTGACATCGAACCCGCGGAGTCGCTGGGCGAGCACCCCACCCACGCGGCCGAGGCCAACGATACCGATGGTCTTGCCATTGATATCGAACGGCTTGAAGCGCTTGCGCTCCCAGCGTCCATCATGGACCGCCTCGTTAGCGTCCGGAATGGAGCGCGACAGCGCCAGCAGCAGGCCGAGCGTATGCTCGCCGGCCGAGATCGCGTTTGCGCCAGGTGCGTTGAGCACCAGGACACCCGCTTCAGTGGCTGCATCAACGTCGATGTTGTCCACGCCGACTCCGGCGCGGGCAACGAGTTGCAGGTTCGGCCCGGCCGTCAGGATTTCCCGGGTCACCTGCGTCTCGGAGCGGACGATCAGTGCATCCGCATCGTGCAGTGCGTCGATCAGTTGAGCGGTATCGGTTCCATCAACATCGATCAATTCCGCTTCGGATTCCAGGAGTTGCCTGGCGCGGGAATCGATCACATCACTGACGACGATCCGGTAAGGACGCCGCTGCATCGCCGGATCTTCGTTACTCATCTCGCTACTCCAGTCTCGTGCCTCGTCATCATCAAAATCAGTATCAACGTGTGTATCTTTTTCGTGTATTGAGTGCTGACCGGTAAGCCGGTCGAAAACTGCTTTCAGGTCCGGAACCCGGACCAGGCGGTTGGAATCCTCCGCCTGCGGTTTGTGCGGGGAAATCAGACAACAGCGAATGCCGTGTCGGGCGTAATCCGCCCCGTGGCGCAGGCTGTCTTCCACCGCGTGCGTGACCCCGGCTTCGATCGCGACCGGGACTTTGTCCTCTGCAAATAGAACACGTACCTCTGGAAAGTCATTCCGTTGCAGCCATTCCTTCGTGGCTGCTTCTACACATTGCGGCCGGGCGGTGATAATCTGCACCTGATCCGGACCGAATGTTTCGATCACCTGCCTCAGAAACTCCTGAGCCCACGGTGCCGGCTCCAGTTGCGAGGCCGGTCCTCCCTGATGATAGACCCATTCGCGGACATGATCGGGAACATTGAGACCAGCCGAATCAACGAACGCGTGATCCGGGAGATTCAGTCCCCATTCTTCGTTTGCCGCATGGGCCAGGCGTACCGGTGGTTCAGTTAGTACGCCGTCGAGATCAATTGCCAGTCGTTTGCTTGTCATTTATCCAGACCTCCTGATCATTCATCAAATCACGTCGTCCCGCTAGATCTCGCCATGAGCGTGATGAAGCGTGTGATGATGACATTGAAGAGGTCCGTGACCGGCACATTGAAGAGGAACCAGCCGTCGTCATGCGAGGTGTGAGTCCAGCCACAGCGGTGCTGTTCAGGAACATGGTACATACCATGAAACTCCCCTAACGACGGATAAAACGAATCACAAAAAACGTCGTCGCCAGCCACGCCAGCGACCTCGATACCGCGCTCAAACTACCATGATAGCAGATCGTGACAATGTAAACGGAGCGCTCCAGCACTCACGAGCCTGAACAGCGCAGGAGGTGTTATCCGATCCATCTGCCACGAGTACCTGTTCCAGCAAGATATGTGCCGGGTCAACCGCATTCGGCAACCCGGGACAGAATCATCGTCCGGCGTGTATGCTCATGCCAGACGTTCAACAGCCACAATCCCGACGCAGCAGATAGGTTACCCGCATGAGCCAGTCGACCGGCGCCAGAAACGACAAACGTCCAGAGTACGTTACGCTCATCGCAATCTATCAGTTCGTCACCGCCGGCATCCTTTTCCTGCTCAGTTGCCTGATTCCGGCGGTGCTGTTTCCGGCAATTGTCTTCTATGTGGATGCATCCGAAGGGGTCTTCGGTGGACTGGCAATCGCCACTGCCGGTCTTGCGTTGTTCATCGGATTCGGATTCGCCTCGGTCGTGGTTGGCTGGGGATTGCTGCGAATGCGGGAATGGGCTCGACTCGGGGCGATCGTGCTCGGGGCGTTCGCCTTGATCGGGTTCCCGATCTGGACGATTGCGGCGATTCTCGTGCTCGTCTATCTCACCAGCGCCGATGCGAAGAACGCCTTCGTTTCGTTCGAACAACCTCGAACCGGCGATCCCCGGCATCACGACGCGCTTGCCGCCCGGGCTGTCTACAAAGCCGATCCACCACCGGACCCGGAGGCATCACCACTGGAGCAGACCCGGCCGCTGTCGCCAGTGTCGCCAGACACCGAAACCGCAGGTGGGCGAGCCACAACCACTCCGCCATCCGACGAAAGCCATCGTATTGACCACATTCCGATGCCGGGACCTGATGAACCGGGCGAAGACGAGACGCAAAAATCGGGAGACCCGCCACCACGAAAGTGGACGAGACCTCCCGAGGAAGCCGCTATGGATGATCGCATCATTCGCCCGCGTGATGACGAGCAGGATCAAACCTGATTGAGGAGTGCGGCGGTGCACCCGCCGCTGAATGCCCCGCCTGCGCCTGGCCTGATCAGTTCTTCTTCGGAGTCACCCGCTTCGCCGTTTTCTCTTCCGGGTTGAAATAGAGCCGGGGACCTTCCATCGCGTTTGCGCCGAACAGGACGAACTCGTATGTATCCTCTCCAGCACCCTGCTGGGCATGGATATCCTGCGGTGGGAACGGGATGATCTGCACATCGCCAGGACCCATGATGAACTCGTCGGTCATCTCGACCTCGGCATGGCCTTCATCATCGCCATCGTCCAGTCGCCGCCAGACCTGGTAGTTGTCCTTACCGGCGTAGACGGCCACGATCCCCCAGGTGAAGTGGTTATGGATCGGCGTGTTGTGGTCCGGTCCGAACTTCGCCCGGACCAGCGTCAGGCCGGTTTCGTCCGTATACAGCGGCGGAACCTGCTGGCCGTGGTGAACATTGCCGACCGGTCCCTCTTCCTTTGTAAGCTCGTCGTCTTGCGTCAGGTCTCTCATGCGGACGGCAATCCGCTGCAGAGCCTCCTCGGTTTCCCCGTGCTCGGCGAGGATCGCCTTGACGTCTGAAATAAACGCCTTTACTGACGGGTGAACGGATGTAGTGGACACTGTTGCCTCCTCATAGTCAGATGATATGCGTCTTACGTCTGTCCACTATACTGTAGCGCACGTGCCACTTGATATCTCCCCGGAACACTGCTACTATGCGAATGTCACCAGGCTTCTGGTGACGACGCATGCTTCATCTCTCAGGAGAAGGCAGACCATTGCGAAACGGGATCACACAGCGAGAAATTCTCGCGTTTGCGCGACGCCAGCAGGGCACACAGGCCCGGCTACAGGCGGAGTGTGCCCGGGCGATGGTTAGCTAGAAGTAAACGAACCGAAGCTTCAAACGTCGCGGGCCACTCGGATGGCCTGCGGCGTTTTTTGTTGTTCCCCTCACCTCGTGAGCTGAACCGACACGTCCCGCAGGCCTCATTCCGATCCCGTGCAGCGGAAATATCGGTCAGGGACGGTCGCGTGCTGTCCCGGTGAGGAGGATTTTGAACCATGCTTGTCGCACAGGTCGAATCAGTATCAGTCAGTTACGGTGCCAGGAAGATTCTGGATAGCGTCGGCTGGAGCATCACGGATGGCGAAAAGATCGGTCTTGTCGGCCCGAACGGCGCCGGGAAGTCAACGCTGCTCCGCATCTTCGCTGGTCTGCTGAAGCCGGACGAGGGTGAACGCACCATCCGTCGCGGCGCGAGCGTGGTCTATCTCCAGCAGGAGTTCAGCGACGACTCGCCCGCCACCACCGTGCTCTCCGAGGTGATTCGCGGTCGCGAGGATCTCCTGGCAATCGAGCAGGAACTTGAGCAGGTCGAAGCAGCGATCGCTGATCCGGAGAATTCGGCGGATATGGACGAGTTCACTCGCATTCTCGATCGGCAGGCCGAACTGATCGAGCAATTCGAAACGTCCGGCGGACCTCGCTTCCGAAGTGATGCGGAGTCGATGCTCCAGCGGCTGGGCATCCCGGCGGAGAAGTTCGAGCAACCGATCACACTGCTCAGCGGCGGTCAGCGCAAACTCGTCGGGTTGGCGAAATGCCTGCTTCAGGAGCCCGATCTGCTGTTGCTGGACGAGCCAGACAACCATCTGGACGTAACCGGTAAGGAGCGGCTCGAACACGTGATCCGTTCGTTCAGTGGCGCCGTGGTGATCATCTCACACGATCGCTATCTGCTTGATGAAACGATCAGCCAGATCGTGGAGCTGGATCAGGGTCGCCTCACGGTCTACGAGGGCAACTACTCCGCTTACGTCAAGCAGCGGGAACTGGCCTTGCTCAAGCAGCAGCAGGACTTCGTCGCTCAACAGAAAGAGATCCAGCGACTGGAAGAGTCGATCGCCCGGTTCAAGCAGTGGGCGAGTCAGGTTGTCGACAAGCGACACATTCGCCAGGCCTGGAACAAACAACGACAGATCGAGCGGATGGAGAAGGTCGAACGTCCGGTTCTGGAGCGCCGGAAGATCGGCCTCGAGTTCCAGTCGAAAATCCGGGGTGGCCAGAAGATCGTCGACGCGAAGCACATCGCCCGGGCGTTCGGCGATGACATCGTCCTGCTGGATGTCTCGTTCACGATCATGCGGGGCGATCGGGTCGGGATCATCGGGCCAAACGGTGCCGGGAAGACGGTGCTGATGCGGTCAATGCTGGGAAACGATGCGCCCGATGACGGCGAGATCCGGGTCGGTCCATCAGTGCGGCTGGGGCACTATGCCCAGGGTCACGAGACGCTGGACGAGCGAAAGACGCCGGTCGAGTTCATCCGGGCGCGACATGCGTTGCGGGATGATCAGGTCATCGCCAAACTGGGGCAGTTCCTGTTCAACGCCCGGCAGTGTACCGAGCCGATTCGCAATCTGAGCGGCGGTGAAAAAGCGCGGTTGCAGATGGTGGAGCTGATGCTCGGCGGAGCGAACTGCCTGCTGCTCGACGAGCCGACCAACCATCTGGATATCGAATCGATCGAGGTCCTGGAAGGGGCACTGGAACAGTTCGACGGGACTGTGGTTGCCATCTCGCACGACCGGTACTTCCTGGACCGCATCTGCACCAGAATCTTCGAAGTGCGGGATGGAGAGGTCGTCCAGTACCCGGGCGGGTACAGCGAGTACGCTCGCTCGCAGGAAGTGCTCGTCAGCTAATCGCACACCGGATCATCTGACTCGGAACGCCCGGAAGGTGCGTGGCCGCATCGCCACGCATTTTCCGGGGCGGTTCACCCTTTTCCTTCATGAGTCAATAGTGTACATTGCGCGAGCACATTTCCTTCCCGGCAGCATTGCAAACAGTTTCTGCGTATAGTAGCGTCAGAAAACAATGCATAAAGGCAAGGGCGTGTCTGCTCATTAGCGGTCTGGTCGATTGGGACGACGACCCGCTGATTTGCATGGCGTCACGCTAATCGCAAACCCTGTTCGCACAATAGAACGGAGTGACAGGTGAATATCCAGCAGAGCCCGGACGGAATGTACGTCCGAGCGAATCAATTGTTGACCCGCCGATCAGTGTTGAAGCTGGGATTCGGGCTGGCTGGATCCGCAACTCTCGGGCTCACACTGGCAGCCTGTGTGTCGGATTCAGACGATGAGGAAGCTGCAGCTGAACCTGTGACAACGGATGATGAGGCTGCACTCGATGATGAAGACGACGAAGACGATGAGGGTGCTCCGGAACCCGCGGACGACACGGACGATGATCAGTCCGGGATGTCACGCGCGGAAGCCGAAGCTGAATACGAGCAATACGTAGAAGAGTGGCTTGAAGAATACGACATGTTCGAGATGCCGGATTTTTCGCCTGATATGAGCGAAGTGGAAATCCTGGGAGACTCCTACGACGTCTGGCCGTATGAGAACACCTGGGTAGGAGAAGTCACCGACGATCTATTCATCGCCTTCTCGATCTCGGAGGGTTATTCAGACGGATCTGGAGAGGTATCCGCCTACGCGTGCGATAGTGGCGATACGTCGGTGTATCTGACCGGTGAACTCGAAGATGGAGAAGCTGAGCTCGACGATTGTATCGACAAGATCGAGCTGTCGATCAACGGGGACGAGATCACCGGAACCCTGACGCTGCAGGATTCCGAGCCACTGAGCTTCGTAGCGCTGCCGTCCGAGAACGATGCCGGCCTCTACCGAGCCGAGACCGTGGAGATGGGCGATATTGAGGTGACAACCCGATGGGTTGTGCTCTCAGACGGCCGCGTCCGTGGTGCCAGAAAGTGTCGCAATCCCTGGACTGGCGACTGCATGTGGTGTCCAGTGCCCAAGTAGATTCGGGCTCGTCGTCAGATCGCTTGCCTGGCATCAACAACACCCCCTTACCAGCGACGGTAAGGGGGATGCTTATGCTCGTTTGCTTCACCTCGGAAACCAGGGGGTCAGCTACTGTTCTTCGTCACCGCCATCTTCGCCGTTACCGCCGTTTACATCGTCGATTTCAACGTCGTCGATGTCGACGTCGATGTCGAGATCAGTGCCGTCGCCTTCACCGTTTCCGTTCCCGTTCCCGTTTTCAATAACGGTGGTATCTCCGTTGCCGTTGTCACTTCCGCCGCCCGGAATACCGGCCACCAGTAGGAACACAACGACCACGATCACCAGTGCCAGCGCCACGCCACCCATCGGGTTGTAGCCCCAGGCCCGACTGTAAGGCCATGTCGGCATCGCCGCGATCAGAATGACGATGAGCAGGATAATCAACAGTATGAACAGTACTTCCATCAGCTTCTCTCCAGTCTTAATTCGTTCGTTCCTCGGCCCTGAACGCAAACGTGGTGCCACACGGTCTATGCTTTCCGGAACCTGACTACAGTGACGTTGTGATAACGGTAACGAGTTGACCATTTCCATTGAAGTCGAGACCGTTGGACGAAATCGTTGACGGGAACCAAGCATGGCTCGCGGCATCGATGAACACTCCAACCCCGATTTCTCTATCACGTCGTACAATTCCGGCAGTGCGCAATCTACCGTTCAGGGAGAAGCCGGATGAGTGAAGAAAAGAAGTCCACAGACGCAAGTACTGAGAAACCAGAAGAGCCAACGGAAGCGCCGGAACGAACACCGGATACGCCGCGAGAAGAGGTTGCCGAGCGAGACGCACAACCGCGAGAGGGTGAGTCTCCCGAGCAGCCGCCACGTGAGGATCAGCCGGAATCCGAGGATGTGGATGTCGCGCCGGCGGAAACCTGGCACCAGGTTCCGAACCGGTCTGGCCATGGCGGCCTGCCCTGGGAAGAGCTTCGCAAGGGAACGCCACCGGTCCAAGGGCAAACGCCCGAGCAGCGTCTCTGGGACGATAGTGGGGTGAGCAAGCCTCAGCAGATCGACTATCCCAAGAAGACCTGGGACGAGTTGCCTGATGACACTGATCCTGACGCCAAAGAGAAGATTTCAACATCCTGATCCAGCGCCACCGTAACACCGCAGGCGCCCGCTGCGTTCCCACGTGCGGAGGCAGATGAATCGATGAGCGAAGATCGGTTGATCCGGGAAGCACAGAGTGGTGACGCAGCGGCGCTGGAAGAGCTCTGCCGGCAGGAGTGGAAGCCGGTCTATGCTCTCCTCTACTCGTCTCTGCGGAACCGTTCAGAAACCGAGGATGCGACCCAAGAGGTCTTCCTCCGGGCGCTCCGATCGTTCGATCGCTACCGTCACAAGGACACGCCGTTTCGGGCCTACCTCGCCACGATCGCGAAAAATCTGCTGCGCGATCGCTGGCGGCGCGGCGGACCGACGCTGGTCGACATATCCGAGCAACCGGAACCGCAAACCACCGAACCCCAGCCTGACGAGCGAGTCATCGGCGCCGAGCAACAGCAGTCGATCGATAACCTGCTGGATACGCTGAACGACGATCAGCGAGATGTCATCCGCCTCCGGGTGCTGGAGGGCCGGTCCACCGACGAAGTCGCTCGATTACTGAACCGCAGCCCGAACGCGATTCGCCAGCTTCAACATCGCGCACTCACCACACTTCGCCAGCGAATGCAGGAGGGGACTCAGGTATGACATCCCGCGAAGACCTCCTCGATCAGTACATTGATGCCCTGAACGAAGGCAACCTCGACGACGCGGAAGTCCGGGATGACGAGGAATTGCGCTCCCTGCTCGATGCTGCTCGCACCGTGAAGAAATCAGGCGAAATTCAGTGGCCCGAGAGCGACTTCCCTGACCGAATGAGCCAGACCCTGGTACAGGAACTCGGAGGACCAGCTTCAGCGATGAACGTGAATGAACAGTCTACGGAATCAACCGGCATTGCCGAGACCCAACCAGAAACCGTCAGTGGCCGGGCATCAGGAAATGGTGACGACGAGGTAAGAAACGCTCGCTGGTACTCGAAGCAGTTTGCCGGGATGATCGCCGCCGCACTGATCGTTATCTCTTTCGGAATCGGTCTCACGTTCATTCTCGGTGACTGGGGCGGCGAGATCCATCAACCGGGCGCATTCGTTGAGGAAGGCGACATCCCGGGAACAATTCTCTTCGCCGAATACGACGGCGAACAGACGCTGTCGACCATCAACGCGGATGGAACAAACCAGCAGGACCTGGCTCAGCGGCCTGTCTCAACCGCTGACCGGGCCGGATTTGCGTGGTCTCCGGATGGCGAATGGGTTGCTTATGTCGATCCTGAATCCGGCAGTCGGGATGCGCTGTCGGTGATCACGCTGGTGAGCGCCGATGGTTCCGAGACCGAAACGATCGAGATGGAACCTGTCGAGGGTGTGATGCGGTTGACCGCCGGCCTGACCTGGGCCGATGACGGAAACCACCTGGCACTCGTCCATCAGGATCCAGACGTCGAGCAGCGGCGGATCGCGATCATTCACCGTCCGACCGGGGAGCGGATGCCGGTCGGTGAGTCTGATATCGGGTCCGGAAACCAGGGACACCCGGCCTGGATGCCTGGCTCGCTGTCACTTGCCTACAGCGAAGGGTTCGCGGACGGCTCCTACACAATTTTCGTGACGGATGGAGAAACTGAGCCGGAGACAGTGGTCGAAGATGACGACCGCGCCATCCAGCCGCACTGGTCGCCGGATGGTTCTTCGATCGTCTACATCGGCTCGTCAGAAGACGGCGAACGCGGGAGCGTCCATGTCGTCGATCTCGAGACCGGCGAGACCGAAAACATCTACGACCACCCGGAACGAGCCAATTACATGCCGACCTGGTCCAGCCGGGATCAGATCGCATTCATGAGCGATTTCGGCGACATGGATTACGACATCTTTATCGTCAATCCGGACGGCAGCGAGATCCGAAACATCACCGAGGAGATCGGATGGAGCGCAAGCATCCCGGACTGGTCCGAAGACGGCCGCTACCTGACATTCACCAGTATGAGCCCGGATCAGGAGATGTGGCGGATCAACGTCTACGATGTCGATGAGGATCGGCTCTACAGCGTTCATGAGAGCGAGAATCCGCTCTTCTACGCGCAGTGGCGGCCCGAGGGCGATCCTGAGGATGTCTCCGAGCCAGAAGAGACCCCGGAAACGGATGCCGACGTCAGCGTAGATGAACCATCGGAAGCAATGCAGGACTTGCTACGCATGCAGGCCGAGCAGTTCATTTCCGAAGACGACGATCCGGTGGCGCTGACGGTCAATGATCGCGAGGTCACCGAAGGGCAAATCGAATCAAATCAGGCAACGGCGGAGATCCGCCGGACGATGATGCAGGACGTTCTGGAGGAGCAGCGAGAACCTCACCCGGAAATCGATGCGCAGAACCAGCTTCACATTGAACTGATCAATGAGTACGGGCCGGAAAACGTCGGGCTCGGGCTGGCTCTGGTGAGTGAACTGGTGCAGGAGTTTGCCGAGGAAAATGACTTTATTGCCACCGACGAGCAGATCGAAACAGCCATGCAACAGCAGCGAGACGCCCATGAAATGATCGAAGAGCAGGATCCGGAAGCTGCCGCGGCCGTCGGCGAGGCGCAGATCGATGTGATCGGTGAAGAGCGCTACTGGGAGGAATTTCTGCCCGGGATGATGGCGCAGAACATTACCGAACAGAACGTTGATGAGCACGTCTGGGCGACGGCGGACATCCCGCCTGACGAAGAGTTCTCATCTCAGCGACGCCAGCAACTCTATCTGGCCGAGTTTCGAGCGGAACTGGTGGAAGAGGCCGACATCGAGGTCGTGGACAACCAACTACTCGGTAACGCTGATCTCGACCGGGCGATCGAGTACGTCGCCGAAGCTCTTCCAGCCGCGCAGCAGGAACTGATGGAAATGCAGCCGGAACAGGGCCAGGATCAGGCCGCGGCTCCCGAATCGGCGTATCCGCAAGTGCCGCGTGACGGCCTGCAGTCCGAAGCGCATGTCGAGCGCTATGTTCAGGAGCTATTCGAACGCCAGGGCTATCCGGATGCTGAGCTACGCGAAATTCGAGAGACAACCAGGGAAGGTATCGGCGTGCAGGACTGGTCAACGCAGATCATCGGAGAGCCAGACGACCTGATCTGGGAAGTCGAGACCGCCGGCTTCATCCCGGAACAACTTGCGGATGAACCGGCCGCTGATGGGGAAGTGCCGGACCCCGACAACGTCGAAACAAGGCTCTGGATCGACCCCGACCACGGCGTGTTGCCGGTGTTCGATGCGACGGATGTCACGCGGTAAGCCGATGAATTCCCCGGATGAAAGCACATGCTGTAGCCGGCCCCCTCCGTGTGGCCCAGTCCAGCGGACCCATTTCCGAGGCCAGGGGCAGACGGAGCTGCCCGGTCTACCAGAGGTCACGGTCTCCGGTGTGCAGCGGGTCAGAGCCGGTCTACCAATGGATCGCCCCTACACCGCTCCGGCCTCACGCATTTTCCCGATCGCTTCCTCGTCGTAACCCAGTTCCTCCAGAATGTCCCCCGTGTGCTGACCCAGGACCGGCGGGGCGATACGGATTTCGCACGGGGTCTCGCTCATCAAGTAAGGGAAGCCGGTCTGGTCGACCTCTCCAAGCGTTGGATGCGGGACCCGCTGGCGCAGGTTGTAGTGCTCGACCTGCGGCGACTCGAAGACCTCGGGTAGCTCGGAGATCGGCCCGCATGGCACGGATGCGTTTTCCAGCAAGGTCAGTATCTCGTCCGTTGTGTGCTCTGTGAGCGTCTTCTCGATCTCGTTGGCAAGCTCGATCCGCTTGGTGATCCGCCCGGCGTTGTCCTTGAAGCGCTCGTCTTCAAGCAGGTGCTCCATCCCCATCGCTTCACAGAAACGGGTCCAGATCTGGTCGTTACCGGAAGCAACGTTCACGTAGCCATCCTTGGTGGCGAAGGTCTGATATGGCGCGACAATCGGATGTGCGTTGCCGGTGCGAGCCGGTTGCTGGCCTGTCGCGAAGTAGATCGCAGCCTGATAGCTCAGCAACGCGATCCCGCCGCCGAGCATCGAGGTGTCCACGTGCTGGCCTTCTCCGGTGCGTTCCCGATGAAACAGCGCGGAGACAGTCGCGTAGGCGCCGAACATCCCGGCGGCGATGTCCGTAATCGGCACGCCAAAGCGGGTCGGACGGCCGTCCTCGAATCCGGTCACGCTCATCAGTCCAGACATCCCCTGCAGAATCTGGTCATAGGCTGCCTGGTGCCGCTGCGGGCCGGTCTGGCCGAAGCCGGAGATCGAGGTGTAGACGATGTCCGGCTTGATCTTCTTGACCGAATCATAGTCGAGACCCAGTCGCTCGGTCGCGCCGGGAGAGAAGTTCTCGACGACCACATCGGCTTCGGCGAGGAGTTTGTGGATGATCTCCTTGCCCTCATCGGACTTGAGGTTCAACGTGAGACTGCGCTTGTTGCGGTTGATGCTGAGGTAGTACGCGCTCTCGCCATCGATAAATGGTGGTCCCCACGCCCGGGTGTCATCGCCCTTTCCCGGTTGCTCGATCTTGATGACGTCGGCCCCCATATCGCCGAGCATCATCGTGCAGTATGGCCCGGTCAGTACGCGAGTAAGATCAACGACCTTGATTCCGGAAAGTGTCTGCTGTGCCATGTGTTCCCCTCCGCTGGCCCGGTGGATGAAATCGAACTGCCCCGGGCAGTCTACACGAGGTTTCCCTGGCTGTGGACGAG
>SLMJ01000140.1 GCA_007133615.1 Thermomicrobiaceae bacterium | reverse complement strand
GATTCTCGCGATCGGAGTCTTCTCGATCCTGTTCGGCCTGGCCTACACCGGTGGTCCGTATCCGCTCGCGTACAATGGTCTCGGGGATATTGCCGTCTTCATCTTTTTCGGACTCGTGGCGGTGACCGGCAGTTCTTACCTTCAGACCGGGTCACTGGACGGTCTGGCCCTTGTCACGGCGATCCCGATCGGCCTGCTCATCACCGCGATTCTGGTTATCAACAACCTGCGTGACATTCACACCGATACCCGGGCGAACAAGCGAACCCTCGCGGTGAAACTCGGCGAGCAGGCGACCCGATATCAGTACATCGCAATCCTCATCATCGCCTGGTTGTTTCCGCTCGGTATGTGGTTGTCGGGAACGACGAGCCCGTGGGTAATGCTGAGCTGGATCTCAATTCCGGTTGGGATTGTGCTCATCCGAATGGTCGGCGGCGGCCTGAGCGGTCGTCCATTGAATCTCGTGCTTAAACGAACGGGTCAGTTGCTCTTGCTGTATGGCATACCGCTTGCAGCCGGTTTACTCATATGATGATCGAGGACGCGCTCTACCACCGCTATACCGTTCCATTCCGGGTCCCGTTTGTGACATCGACCGGGCTGCAGCAGCATCGTGACGGCTTGCTGGTGCAGTTGAGGGATCGCGATGGCCGCATCGGGCACGGTGAAGCCGTTGCCCTGACATCGTTCGGAACGGCCACTGTAGACGTGCTGGAGCGAAAGCTGGCAGAGCTTGTCCCGCGTATCAAAGGAAGTAGCGAGCAGCAGATCCGCGAGCTTCTGGCGGACTTTGAGGGCGACTTGTCGCTCGCGCCAGTGCGATTTGCGGTAGATACCGCGCTCCTTGACCTCGATTCCGAGGCCAGCGCTACGCCGCTCTCCCGCTATCTTGATCCGGACGCCGCGACAGAGGTGCCGCTGAACGCAACGATCAGCGATATGGACCCGGATGCCGCGGCGACCGCAGCAGGGTACGCGGCAATGGCCGGGTATCAAGCGATCAAGATGAAGGTGGGCGCGTTTGCTGATGCGTCCCGTGAGGTGGAACGAGTCGCCGCGGTTCGCGACGCGATTGGCCCGGCGACCGGGCTTCGGCTGGACGTGAACGGAGCCTGGTCTATCGAACGGGCTATCGAGATCGCACGAATGCTGGAGCCGTACACGATCGAGTACCTCGAACAGCCGTTGCCGCCGGGCGACATTGGAGCGCTGGCGTACTTGCGTTCAGAGGTCGGGATTCCGATTGCGGTCGATGAGTCAGTAACGTCTGAAGAGGTCGTCAAGGAGATGATCGATCGGGAAGCGATCGACGTCGCCATTATCAAACCGACGATTATCGGTGGGCTGACTGCATCACGCGAACTCATCGAACTGGCGAGCAAAGCGGGAGTCCGGGTCGTGGTTACAACAGCAATAGAGACCGGTGTGGCAATCGCCGCGGCGCTGCATCTCGCGGCGACGTTGCCGAAGCCAATCCCACCCTGTGGACTGGCAACCGGAACACTGCTGGAGACTGACCTGCTGGTTGATTCGCCGGTGATCAGATCCGGACGGATGCTTGTGCCGGACCGGCCGGGACTCGGTGTGCAGCCGCGGCCGACGATCTGGAACGATGGCGATGACGATCGATGATTCCAGGTTTTTTCGGAACATTCCCTGATGATTAGCTCGAATGAAGAACGGTACCCGGACTGGCTGCGGCGACGGGCGTTCAGCAACCCTGATCGCCTGGCGCTGATTACTGGTGGTCAGCAGTTCACTTTTTCAGAGCTCGATGCAAGAGTCGATTGCGCGGTCGACTGGCTGGCCTCACAAGGGATCGCTGCCGGTACTCACGTCGCTCTGCACCTCCCAAACAGCCAGGGATTTGTGGAACTAGTGCACGGTATCTCCCGGATCGGCGCGGTTCTGGTGCCGATCAATCTGCGCCTGACCCCGGAGGAGATTGCCTGGCAGCTTGCCGACGTCCAGGCGAGCCACGTCATTTCCGCCGATCCGACGGACGAATTCGTGGCGGCAATCAATCATCAATCTCCAGAACCTACCCTGCTGGCAATTGATCCTCATGACCCCACCTGGGAGATCGACGCCGGATCTGGTTGCAACGAGCATGTGGAATCCCACGCTCCGGATGACATTCACGCGATCGTATACACCTCCGGAACGACCGGTCGCCCGAAGGGCGCATTGCTGACCTATGGAAACCACTGGTGGAGCGCGATCGGGTCTGGTTTGAATCTCGGCATTCACGCCGATGACCGCTGGATGGCGGTGTTGCCGCTTTTTCACGTGGGCGGCCTTTCGATCCTGATGCGGTCAGTCATCTACGGGATCGGCGTAGTTGTACACGAATCATTCGATCCGGATGCGGTCAATCGATCGATTCGTAAGGATCGGGTCACGATTATCTCGGTTGTCAGCACGATGTTGCGCCGGATGCTTGCCGCTCAACCGGATCGGGATTATCCAGATTGGCTCCGCTGTGTGTTGCTCGGTGGTGGTCCAGCACCGCAACCGTTGCTGGAGGAATGTGCCGGGCGCAACGTGCCGGTAACCCAGACCTATGGCCTGACGGAAAGCGCCTCTCAGATCGCAACTCTTCCGCCGGAAGACGCGCTGCGAAAGCTGGGATCGGCCGGCAAACCGCTGTATCCCAACGAGATTGCCATTGAGGCCGATGGACGATTCGCAACTCCCGGCGAAGCCGGGGAGATCCTCGCTCGCGGTCCCATCATCACCGCTGGATACTACCGGTTGCCGGATGCGACGAGCGACGCATTCCGGAATGGCTGGTTCCACACCGGAGATGCCGGGTATCTGGATGCTGATGGTAACCTCTTTGTGTTGGACCGTCGTGATGACCTTATCGTCACCGGCGGTGAGAACGTCTATCCGGCCGAGGTGGAGGCAATGCTGTCCGGCTATTCGTTGATTGAGGAAGCCGGCGTCATCGGTGTACCAGACCCGGAATGGGGACAGCGGGTGGTCTGCGTGGTTTCCTGCGCCGATGGTGCGGCACCGGATCCGGATGCGATTCGACTCTGGTGCAGAGAACGTCTGGCCGGCTACAAGGTGCCGACAGAGTTCCAGTTCATCCGGGAGCCGTTGCCCCGGAATGCCGGAGGGAAGCTGCTTCGGCGGACGTTGCGATCGTGGTTCGAAGCGTGACATGGAACACCGGTACTCCGGATCGGACACCACCTGGAGAGCGGTCCAGCAGCAACCCAGCAAGTAGATGAGCAGGATTCAGTTTTCACGATGCCAACCAGGCATTGAGAATGGGGGATGAAACCGGCGATGCAGGACGATCATGCCAATCAGTCAGCACTCCTGGTCGAGCTTATGCAGATCGCTGTGTCTGCACCAGACATTACGTCGGCCGTCATCCCGATTCTGGAACACCTCGTTGACGACACGGCTGCCGACGGCGCCGTGTTTTTCCAGGAATCCGGAGACGTTCATTTGCCGAGGGCGTTGCACGGTAATCTGCCGGATGGACCGGTCCTGGAGCAGATCAAATCCCACGGGCTGCCCGCAGAAACGCCCTTGATGGTCGCGCTCAAGGAGTCGCCGCAACCGTTTTTCTTTGGTAACACCGAGCACCATCACACCACAACCGGATTCCCGGAGCTCGGCATTGCCAGTCTCGCCGCTGCACCAGTCCGGGATGTTGATGGAGTGTTTGTCGGTGCGATCGTATTGCACTCATTCAGCTATCATGAGTGGGAGGCTTCGGAAGCCAATCTGCTGGCAAGCGTCGCCGGTGCGCCGGTGCATCTCATTGCCCGGCTCGTTGTCGAAGAACGGGCATTACAGGAACGCGATGCGGCGATCCGGGCGCTCGGTGTTTCGCTGGAACTGCAGGAACGCGAGCCTGCCGGTCATATCGACCGGGTTGTTGCGATGGCGCTCGACATCGGTGAACGGCTGGAACTGGATGCGAAACAGCTTCAGGCTCTGCGATGGGCCGCCTGTCTGCACGATCTCGGCAAGGCGGCAACTCCGGATGAGATCCTCCTCAAACCGGGTCCGCTGGATGACACGGAGTGGAACCAGGTTCGCCGGCACAGCGAACTTGGCGAGGCATTCGCCCGGGAGCAATTGTCGTTCCTGCCGGGGAAGGTTCGGGCGGCAATCCGCCATCACCATGAACACTGGGACGGCGCCGGTTATCCGGACGCCCTTCAAGGCGAACGCATCCCGCTGCTCGCGAGGATCGTATCTGTCTGTGATGTCTATGACGCGCTAGTCAGCGATCGCCCCTTTCGCAACGCCTGGAACTCGACCGACGCTGCTCACGAGATCGAGGCACAGTCCGGTCACAAATTCGATCCGACTGTCGTTCAGACATTTCTGGAGACGATTTCGCGCGACTGAGCCGCTCGGCCCGCTGCGCGGTTCGTTTTCCGGCATGCGGAACCTCAATTGTGTGCGCGTACCGGCCTGTGTACAATCGGCAGGTGAACCCGCCAGGGTTTCAACATGGGTGCTGGTGTGATGGGGGCGACACAGAGTGGTGGCGGACAGTGGATCTCATTGAAGAAAAAGACGAGGCGCTCGATTACCGCAGGCGTTACAAAGGGCTGATCGGGGTCAACAGCAAGATTCCAATCCGGGATCGAGACACCCTGAGCCTCGTTTACACACCCGGCGTTGCCGAGGCCTGCCGGGAGATCAGTGCGAACGCGCTCAACTCGTATGATCTGACGTCCAGGGGCAATACCGTTGCAATTGTCACCGATGGTTCAGACCTCTTCCGCCCCGGAGCCCGACCACCAGAAGCCGCCCTCCCCGTTCTCGAAGCCAAAAGCGTTATCTTCAAGACATTCGCCGGAATCGACGCCTTCCCGATCTGCCTCGATGCTGAAGACCCGTACACGATCATCGATGCCGCGATGGCGATCACGCCGACATTCGGCGCGCTCTGCCTGGATCACATTTCTGCACCGCACAACTTCACGATCTCCGACCATCTGGAGAAGGGCGCGAACATTCCGGTCTTCAGCAACCAGCACCACGGTGCGGCGATTCTGGTGCTTGGAGGCCTCTTCAATGCGTTGAAGGTCGTGGGCAAAACGCTGGATCAGATCCGGGTGGTTATTGGCGGCGCTGGCGTGTCCGGTGTCGGAGTTGCCCGGCTGCTCTACCGGGTTGGTGTGAAGGACATCGTCGTCTGTGACCGGCTCGGGTCGATCTACCAGTACCGCCCGGAAGGGATGAACTGGGCCAAATCCTACGTCGCCAAGGAGACGAACTTTGAGCGCCGTGCCGGTTCCATGGCTGACATGATGGTCGGCGCCGACGTGTTCGTCGGCCTTGCCGCCGGCGACATCGTGACGCAGGAGATGGTTGCGTCAATGGCGCCAAACCCGATCGTCTTCTCGCTTGCGATTCCGACTCCCGAGATTGGAACAGCCGAGGCGAAGGCCGCTGGCGCTGCTGTGGTCGGGACCGGACGGTCCGACTATCCCAACATGATGGATATCTCACTGGTCTTCCCGGGTGTTTTCCGCGGTCTGCTCGATTCCGGCGCTCGGAATATCCGGCTGCGTACACTCGTCTATGCGGCCCAGGCGCTGGCCGATCTGGTTCCTCCGGATGAACTGCATGCCGACAACGTCGTTCCCAGGATGTTCGATTTCCGGGTTGCTCCGGCAATTGCGTCGGCTGTCGTCCGAGCAGCAATTGAAACTGGCGAAAACGCTCGCGATATCAAGCCGGAAACAGTAGCGGCGAATACGCGGCGGTATGTCTACGAGAACGTGCTGACGCCTCGGAGTGTGCCGGACGGACCGGCCATGAACCAGCGCGAAGAGGCGATCAACATGCGCCGGCTCAATAACGGCGTGCTGCAGGTCTACAGCAAGATTCCGATCAAGGATCATCACATCCTCAATCTGCTGTATTTGCCACCTGCAGCGCTCATCCCTGCTGCTGAGATTCAGGCGGATCCGATGAGCGTGTTCGATCTCACAGTCAAGAACAATCTGGTTGCGATCGTTACCGATGGCAGCGCGGTGCTTGGACTCGGCGATATTGGCCCGCAAGCAGCGCTCCCGGTGATGGAAGGCAAGGCTGTTCTCTTCCAGACAATGGCTGGCGTGGAAGCGTTCCCGATCTGTCTGCTGGAGCGAGATCCCCAGAAGATTGTCGATATCGTTGCCGCGGTTTCCCCGTCGTTCGGCGGGATCAACCTGGAGGATATCTCCGCACCTCGCTGCTTCGAGATCGAGGCCCAGTTGAAAGAGCGGCTTGATCTCCCGGTATTCCATGATGATCAGCACGGTACCGCGATCGTGGTCATGGCCGGGCTGATGAACGCGTTGAAACTCCGGGGAACTCCGCTGAGTGACATCAAAGTGGTGATCAACGGTGCCGGATCAGCCGGTATTGCCGTTGCCCGGCTGCTCCTGTCCGTCGGAGTCGGCGACATCATCATGTGTGACCGAAACGGCGCGATTCACCGCGGCCGGCAGGGTGGCTATCATCGGGTCAAGGAAGAGATTGCCCGCCTGACGAACAAAGATCAGGTACAGGGACTGTTGTCTGACGCGCTGGTCGATGCCGATGTCTTCGTCGGTGTCTCGGCACCTGGTGTTCTGACGCAGGACATGATCCGCTCGATGGCTGATGATCCGATTATCTTTGCGCTTGCTAATCCAGAGCCGGAAATCATGCCGGGTGAGGCGGTGGAAGCCGGTGCAATGGTGATCGCCACCGGTCGTTCTGACTTTCCGAACCAGGTGAACAATTCATTGGCATTCCCTGGTGTATTCAGAGGCGCGCTTGATTCCCGGGCCAAAGATGTCAACGACGCGATGAAGCTGGCAGCGGCGGAAGCGATTGCCAACCACGTGACCGATGATGAGCTCTGCGCGGAATGCGTGATCCCGGACAGTCTGAATGCAAAAGTGCCCCCGCTGGTCGCCGGGGCCGTCGCCCGGGCCGCGAAGGAATCCGGCATAGCTCAGATCGATGTCGATCCCGACTGGGTGATCGAGCACACCAGACAGTTGATTCTTGAGGGCGCTCAGCGATAGTCGACGAGCGGACGATTAGCCTTCATCGTCGACGTCCTGTACCTGGTAGTCCTCGTGCGGTTGCGGGTCTTCCAGCACCATCACCCGATCACTCCAGGAAAGTGGAGAAAACGCGCCGTGCCGTCCCGATCCGCCGAGGACGAATAGCCGGG
>SLMJ01000345.1 GCA_007133615.1 Thermomicrobiaceae bacterium | reverse complement strand
TAGCCCTGACTGCTGGCCCAGCGGAGATACATACGTACAAGCATCTCGGCCCAATCCTGGGCATCGACGCCTCCGGTTCCAGCGTGAACGGAAAGGAGAGCATCGTGCCGATCGTACGGTTCACTGAGCACGAGTTGTAGCTCCATGCGTTCAACTTCCTGCAAGAGGCTTTCACCCTCTGCCTGAAGCTCCGCCTGAAGCTCGTCATCAGTTTCCGTCATCTCCAGCAGATCCTGCAGGTCTACCGCTTGCTGCCGGAGTGATTCCCACTTGTGAATCTGGTCCCGGAGATCGGAAAACTGGCGCATCACGCGCTGGGCGTGCTCCGGGTCGTTCCAGAGATCAGGATCCGAGGTCTGTTCTTCGAGTTCGCGTAGATCTTGCCGTTTGGTCGGCAAGTCAAAGACGCGCTCCGATCTGGTCCAGGCGTTCGACCACGTTAGAGATTGCGACGTTCAGGTTATCAATCATGATAATCAGATCCTCGGGATTCCATTGAACGAACGTTCAGAGGTAAGCAGGCGTTACCTGCTGTCAACAATAGCTCCAGTATAACAAACAGGTTTCCGAACTCCGGGTCGCAGTGTGGCCTCAAATGGCGGGTCGGAGCAGCAGCGCATTAGTGTTGGACCGTTCCGGGTCCGGGCGGTATGATGCCCTGTCGGTGACGGTGACGGTGACACCGCAGACAGGGACGGGAATGGACGCACTTCGGGAAATCCGCAAGAATCCGGCGCTGCTCACCTTCATGCTGGGGCACTTCACGGTCGACCTCTACAGCGGGTTGTTGCCGGTTCTCTATCCACTCATGGCGATCCAGTTCGAGCTGAGCAACCAGGAAGTCGGCATCGTCGCCCTTAGCTTCATGACGGCTGCATCACTCTCGCAACCGCTCTTTGGATACCTCGCGGACAAACATGGAAGTCGCTATCTGGCTCCTGCCAGCCTTGCCTGGGCGGCGATCATGTTCGGCGTGATCGGGCTCTCTCCCTCCGCTGGGTTCTTCATGTTCGCGGCGTTCATGGCAGGTCTCGGTTCCGGCGCCTATCACCCGGTTGGTGCATCCAACGCTGCGGCTGCAGTGCGCGATGAATCGCGAAACACGGCAATGTCCATCTACACGGTGAGCGGTACTGGTGGATTCGCGCTGGGTCCGATTCTCGGGGCATTCATCTTCGGAGTCTTTCATCAGGAAGGCGCGCTGCTGGTTCTTCCGCTCGGCCTCATCGCGGCCTGGATGGTGTTCCGGTCGTTGATCAAGCTGAATCTCGGCTTGCCAGAACGCAGGGCCCAGGGGAGTGTCGACGAACAGTTTTCGATACGCTGGAAATACCTGTCACCGGTTATCGCGGTCGTGATGCTGCGCAGTTGGGTCTTTCTGTCGGTCGTTACGCTGTCGCCGCTCTGGTATCAGGAGCTCGGATTCAGCGCCAGCTTCTACGGAATCCTGGTCACCGCCATGCTAGGCGTCGGTGCGCTCGGTACCATCGCTGGCGGTATGCTGGCAGACCGGATCGGCCAACGGCAGGTGCTCGTCGCCTCACTCTTATTGAGCATTCCGTCGCTCGCCATTTTTCTGATGTTCCCGGGACCCTGGGCGTTGCTCACTGGTGCTATTTTCGGATTCCTGGCTGACATGTCCATCTCGGTGACGCTGGTCATGGCGCAGGGGATGGTGCAGGGACGAGCCGGGATGGCCTCCGGTTTCATCCTGGGGATCGGCTTTGTGACAGGCGGCATCGGCGTCCCGATCACCGGAACGCTTGCCGATTATGTCGGCATTCCAATGGCACTCGGAATCACCGGCGTCCTGCTGGTGGTGGGCCTGGTTATCGTGATGCTGCTCCCGGAACACGTTGCCCGACGAACACCACGTGCTGCGCCATCCGTCGGATGACCCGACCATATCGTCGCTCAGTCAGACTGAGCGCGCTGCTGCTCGACTGATCCGCCCGAACCGCCTGGCGGCGTATCCTGTTCCATCCGCTGGACCGTCGGCGTGTAGTCCGGCAACGACTGGCGCAACTGGAGAAAACGGATGATCTGCCCGCGGGTCAGCAGGCCAACAACTGCGCCACTCTCCAGAACCGGGATCTGATGGAAATCACGCTCCGACATCATGTGGAGCACCGTATCCAGATCCGTATCCGGGTCGGCGGTGATCAGGCTCTCCCGCGGTGTCATCCGATCGAGAACCCGATACTGTGACCACTGCTCCCGCGGTGTTCCCTTGATGTCATTCAACGTGATGATTCCGGCGAGAATGCCCTCGTCAACGACGGGAAGTCCACGCAGGTTCCGGCCGAGCATGTAGCGGTCGACTAGCTCCTCGATCGAGGCATATGCGCTGATTGTGACCGGATTCGGCTCCATCAACTGACGGACACGGATGCCCTCGAACGTTCGACGTACCTGCATCTGCTTGTATGCCTGATCAGCGGCGTTCTGCAGGAACCAGCCGATGAGGATCAGCCAGATGCCGGTAAACAGCACGACGAACACCATGAAGATACCGAGAATGATGAACGCGTACCCGATCATGACGCCGGTCATCGATGCCCAGCGCGTTGCCTTTTCAACGCTGCCGGTCCAGCCCCAGAGTAGTGCCCGGAAGACGCGCCCGCCGTCCAGCGGGAAGCCCGGGATCATGTTGAAGATCACCAGGACCGTGTTCACGATGGTCAGGTACAGGAAGATCGCTTGCAACTGCTCCTGGAATGGGCTCACCAGCATCCACATGACGAATGAGAAGGCCGCGATCGCAACACTTACGACTGGACCCATGATGGCGATTGCGAACTCGTCCCGGGCGGTCTCGCTATCCTCGGCAATGCTCGCCACACCACCAAAGATGAACAGAGTGATGCTTTTGACCGGGATCCCCTTGTGCTGGGCCGTAAATGCGTGTCCCAGCTCATGGAGAAGAACCGAGGTGAAGAGGAGCAAACTCGCAGTGGCGGCGACGATCCAGTAGGTCGTCGTTTCCCAGCCAGGAAAGAACTCCTGCAGGAACCCACCGGGCATGGAGAGGAAGTACGTCAACAGGCCGAACACAATGAACCATGAGTAGTGCAGGCCGATCGGTATTCCGCGAATCTTCCCGAGGTTGACTGATGCTTCCATGCGTTGCTACTTCCTCAGCGTTGTGCCAGCCGATATGGTGCGTGAGTGCTTCAGGTTCGCCGGTACCGGGAACGATGAAGGTGGGGACGTACTGACTTCCAGCGAATTCAGCCCTGTTGGCGGATCATCCTGTTCGGACTAAGCGTTAGTATGGCAAACGGTTGTCACGACGTGCCAGCGTCCGGCCTTTCGTGTCGCAGGATGGTTGCCGGAAATCAGAACGCGGGATCAAAAGGCCTCGGATCAACACTCCGGTTGGGGAATCAGAAGACGGCGGTCCGAAGTTACGGCCGGGCCCCGGATTCCCGGTACCCGACCGTAGATTGCGATTTACGAAGCCTTCGGCACCGGCCGTTTGATCTCGCCGATCTCTGGCCGTCCAGCGATCAGATCCTTCACCTGTTCCCAGGTTCGGTTCAGTTCGTCGCCTTCCGGTATTGGCCGGAGTTTCAGGTAGCCGGCGTGTTCTCCGTTGATGACGATTGTCGGCGTTCCGAAGATGCCGAACTTCGAGACACCTTCTTCATGGTCGGCGCCGACCTGATCGATCGTCGCCGCTTCAAAATCCTTCTTGAATTGCTCCATGTCGAGCCCCGCCGCTTCAGCGGCTTCGAAGACCGTGTCCTGGGTTGCCAGTTCCTTGCGATCGACGTGTCGGGCTGTCAGGAGATTGATATGGAACTGTTCGAAGGCGCTTTTGCCCTGCTTTCGCGCGGCTTCCGCTCCTCGAAACGCCCACCGACTCCGCATCGGGTAGTTGCTGGGCTGTTCCCAGATCTTCCAGTCATCTCCCTCGTTGGAGTTGATCTGCTCGAGTGAGAAGTACCGCCACTCGACTTCCAGGTTATCGCCTTCATGCTCTTTCGCCTTCTGCAACAAGACCGCTGCAGTGTGGACGAATGGTCACGCGTAGTCGTACCAGACTTCTACTCGCGTGGCCTCAGCCATATATCAGACTCCTTCCTCACCGTTGTTCAATACCCGCGTCCTCTCGGGATCACATTCCGCAACCTCCGCGCCGTAAGCGGGAGGCCCCACTATTCTCTAACGGCAAGATACCACGGGAAATTTCCGGGCGGGTTATGTGATCGGCAATAAGTTCCAGGCTTCGATAACGCTGGCGCGTGTGTCGTCGCGACTACCGCTGTTGTCGATAACCACATCGGCCCGCCGGACCTTCTCGCTCTGAGGCGGTTGGGCATCGATACGCTGCTGTGCCTGTTCGGGGGTCAACTCGTTGCGATCGATCAGCCGTTTCCGCTGGACATCTGGATCACAGTACACGACCCAGGTCTGATCACAGTGTTCGGCCAGACCCGCTTCGTAGAGTTTGATCGCATCGATGACGACGGCCGGAGCGGATGCCTCCCGGGTTCGGCGCAGGATCTCCCGCACAGTAGGTGGATGGGTCAGTTGCTCGAGTTCAGCAAGCGCGGACGGATCGCCGAACACGATCTGCCCGAGTGCCGGCCTGTTAAGTGAGCCATCGTCGTTGAGCACATCATCGCCAAACCGGTTAGCGATCTGTTTCAGCACGTCGGAACCGGATTTCATCATCTCATGGGCCACCAGGTCGGCGTCGATGACCTCGGCCCCGAGATCGGCGAGAATCGATGAGACAAGCGATTTACCACAGGCGATATTTCCGGTAATGCCGATCACGTACGGTGCTCGATCAGTCATTTCGCACCGACGCGGTCTTCTCGTTCAGTTCCTCGGTGAGTTCCGCCCACTGTTCATACACCTGATCCAGCGTTTCCTGGGTCTGTTCGTAATCTGATCCCAGGCTGGAAATCCGTTCAACATTTCCGGACTCCGATGCCCCACTAAGATCGTCACTCAGCGTGTTCAGGCGTTCTTCGAGACGGGAGATCTCCCGTTCGAGTTCTTTGACTTTCTTTTCCGTCTGCCTGATCTCTTTGTCCGAGGGACGGAGTCTCGGCGATCCGGAACGTGCTCTGCCGGTTTCCTGCCCGGTCTTTTCTTCAGCGCGGTTTCCGTTAGACGGGACCGGAACCTCAGGACCGGCCTTCCGGCGAGCATAATCACTATAGTTGCCGACGTGCACGGAGATCGTTCCGTCCTCGATGACCCACACATGCGTTGCGATGACGTCGATGAAGTAGCGATCGTGTGAGACGAACAGAATCGTGCCGTCATACTCCTTGAGAAGGAGCTCTAGCGCTTCGCGCGATTCGATGTCCAGGTGGTTTGTTGGCTCGTCCAGGATCAGGAAATTGGCCTCTTCAAGCGTCAGTTTGGCGAGTGCGAGCCGGGAGCGCTCACCACCACTCAGCGCTGAAACAGGCTTGTACACATCGTCATCACTAAATAGATAGCGTCCAAGCAGATTCCTGGCCGCGCCCTCCTCCATCGGTTTCGCTTCCCGGATTGTCTGGAGGACGGTCAGTGATGTATCCAGTCCCTCGTGTCCCTGGGCGTAATAGGCAGGTTTGACGTTTGTTCCGAACGAGAACGTGCCTTTGAGTGGCTGGATCTCGCCCAGAATTGTCCGCAGGAACGTTGTCTTGCCACCACCGTTAGGACCAGCCAGACTGATCCGCTCGCCGCGCTCGATCTTCAACTCACCAGTTTCGACAAGCACGGTGTCCGCATCGCCGGGCGTGTCGGCTCGATAACCGATCGTAAGCGGTTTCGTGTTCAGTACGATGCGGCCGGAGCGTGAAGCCGATGGCAGGCTGGCCTTGAGTGTTTTGCGCTCTTCCGGCCGCGGGATTCGCTCCATGCGGGCAAGGCGCGTTTCGCGGCCCTGAGCTTCCTTCGTTCGCTGTCCGGCCTTGTACTTCCGGATGAACTCCTCGGTTCGCTTGATGTATTCCTGCTGCGCCTCGTACTCGGTCCACCAGCGAGCCAGGAACTCCTCTTTGAGCTTGACAAACCGGTTGTACGACGCCGGATAATCATCCAGTCGTCCGAAGTTCATATCCAGTGTTCTGGTCGTAACGCGATCCAGAAAGTATCGATCGTGAGATACCACCAGGAACGCCCGGTTCCAGTTGCGCAGAAACTCTTCGAGCCACTCGAGCGCCCGAAGATCGAGGTGGTTCGTTGGCTCGTCCAGAAGCAGAAGATCCGGATCGCCGAGCAATGACTGGGCGAGCGCCAGTCGCGTTTTCTGACCACCACTCAGGTGCTGCGCTTGCCATTGAAACTCTTCTTCGGAGAATCCGAGTCCGGATAGCACCTGATCGGTGCGGTATTCAACGTCGTAGCCGCCGAGAAATTCGAACCGCTCGGACAGGTCGGAATAGGTCCCCATCAAAGATTCGAGTTCGGCGCCTGATGCTCGCTCCATATCCCGCTGGATGCGTTCCATCTCGTGTTCGATCTCGTGCACGCGCTCGAACGCTTCGAGTGCTGCTTCACGAACCGTTCGACCGCTGGTAAACGTCGCTTCCTGAGCCAGGTAGGTGACGCGCAAATCGTTCCGGCGGACGATCCGGCCAGTATCCGGATCTTCGAGTCCGGCAGCGATCCGCATCAGGGTGCTTTTGCCGCTCCCGTTGGCTCCAACCAGCGCGACATGTTCCCGTTCCTGGATCTGAAACGTCACGTCGCTGAAGATCAGATCTGTAACGAATGTCTTGGATACGCCTTCAACTGAGAGAATGGTGGTCATCAGGTTCGCTTACTGTTTTCGATACGTTGGCGCCTGATCTCGAGATAACGGCGCCCGAATGCACTCACGATTGTACCGCCTGTCTAACACGACGTGCTCCCGGTTGTTGTACCTCGGGAGAGGCGCCACTCCGCACGATATGGTGGGGGAATCCATTTATGGAATGCGCATGTGCGCGGTCAACGTTGCAGGAGTATAATCGCGAGCACACTTGAGAAGGGCAGCGCGGGGACGCTGTTGAACACTGTGGGAGGGACAATGATGCTGTGGCCGGTGACGGCAGAACGGAACGACGCCGGTCGTCTGGCCATAGGTGGGGTCGGGTTAACAGACCTTGCCGATGAGTTCGGCACACCACTCTATGTCTATGATGAGGAAACGATCCGCCAGCAATGCCGGGCGTATCGGGACGCGTTTGACCGCGCATACCCGAACAATCGGGTCGTCTATGCCGGCAAGGCGTTTCTTGCGCC
>SLMJ01000364.1 GCA_007133615.1 Thermomicrobiaceae bacterium | reverse complement strand
GACGCTCCCGTCTGCTGAACGCGCCGCAGAACGTCGTCGAATCGCTCGATTCCGGTAGATAGCGTCTGGTTGAAGTGCGCTTCTTCGTGGTCGATCACCTTCTGGATTCGGGTGATCTGTGAGTTGAGATCCGGGTAGTGTTCGGCAAATTCCTCTGCCACTTTCCGGGCGACCGAGCTGAGGAATGGCCCTTCCAGACCGAGCAGTCGTCCATGGCGCACCGCGCGACGAAGTACCCGGCGCAGGACGTAGCTGCGACCTTCGTTTCCTGGAAAGACACCATCGGAAATAAGAAACGTTACGGCTCGGCCGTGATCAGCCAGAACCCGTAGTGAAATGTCCGACCGTTCGCTCTCCTGGTATTGGACCCCGGTCAGCTCCGAAAGGAAGTCGATTATTGGCATGTACAGGTCGGTCTCGAAAACGGTTTCGGTTCCCTGGAGGATGGACGCCATACGCTCGAGGCCCATGCCGGTATCGATGTTCTTGCTGGGAAGCGGTCGCTGAGTGCCGTCTTCCTCTTTGAAGAACTCCATGAAGACCAGGTTCCAGAACTCCAGAAACCGGCCACAGTCGCAGCCAGGACCGCACTCGGGTTCGCCGCAGCCGTGCTGCTCTCCGCGGTCGTAGAAGATTTCCGAATCCGGACCGTTCGGACCGGTTTCGCCGACCGGGCCCCACCAGTTGTCCTCGTCGCCCAGCTTGCGGATTCGGCTCTGAGGCAGGCCAATCTCTGACTGCCAGTAATCCCAGGAAAACTCGTCATCATGATGAACGGTTACGTGGAGCCGCTCGATCGGAATGGCGAATCGTTCCGTGACGAGTTCCCATGCCCAGGAGATAGCCTCCGCTTTGAAGTAGTCGCCGACGGAGAAGTTCCCGAGCATTTCGAAGAACGTCAGGTGGCTTTCGTCACCAACTTCGTCGATGTCAACGGTTCGAAAGCACTTCTGGACTGAGGTCATCCGGGCTGCCGGTGCCGGCTCATGACCCAGGAAATAGGGTGTCATCTGCTGCATCCCGGCCGTGGTAAGCAGCACGGTGGGATCGTTCAGCGGAACCAGTGACGAGCTTGGCATGTGCCGGTGGTTCCGTTCCCGAAAGAACTCTATGAATGTGTTTCTGATTTCGTTACTCTTCATCAGTCCAGATTCCCAACTGTGGCGCCGAATCGCGACTTCCGATTGTACTCAGAGTCTGAGGCCGCGGACTACGACCAGCGCCAGATGTGTACGTTCAGTATCCCAACTGCGTGACTGCGTGTCAATACGTACACCCATACAAACGCATGACACGAGGGTGAACGATGAAGTAGTATCAAAGTGAATCCGCGCCAGGTCGACTCGTTCGAGCGCACCTCAGATCGACCGATTACCTGTACATCGCGGACAGGGGAGCATCTCTTATCCGACACTCTGCTGACGGTTCAACTCAGGTTGTGATGCCGGTCTGTACGTGAGCAACATTCCGGGGGCTTATGGCAGATGCCGGGCTGCTAATTGATCTACTGCTGATCCTGAGCATTGCGTTTCTGCTCGGTGCGGCTTTGCAGCGCCTTGGACAACCGGTCATTCTGGGCTATGTCGTTGCCGGCCTGGTGCTTGGGCCGGGGCTTCCCGGACCCGTCGTTGATCCGGTCGGGGTTGACCTGCTCGCGAACCTCGGCGTTACGCTCCTGATGTTCTCCCTTGGGGTTCAATTTTCGTTTCGTGATCTGTTTGACCTCCGACGTGTGGTCTCGGTCGGTGGCGGTGTCCAGATCGCGCTTACGCTGATGATCGGTCTGGTCGCGAGCTACCTGTTCGGGTTCAGTTTTGCCGAATCGTTCCTGATCGGAGCCGTGGTCACGATAACCAGTTCGACTGTGGCGTTGAAGATCCTGCAACTGCGCGGCGAACTCAATCAGCCGCATGCCCAGGCCACGCTCGGCGTTTCGCTCGCCCAGGACCTTGCGGTGATTCCGATCATCGCGTTACTCCCTGCGCTGAGCGGTGGTACTGAAGAAGAGGCTGCCTTTAGCCTTCTTCAATCCCTCGGGCTGGCGGCACTGGTTCTTGGCACGCTCTGGCTGTTCGGTTTGCGTCTGGTTCCCTGGCTCCTGTTCAAAGTTGCCCGACTCGGTTCCCGGGAACTGTTCCTGGTTATGATCGTCCTCATCGCCTTTGGTGTGGCGATCTTCAGTGAACTCGCCGGGTTGTCGCTTGCGTTCGGAGCGTTCCTGGCCGGTGTGGTGGTCTCGGAATCTGAATTCAGTCATCACGTACTCGGGGAGATCACACCGCTGCGGGACATCTTCGCAATCGTCTTTTTTGCTTCGATCGGCCTGCTGTTTGATCCAACCGGTCTACTGGATGACTGGTTGCTGATCGGCGGCCTGCTTCTGCTAATCATCGTAGCCAAGACGCTCGCGGCGGGCCTGGCGATCAGGTTGCTCGGGTATCCGGCAATTACCGCGGCTACCGCGGCGATCCTGCTGGGGCAAATCGGCGAATTCTCGTTTGTCCTCGCGGGGCAAGGGATCGATCTCGACATAATCGATGATCGTGTCTACAACGCCATCCTTGCCGGCGCGATCGGATCGTTGCTTCTCAGCCCATTCATGCTGAAACTCACTGGTCCGTTTGCCCGGCTGCTCGATCTGATTCCCGAATTCGGCCGCGCTCGCGTTGATGAGGAACTGACGGAGGATCCGCAGGAAGAACTTGAAGCTCTGCGAAATCACGTGATCGTCGCTGGCTACGGTCGTGCGGGACGCGAACTGGTACGTGCACTTCAACGACGGGGGTTTCGGTTCGTTGTGGTCGATCTCGATGCAACAGTCGTGCGAGAACTTCGGCGACGAGGAATTTCCGCAATTTACGGCGATATTGCGAACGAGTACGTGCTGGAGGCTGCAGGAATTGAACGCGCCAGGGTGTTCGCCGTGACGGTGCAGGATCTGATTTCAGCGCAGCTCTCGATCCGGCTTGCGCTGCAGCACAACGAATCGCTGGACGTCATTGCTCGCGCCCAGAGCTACGAACAGATTCAGCGCCTGGATGAAGCGGGAGCCACGGAAGTCGTGCAACCGGCGTTCGAGGTCGGTCTGGAGTTTGTCCGACATACCCTGCACCGAGTGGGAGTCAGCATGCAGGAGATTCAGGCGCAGGTGTCGTCTCGACGGCTTGATTACTACGACACGGATCGCCAGGATGACGATCTTCCGTAAGAGGCGAGCGTCGCTCGGAATCGAACAAAAAAACACGCAACTGGTTAACAGTTGCGTGCCACGTGGGGTGCCCGGCGGGGCTCGAACCCGCAACCCCTGGTTCCACAGACCAGTGCTCTGCCGATTGAGCTACGGGCACCGTATTTCGCTTGTGAGTCGGTCGGACCGACGACGCGTAGTGTATCAAGCCAGATGCCGGCTTGCCAACATCCGGCGATGGATTTTTCGCCGGGATGGCTGAGTGATTGCGGGCGAGTAAGCCGAGTTCTGTTCGTAGCGGCCATCTATCTCGAAACCAGTTCGATATGAGCCTGATTCCGGTCGCCGTTTGGCGACTGCTCTCACCTCGGACCTCGGCGAGCAACCTGATAACGGTCCGATCGTAGATTGCTGCGGGGGAGGATTGCCCTTTTCACTCCGATGCCAGCACGAAGGCTGGATCGGCATTGGTCTCTGTTGCTCTCACATCACTTCTGAATCGAAGCGATGTGCCAATCTGGACTGTCAACGTCCACCGACAGACGTTTCCCCGGGATTTCCCCGGGCACCCCTGCTCTGTGCAGCTCGGACTTTCCTCTGGCCGGATCGGCCAGCGACCGCTCTGCCCGCATTCACTCAAACAGGGATCAGCATGGCTGATCCCTGGTCGGTGGTGCCGAAGGTGAGATTCGAACTCACACGGGCGTAAAGCCCACTACGCCCTGAACGTAGCGCGTCTGCCTGTTCCGCCACTTCGGCCTGTATCTCGTTTTCCGGACTATCAGGAGAACTTGCTGTTCCCTCCGTCCGCGACAAATAGTCTACCATTGCTACGAAGTCGCTGCAATACTTCCTGAGGAGGTGCGGCAACGTTGTCGAAGCAGTGCGATTCGTCGCATCATTAGGGGCGAGGGCCGCGTGGTTCCTCGTTTCATTCGTATGGAATCCAGGAACGTGAGAGTCGATGTCTTCTCGAATTCCGAAGCAGAACAAAGGTAGCTCCCGGCCACCGCGGAGCAAGATGTCCGTCCTGACGATTGCTTTCGCAATCGCGATGGCGTTCTTTCTGGTAATCGGCGCGGTTGCGGTTGGAATCACCGAGTTTGTCGGGGGAAACAACCAGCAGGTGGCGCAGGATGATCCATTCGAGCAGCAGATGGAGCAACAGGGCGAAGACGAAGAGCAGGAGTTGCGCGACCGCATCGAGGAAGATCCTGATGACTACGCCGCTCATTCACAGCTCGCAGTTCTGTTGGGTAACACTGGCCGGGTAGATGAAGCGATTCAGCACTACGAACGCGCCCTGCAGGGCGACCCCGACGACATGGCGATGCGGATGAGCTTTGCCCGGGCGCTGGAGCAGCAAGGCTATGATCTCGATGCAGAGATTCAGCTCGAGCGAGTGCTTGAAGAAGACGAAGAGAACGCCGAGGCGATGTTCCTGCTGGCCGAGATCAAGATGCGCAGCCAGCCGCCTGAGCAGGAAGAGGCGGAACAGCTCTACGAACGCGTGATCGAGGTCGATCCCGATTCGTTCCACGCTGAAATGGCGCAAGAGCGACTGGCCGATCCTGAGGAGGCACAGCCAGACGAGGACGCTGAGCCTGAACTGGACGACGATCCGGATCAGGACTAGTTCCGGTGAACGGCGAGCGCTTCGTTCATCTTATACAGCGGTATTATCCGTTCCGCGGCGGTTCCGAATACTACTTTCAGACCCTCTCGGAGCGGCTTGCCGCGGATGGTGCCGATGTCCGGCTCGTCACCACGGACGCCTGGGATCTGGAGTATTTCTGGAACCCGGAGAGGCGAAGAGTCGACATTCCGTTCCAGCGCCACAACGGGGTCAAGATCTACCGCACTCCCGCTCACCACCTTCCATTCTCCAACCTGTCCCACCAGGTCATCCGCCGCGGTATGGGTGAACTATCCCGCGTCCGGTTTCCCGGTCAGATATCGCTGTTCGAGCGCTTGTCGACGTTCGGCCCCTGGCTTCCGGAACTACCAGAGCTTCTCGAGCGCGTGTCCGACGGTGCGGCGCTCATTCACCCGGCCAACATCGCGCTGGAGAGCCTGATCCGTGAATCGGTGACCGTTGCCAGAAGCAACGATATTCCGCTAGTAATTACTCCCAAGCTTCACCTCGGTGAAGATGACCGTTCCGTCGTCAGGCGGTACTACACGATGCCTCATCAGATGAAGCTGCTCCGGCAGGCCGACCAGGTGATGACCCAGACTTCTGTCGAAGCCGAGTTCCTGATTGAGCAGGGTGTTGAGGATGACCGTCTCCGCGTAGTCGGGCTCGGGATCGACGTTGAGGACGTAACCGGCGGCGATGCGGAGCGCGCCCGGACCGAACTGGGAATCGACGGCACAATGGTGCTTTCGCTCGGTGCCGCGGCGTATGACAAAGGAACGGTACACGCCTGCCAGGCGGTCATTGAACTCAACCGCACGCGAAACGAACCGATTACAATGGTTGTTGCCGGACCGATCATCAGCAATTTCCAGGCGTACTATGACACCCTGAGCGAGGAACAGCGGCGCTGGATCCGGGTACTCGGATATGTTGAGGATCAGCTCCGCGTCGACTTGCTGGCGGCTTGTGATCTGCTGGTTCTGGCTTCTCGTACCGAAGCATTCGGCTACGTATTTCTCGAAGCCTGGGCCAACGGAAAGCCGGTGATCGGCGCCAGAGCCGGGGGCATTCCGGCGGTGATCGATCACGGAGTGGATGGTCTCCTGGTTCCTTTTGGAGATGTTGCGCGTTTGGCCGATGCAATCGGGACTGTCATCGATGATCCTGTATTGTCACGCGAGCTGGGCGAGGCTGGAAACGCCGGCAAAGTCGTTGACATCGAATCCTGGTACCAGAAAGTAATGGATGGATACCGCGAGGTCATGGGATCGCGTGTGGAGAGGAGCGCGCTCGATGCGTCATCCCGAGTCTGAACCCGAACTCGAGCAATCTGGCGATGAAATCGAGCAGACCCTTTTGGAGCTGCGTGCAGCGGTTCGGAATGAGGCCGGATATCTGACCGAAGACGAAGTTCCTACCGGACCGCAGCTTTCGTCGGTGCGTGATGCCGCCGATCTGGCGTCTGTTTCGGCCCACTTGCCACTTCAATCAACCCTGCCCTACATTGGTGGACTCATTGTCTTCGCACAGCGCGTTATCCGCCTGGGGCTCCGGTGGTACATCAATCCGATCGTCGAGCAGCAAAATGCGTTCAACGATTCGGTTGTCAGAGCGCTGACTGAGCTCGAGATGCGACAGAGTGCGTTGAACCGGAGGCTAGACAGAATCTCGAACGCTGATGATCGGGATGACGAATGAGAATAGCGGTCTGCGCTGCGCAGGTTCCGTTTGCCCGTGGTGGTGCCGAAATCCATGTTGAGGGCCTTCACCGGGCGCTGGAAAACGCCGGCCACCAGGTTTCCATTATCGCACTTCCGTTCAAATGGTATCCGCACACGTCCTTACTGAAGAGCGCGCTCGCCTGGCGAATGGTCGATATCACCGAGGCCGATGGCAAGCCGATCGATCTCGCAATCTGCACCAAATTCCCCACCTGGGCGGTGCGACACCCGCACAAGATCGCCTGGATCATCCATCAGTATCGGCAGGCGTACGACTGGTTCGGAACTGGATGGAGCGATCTGACCGGCTCGCCCGAGGACCTCGCACTGCGCCGCCGAATTCAGCAGATTGATGCCCGTGGACTGGGTGAATGCACGGCGCGGTATACGAATGCCCAGAACACCGCCAATCGCCTGGAGCACTACAACGGACTCGACGCGGAGCCCCTCTATGTACCGGTTCATCTCGAAGGCCTCGGACCAATCGAGAATCAGCCGTATATTTTCTCCGTTTCCCGCCTTGATCGGACCAAGCGTATTGATATATTGATCAATTCGATCAAGCAACTTCCATCGCCGCCGCAGGTGGTGATTGCAGGGGATGGCCCTGAGCGAGAAGCGCTGGAACGGCTGACTGGAGATCTCGGGTTGACTGACTGCGTGAGGTTCCTCGGCCGTATATCTGACGACG
>SLMJ01000057.1 GCA_007133615.1 Thermomicrobiaceae bacterium | reverse complement strand
GGCAGCGGGAAGATCGAACCGCAGAGAATCTGATCGATGGCTGGTACTACACCGGCGATACCGGAATCATGGACGAAGATGGCTTCTTCCGTCTGGTCGACCGCAAGAGCGACATGATCATCGTCGGTGGGTACAACGTCTTCCCAAGTGAGATCGAGAAGGTGATTGCTGAGCACCCTCAGGTCCACGAAGTAGCCGTTGCACGTGTGACAGACCCCCGACGTGGTGAAGCGCCCCGGGCGTTCGTCGTTCCGAAAGACGGGGCGGACCTTTCCCGGCGCGACATCCTCTCCCACTGTCGCGAAAATCTGGCGCACTACAAGGTTCCACGCTCGGTGGAATTCCGGAAGGAACTCCCGAAGAACCTGCTGGGCAAGGTGCTCAGACGGGAACTGGTCGAGAGTTCCAGCGAACCGGCGTCGGATCAAACCGAAGAACAATGATCTCCGCCACCGAGCTCACGCATTGTCTCCGTCATTACGGTCGGATCAGGTTCCGATGGCGGTGCCAGAAAAACGTGAGTGATTCCGATTGTCTGCAGCCTTTTCAGCTTCTCTCGCACAGTCGAGGCAGTTCCCACGAAGCTGATTTCCTCGATTAGCCCGTCCGGAATCGCATCGCGAGCGGCATTGAAATCCGCCCGCTGGCGGATATCGATGAAGTTTCCGCCGCGCTGAAGCGTCTCCCGGGTTCGCATGGCATCATCGACGTTCTGGATGATCGCCTCAACGTCATACTCCGGATGAACAATCTGTTGAGACATTCCCGGCAGTGGCGCGAGCACCGCCATCAGCGTTTTCCGGTAACGCAGCGCTGCCTCTGGTTGGTCGGTGACCGTGATCCCGGTTCGAGCGTAGAAGCGGAACGCATCAGGATCCCGGCCGTATGACTCCACTCGCCGGCGCATCTCCGGAATAAGTCTCTCGAGAAATGGCATCGTTGCAAAGTCCGCAATCAGGATCCCGTCCGCCATTCGAGCGGCCAGATCCAGCGCCTTCGGGCCGAGTGCCGCGAGGTAGATCGGTACCCGCGGCTGTGCGGGATGAAGCGAACGCGCCCAGTCTTTTACTGGCACATACGAGCGCGCGCCGGCTCGATACGGCGGCTGCTCCCATTGCCGGAGCAAACGAATCGTCGTCTCGAGTTGCCCGAGTGGAGATCTGCTCCCTGTTCCGCCAAGCTGATCCCGATACCACTCCGGCTGCCCTCGACCGATGCCCAGAAACGCACGACCGCCGGAGAATCGATCAAGCGTCGCCGCTGACATTGACATCAGGTTCGGATGACGCAGGTAGGGATTGGTGACACCCGTGCCCAGTCTGATCTGACTTGTTGACTGAGCGGCCGCATTCAGCACACCGAATGCGTCCCAGCCGTCCGGATCCTCACTGACCCAGGCCGACTCCAGTCCAGCCTGATCGGCCGCCTCGATTGTGCGGATGGTCAGATCAGCCGCATCCTGCATTGTCTCGATCGTCCGGTTGACATGTGGCCGGGTCCAGGCATGGTGCGAGAGGTCGAGACAGAACTTCAACCCCATGCCACTCTCGCTGTGCCCCTGATTGATCACCATTCAGGGAACCTCTGGTGCCAGTTCGTCTGCTGCTGATAGGCGCGGGCAACCGAAAGCAGGCGTCCATCTTCTCCGGCTCGGCCAACGAGTTGCAGACCAGTTGGCAGGTTCCGCTCGCCAAACCCGTTCGGGACGGTCATCGCCGGTAGTCCGGCGAGGTTTCCGGCAGCCAGGAGTGACGTCCAGCGCTTCTCACCGCGGTACTCGTCGAACGACATGTCCAGCGGGCTTGCTACCTTATCGAAGGTCGGGTGGACGATCGCATCGTACCGGGAGAACAACGACTCCAGTTCAGTGACGATCTGCTGCCGGATCCGCATCGCGCGAAGATAATCCGCGGCGGGAATCGCATATCCGGCGTATCCGCCGGTGCGATCTTCAGGTGCCGTCAGCTCTTTGATCTTTCCGCTCGTTAGCAACGGCTCCAGTGCAGACGTTCCCTCGGACCGGATGATCAACTCCGTCGTTGAGCCGTACGGGAAATCCGGAAGCGTTACCTCTTCCAGGGTGGCGATCCGTGCAAGCTCGTCCATCGAACGCTCGAAGTTGTCCCGAACTTCCGGCTGGGCGTCGTTCACGCCATCCCGAAGCACGCCGAGCCTGAACCCGGCAGCCCGATCTCGATCCGGCCGATAATGAAAGGGCGTATCGAGCGTAGATGGCTCGTTCGGATCAGGCCCGGCAATCGCCTCAAGCACCACGCCGCAATCATCCGCCGTCCGGCACATCGGCCCGAGTTTGTCGAGCGTCCAGCTCAACGCCATCGCACCGCGCCGGCTGACGCGACCGTAGGTGGGGCGCATTCCGGAGATGCCGCAGAATCCGGCCGGGCCGAGGATCGAGCCCATCGTCTCCGAGCCAATCGCAAACGGCACAGCGCCCGCTCCGACTGCCGAGCCGGACCCACTCGATGAGCCGCCCGACCAGGCTTCGGTGTTCCAGGGATTGATTCCCGGCCCGGTGAAAGAGGCGTTCGGCTGCCGGTAGCCCATCCCTCCGGCAAGCTCGACCATCGCGAGTTTCGCGATCAGCACGGCGCCAGCGTTGCGGAGGCGCTCGACCACCGCAGCATCGTATGGAAAAACCTGGTCCTGTAATGGCGCGGCTCCCCAGGTCGTGGCGATTCCGGACGTCGCCAGCAAGTCTTTCGCCCCGTAGGGGATTCCGTGGAGGGGTCCGCGGTCGTGGCCGGCTTTGAGTTCTTCCTCCGCCAGTCTGGCTTCACGAAGCGCCAGCTCACGGGTAATGGTCACCACGGCGTTGAGTTCGTTGCCAACGCGTTCGAGGCGGTCCATGTAGAACTCGGCGAGTTCGGTCGGAGTCGTATCTCCGTTCCGCAGCATCTGTCCAAGCTGGCGGATACTGGCGAACGGCAGTGATTTCGCATCACTCATGCTTGCTCCTTGCCGATCGGCCGGAACACCGGCGCCGGTTCATCCCCGTTCTCCAGCGGAAAACTCCTGACATCATCGATCGCCCGATACATACGGGCAATTCGTTGAGCGACCTGTTCCTGTTCAGCTTCATCGAGTGTTCCGGGAAACTGGTTTGCGATGTCTCTGGCACGCCGCCGTGCGATCTGCGGAATATCGTGTTCGTTATTCGAACCGGGCATTCGCCGCTCCTGCTCCAGATGAACTCCGTACCACCTCTTGTCACCAACGCACTCCACAGTGTACGTGAGCGACGATCCCAGTCAAAACGCACACAGAAAAACCCGCCAGGGGAGTCGACCGGTCCGGTTGCAACTCCTCTGACGGGTTCTCGAAACCTGAATCGCTTCGCTTATGCCTGGTTCTGAACGGCACCTGGTTCAGGTTCCGTATCTCGGGCGTGCTCCAGGTTCAGTCGTTCCGGGTTATGGATGCGCGTTGACGGCACCTCCCCGACGACTCTCGTCTCGGTCGAGACGTTATCGGTCGCGCGAATACGCCGTGGTTCCGGCATCAATTTGCGGCGCCGTTGCAACGCTCGTCGTCGATTCGTGGCGTTCAGTTTCATTGAGCAACCTCCCGTTAGCTCTTTCGATGGTGTTCACTTTGAACACGGCTTACATGCCGGGAAGTACCGCTCGACGTTCTCCCAACGTTTCCATGACAACTATGCTGCAATCTTCATGCCGTGAAGTTAATGAATGGTCAAGAAACTCCCGATAGGGCGCTGTCGCTGCTGTGCTAAGCTTCAGGTTGCATCGCTCCGATTAGCGGAGCGCGAGACGTAAACACGCTTGACCCCGAGACCCGGAAAGCGCGATGACTGGCGTGTCGATCACACTGCTCTTGACGCTACTCCACGGCTATTATGACGGCCCGTTCTTCCTGGCCTGGACGTTTGATCCGTTCGTGACGACAGGCTTGCTCGCCGCGAGCACGGTGTACTGGTGGGCCTGGCGCAAGGTTCGCGAGTCTGGCGGCGCCCAGCCGCCGAACTGGTGGGCATGGGCCTACGCCGGAGGGATCATCTCGCTCACGTTCTCGCTTCTTGGTCCGCTGGAGTCCTATAACGAGCAACTGTTTTCGCTGCACATGACTCAGCACCTGGTCATCATGCAGATCTCGGCCCCGCTGTTGCTCCTCGGCAGGCCCGTTCAGCTCATTCTTCGAGCGCTTCCGCGTCGAAAGACGAAGACAGCCGTCGGATTCATGTACGGCAAGAGCAATGTCCGCTACGCGATCATCGCGATAACCGGACCGATCGCGGTCTTCATGCTGTTCAACGTGAATCTCGGTCTGTGGCACCTCCCGAACTTCTATGAAGCCGCTCTGGAGAATACGTGGATCCACCACCTTCAGCACGTGCTTTTTGCAGGTTTCTCGGTGCTGTACTGGTGGGTAATCATCGATCCGGTACCAAGGCACCACAAACTCCCGGAAGGCTGGGCAATCGGATCGATCTTCCTCAGTATGATGATCGGCTCCGGAATAGGCGCAATTCTCACGCTGGCCGGGACCGTGCTCTACCCCTTCTACGGAGAAGTCGCCAATCCATGGGGCTGGAGCGCGCTACTCGATCAGCAGATTGGCGGGCTGATCATGTGGGTCGGGTCGTTCCTGCTCTACGCCGGGGTCGGCATATACCTGGCCGCGCAGTTCCTGCAACGTGATGAAGCGAACGCCGACAAAGCCGTGGCATCCTCGGCATCCAGCGAGAGCCAGGCACCAGCCAGTTCCTGAATCTTCTCCTGTGTAATCCACCATACAGAAACACTCCGCCGAAAACAGGCATACTTCGCTTATACCGAATCATCCGCTTGTTCTGATCGGAGACCGAAATGTCCCGCCGTTTTCGCGTATTTGCGTTTTCGCTTCTCGTCACGCTTGGCGTTCTGGTGGCGGCATGCTCCGATCGCGTGGGAGATGATGCGGCCGATGATGCGGTCGAAGACATCGCCGCTGAAGAGGTCAATGACGATGACGCGTCGGTAGATGAAACCGACGACCCCACACCAGAGCCCACCGAACCTGCAGCGACGCCGGAAGCTACCCCTGATACCGACACCGACGATGATTCAGATGTGGCCGACTCAACAGGGCGCGATGAAGAACGCGAGCCGTTCTGGATGCGCTCCTGGGAAGACACGGATTTCGACAATCGGACCGTTGACCTGGATGAAATCAGATCTGGCGGCGTCCCTCCGGACGGCATCCCGCCGATCGATGAACCGCAGTTCATCGAACAGGAGGAAGCCGACGAATGGCTGGAAGATCGCGAGCCAGTCATCGTCATGGACATCGAAGGCGACGTTCGTGCCTACCCGCTCCAGATCCTGACCTGGCATGAGATCGTCAACGACGAATTCGGCGACATGCCGGTTGCGGTCACATTCTGCCCGCTCTGCAACTCAGCTGTTGCATTCGAGCGAGAGGTTGAGGGCCTCGGCGAGGTTCGGCTTGGAGTCAGCGGTCTGCTGCGGAACTCGGACCTGATCATGTGGGACGACAAGACCGAAAGCTTCTGGCAACAGATTACCGGTGAGGCGATCGTCGGCGAGATGGCCGGTACTCAACTGACATTCCTGCCATCAGTAATTGTTTCCTACGGCGACTTCAAGGAGAACCACCCGGATGGCGTCGTCCTCTCGCGTGATACCGGGCACAATCGAGCCTACGGTAACAACCCATACGAGGGTTACGACGATATCGACTCGTCACCGTTCATGTTTAACGAACTACCAGATGACCGACTTGCGGCAATGGAGCGAGTCCTCGTCCTTGAACTGAACGATGAGCCGATCGCCTACCCGTTCTCCCGGCTCGAGGATCACCCGGTGGTGCACGATGAAGTGGGCGGCGAACCGGTCGTCGTCTTCTGGTCAGAAGGCACCACGTCTGCACTGGACCAGACCTCAATCGCAGATTCAAAGGATGTCGGCGCAGCGGTCGCCTTCAATCCGGTGCTGGACGGCGAGGAACTAACGTTCGTTTACGAAGATGGCGAGTTCCGGGACGAACAGACCGGCAGCACCTGGAGCATGCTCGGTCAGGCGACGTCTGGCGACCTCGAAGGCGAGCGACTCGAAGAATACATCTCCGGGCAGCACTTCTGGTTCGCCTGGGCCGCGTTCCAGCCGGATACGGAAATCTGGAGTCCGAACTAGCAGGGCGCATCGCACCGGCCGTCAGGCCCGAGTCCAGACAACCACTACTCCCGTAAGCCGATGCGCCCTGGCGGCCCTGGTCCCCTTTCCGGGTCGGCCGGGGCGCATCGTTCCACGGTAATCCAGCTCACTGTCATATCTCACGATGTGGCGCATGCTCGTAGCAGGCGATCTCGGTCAGATCCAATGTCACTCAACGGAGCACCCATCATGAACGAGCATTCTGGACTTAGACCCCCAACCCGCGTCGTAGTGTTCGTGGTCGTTTTTGTCGTGGCGATCACCGTCGGTGGCACTTTGCTCTCCGGCGGAGTTTCGCTCGGCGACGACTCTCCGCCACCAACGCCGCTACCAGCCGGCACCCTGCTCGAGGATGCTGATACGTCCGACCTGCCGGGCTGGGCTCGTCAGTGGTCGGACACAGACTTCTCTCGCCGGACTGTTAATCTGGAGGAAATCATCTCGGGTGGAGTCCCTCCGGACGGCATTCCGCCGATCGATCATCCACAGTACGTGGAGCCGGAAACTGGAGATGCCTGGTTCGAGCCTCAGGAACCGGTTATTCAAGTCGAGGTGGATGGTGATGTGCGTGCCTATCCGCTTCAGATCATGACCTGGCACGAGATCGTGAACACCGAAATCGGCGGTGAGTCGATCGGTGTGACCTTCTGTCCTCTCTGTAACTCAGCCGTCGCCTTCGACCGCGGAAGTATTGACGAGCTGGGCGAGGTCCGACTTGGCGTGAGCGGTTTGCTGCGGAACTCTGATCTGGTGATGTGGGATGACAAGACCGAAAGCCTCTGGCAGCAGATTACTGGGGAGGCGATCGTCGGTGAAATGGCCGGAGAACGGCTCACGATGATCCCCGCCACGATTGTGTCCTGGGCGGCATTCAAGGAAGCGCATCCGTACGGGCTAGTTCTCTCCGTGAACACCGGATTCGATCGCAATTATGGATCGAACCCGTATGCCGGCTATGACAATGTTGACCAGTCACCGTTCCTGTTCCAGGGACAGACAGATGATCGCCAGTCGCCGATGATTCGGGTGCTGGGAATCGATCACAACGACGACCCGCGC
>SLMJ01000306.1 GCA_007133615.1 Thermomicrobiaceae bacterium | reverse complement strand
TTCAGCCGCTTTCTGGTTCGATTCACTCTTGCACCGTCCCCACCGGCCCTGGTGTGCGGCTGGACGGGGTCATTGAACCCGGTGCCGCGGTTTCGCCGCAGTACGATTCGATGCTCGGCAAGCTGTTGACCTGGGGCGTCGATCGGGACGAGGCGATCCGGCGAATGAAACGAGCGCTGGGAGAACTGCGGATCAGTGGCATCGCAACGACCACCCAGTTTCACCGGGCAGTCATGGATCATCCGGTGTTTCAGAGCGGTGACTACGACACTCGATTTCTGGAACGACATCCCGAGGTCCTGGATGTTGTATCGACGGACGATTCCGTTCCGGCGGTCCAGGTTGATGGCGGATTGAACCCCGGCAACGTGGAAGAGGTCCGGGTAGAGGTCAACGGAAAACGGTTCGATGTCCGGGTTCATCGGCAGTCGGGGAAGAGCCAGAACAGCCGACCGCCGAAACTGAGCGAATCCCGCGGAACAGCAACGATTGCGGCCGATGGCAGCGAGTCCATCATCAGCCCGATTCAAGGGACGGTGCTCTCCGTGGCGGTCGACGAGGGAGCATCGGTACGTGCTGGTGATGTGATCTGCGTCATCGAAGCGATGAAGATGGAAAACGAGATCAGCGCCGGTCGAGATGGGACCGTCACCAGGCTCGGTGTCACCGCGGGAACACCAGTTGAATCCGGGGCACTGATAGCGGTTATCGAGAGCGGTGAGGGCGCCCCGGACGACTGATCTCACCGTTTCCCCACAATCCCCCACATTGATTTGAGATGAGCCGGATCGATTTCGATCCGGCTTTTTATTGTCCTGATGGGCAAAGGCCAAAAAATGTGAACGAACGTTCTGAACGAACATGACATAACAGCATTGCGAGGCGGGTGTACGTATGTATAATGTGGATAACAGTGGGGATGGGTGGGGATAAGTGGGGATGGTTGTGGATAACACCCCGTTCAGCCATTAGCAACCGGTACACGCCGTTCCTTGTGGTAGCCGACCACACAACGGTCGTTTCGGCGTCTCCGGGTACGAATTAGAGAGCAGCGTCATGTTCCTGGGACGGTACTCCCACAACGTGGATACCAAGGGGAGGCTGGCAATCCCGGCCAGGTTTCGGGACGCGCTCGGTACCGAGGTGGTGATTACCCGGGGGATTGACCGCTGCCTGTCGCTGTATCCCATGGAGACCTGGACCCCGCTTGCCGAGAAACTGTCCTCACTCTCCATCAGCGACCCGGACGCCCGGAACTTCCGGCGAATGGTGTTTGCCGAAGCGGCGTACCTGGAAGTGGATCGACAGGGTCGAATCCTGTTACCCGCCGATCTCCGGCAATTCGCCGAGATCGACCGGGAAGCGATGGTGGTAGGGGTCCATTCCTATATCGAGATCTGGAGTCCGGAGCGCTGGACCACACAGTCTCAGGTGATGGAAGAAGAGGGTTCCAGTATCGCAGAACGCCTGGCGGAGTTCATCTAGGTGGTAGTCGTGACGCACGAGGACCAGCAGACCAATTCCGGGAACCGCGGGCACGCTCCGGTGTTGCTCGAGGAAACGATCGAGCACCTCGCGGTGAAGCCGGGTGGGCGGTACATCGATGCGACGTTCGGCGGCGGTGGCCATTCCCGCGCCATGCTTGATGCCTCCGGTCCCGACGGGGCCGTTCTCGCCATTGACGCTGACCCGGACGCGATACATCGCGCAGTAGATCTTGTGACGCAGTTTGATGACCGATTCCAGATCGTGCAGGGCAATTTCGAATCGATTGACACGATCGCCGGTGAACGCGAGTTCGAGCAGGTCGACGGTATCCTCTTCGACCTTGGCCTTTCATCGTTTCAGTTTGACGAACACGAACGCGGTTTCTCACTGCACGCCGAAACAACGCTGGATATGCGTCTCGATCCCAGCGTATCAGGGCCAACAGCCCGCGATATCGTCAATGAGTGGTCTCAGGAGGAGATTGCCGACGTCATCTTCCGGTTTGGCGAAGAGCGCCGTTCCAGACGGATCGCGCGGGCGATTGTCAATCGACGCAGCGAAGAGCCGATTGAGACCAACGCGGAACTGGCTTCGATTGTGGAACGAGCAGTGGGAGGGCGTCGAGGCGCCCGGATTCACCCGGCGACAAAGACGTTTCAGGCGCTACGGATTGCCGTCAATCGGGAGCTCGAGGTTCTGGAAACTGCACTGGCGAAAGCGGTTGATCTCCTCAAGTCCGGCGGTCGTCTGGCGGTGATCTCGTTTCATTCACTCGAGGACCGGATCGTCAAACAGTACTTCCAGCGGGAGTCACGAGATTGCATCTGCCCGGCCGATTTGCCTGTCTGTGTTTGTGACCACAAGTCAACGCTTCGCATTGTTACACGCCGGACAGTAAGCCCGGGAGAAGACGAGATTCACGCAAATCCGAGAAGTCGCAGCGCCCGTCTCAGAGTTGCGGAGCGAATCTGATGAGCACACTGACACAGGGACACCGCATCCGTCAGGATCAATCCGCTCGAAAGGCCGCGTCTTCAGCCGCCGGGCGAAGACCATATCTGATCATCAACGGTGCCACGATGGTCGCCATCGCAGCCATCGCACTGACGGTGATCGGTATTCTGTATCTGATCCAGACGAGTGAAGTCGCCCAGCTCGGCTACGATCTGAGCCGGCTTCAGTCCCAGCGCGACACCGTGACGATGGAGATCTCCGAGCTGGAGTACGAGGTGGCGCGCTACGAATCGCTGCAAACCGTTGAAGAGGTCGCCGTCACGCAACTCGGCATGACTCCGATGAGTAATTACGAGTTTATCGAGATCCAGCAACCAGCCGAGCGTAACCTGACGATACCCGCACCGGCCGAGCCGGAGAAGCAGAGCTTCTTCGAGCGCGTCGTCGACGCGGTGTTCGGAGTCGGCTCGGCAGAATCCGAGCGAGCAGACATGTCGCAGTACACGTTGGGTGATGACTGATGCACGCCGCGAATGACATCCCGCGCAGTCGAATCATTATTCTGCTGGTCGCGTTCATCCTGTTCTCGATGGCGGTGGGATATCGAGTGTTCTCGTTCCAGATCGTCCACGGACTGGACCTCACCGAGCAGGCCCAGTCGTTCCGGTTTCGAGAGGACGTCGTTCCCGCAGATCGCGGAGACATTCTGGATCGTCGCGGCCGGCAACTGGCGACGAATGTCCCGGCGGACCGGGTTTCGGTCATTGTGAATCAGCTGGAAGACCCGCAGGAAACGGCGCGAGAACTCTCGAGCATCATCGATCGGGATTTCGAGGAGATCTACGAATCGATCACGCATCCGGATCGCGAGTGGGTTGTCGTGCAACGTCGTCTGTCGCAGGAGGCATCCCAGCAGATCGAGTCGCTTGATATGGACGGTATCGTGCTCGATCCGGAACCGCGACGCACGTATCCCATGGGCAGCTTCGCGGCGCAGGTTCTCGGCTTCGTCAACTACGACTACGAAGGTTCCTACGGTATCGAGGGGGCCTACCACGATCTGATTTCCGGTGAACCAGGTCGGCTCATCGGAGAGCGTGACGCTGCCGGGAACGTGATTTCACTGGGGCATTCGACCTGGGATGCTGCTGAAGACGGCGCGGATCTTGTTCTCACGGTCGATAGCTCCGTGCAGCGGATCGTTGAGGATGTCCTGGCGCAAACAGTCGATGAGCAGGACGCCGCCGGCGGTACGATTCTGGTGCAGGATCCGCAGAGCGGCGCCATACTCGGGATGGCGAGTTATCCGTCCTACGATCCGAATCTGTTCGATGAAGTCGGCGACATTCAGTTGTTCTCGAACCCGGCTATCTCGAGCGTCTACGAGCCGGGATCGACTATGAAGGCGCTGGTCATGGCGATCGGGCTGGAAACCGGCGTCGTGGCACCTCACACCGTTCACCCAGGCGGGCCGTATCGCGAGTTGCCTGGTGGCGAGCGGGTATACAATGCGACGCTGATGGACTTCGGTCCGGAGACGATGACCGAGGTCCTGAAGAACTCGAGCAACGTCGGTGCAATGTTCGTGGCCGATCAACTCGGTGAGAACGACATGTACCGCGGATTGACTGCGTTCGGGTTCGGCGAAGAAACCGGTATTGATCTCAATGGAGAAGAAACAGGCATTTTCCCGCTGCCGGGTGACTCCAACTGGACACTCTCAAACCTCTACACAAACTCCTTCGGGCATGGAATGGCTGTGACTCCGATGCAACTGGTCAATGCGACTTCTGCGCTCGCAAACGGTGGTCGGTTGTTCACTCCATACGTGGTGGAAGAGATCAGAAACCCGGATGGCAGCGTCGAACGAACTGATCCGGACGAGGTGCGGCAGGTAATCAGTGAAGAGTCTTCAGGTGCGATCACCCGTATGATGACGGAAGTCGTTGATTCGGCGCAGGGTGTTTATGGAGTTCCCGGCTACGACGTTGCGGCGAAGACCGGAACTGCTCAGATACCGGCGATCGACGGCGGGTATGAGCCAGGTGCAACAATTGGGTCGATCGTCGGGTACGGGCCGTCGGACGATCCTCAGTTCACTGTGCTGGTGAAGATTGATCGGCCACAGGAGTCGCAGTGGGGTGAACAATCGGCTGGCCCGGCGTTCCGGAAGGTGTTCGAAGAACTCTTCCTGCTGTACGGCATTCCACCGAATGATCCGGATGAGATCCAGGAGCGTTCGACTGGAGATTAAGACAGCCCGGGCCAACGGCGGCCCCGGCTGGAAACGGAGTAGCCCGTGATTTCAATGCGCGATGTTCTGGAAGGGTCCCGGGGGACGCTATACGGGAACGCATCGCAGGATCTCATGTTCAATCATGTCCGTCATGATTCGCGACAGATTGCGAACGGAGATCTGTTCGTCGCGATCAAGGGCGAGAACTTCGACGGTCACGACTTCCTGGAAGATGCCATCGCACACGGCGCGACTGGCGCACTGGTGGCTGAAAGCCGGGTGAATGATCTGCTCGAACATGGGTTGCCGCTGGTTGCGGTTGATGACACCGTTGAGGCATTGCAACGACTCGCGACGTACTGGCGGACGATGTTCGATGTTACTGTCGTCGGCATCACCGGCAGCATGGGCAAGTCAAGCAACAAGGAAGTCATTGCCTCGGTTCTTTCCCAGAACTACCCGGTTGTAAAGGCTCGAGCGAGCTATAACAACGAGATCGGGATGCCGCTAACGATCATGGAGATCAGCCCTGATACGAAAGTGGCGGTTCTCGAGTTCGGGGGCGCCTACCGGTTCGGTGAGATCACCGAACTGGCGGAGATCGCCAGGCCGACGATCGGTGTCGTGACCAACGTCAGCCACTCCCACCTGCAGCGAATGGGCAGCCTGGAGGCGATTGCCGAAACAAAGGCGGAGCTGCCGCGCTCGCTTCCGTCCGATGGCGTTGCCGTGCTCAACGGCGACGATTTCCGGGTTCGCGCAATGGCGGACGAAACGCAGGCCAGAGTTGTCTTTTATGGTCTCGCACCGGACTGCGAAGTCCGCGCCCGGAACGTTGAGAGTCACGGACTGGAAGGTATTTCTTTCACGCTGGATATGGACGGCGAAGAGCAGCATCTGAACGTTCCGCTTATCGGCGCCCACAGCGTCCATACGGTGCTTGCGGCAATTGCCGTCGGCCGTGCGCTGGGGATGGGACTGGATCAGATGATTCCAGGTTTCGAGGACGCAACGATCCAGCTACGCCTGCTGACGCTGCCCGGGATCAATCAGTCAACGATCATCGATGACACCTACAACGCGAACCCCACGTCCTGCCTGGCCGCGCTGAATCTGCTATCCGAACTGGAAGCAAACCGGAAGGTGGCGATCTTCGGGGACATTCTGGAGCTCGGCGACTTCGAGGACGAAGGCCATCGGATTGTTGGGCGACGCTCCGCATCGGTGGTTCAGCAACTGGTGAGCGTCGGCCCGAAAGCTCGAATCATTACGGAAGCTGCCCTGGAAAGTGGAATGCGCGAAGACCAGGTCATCGCGTTCGAGCATAAGTCCGAGGCGATCGAACAGTTGAGCTCGATTATCCAGCCAGGCGATTTTGTTCTCGTCAAAGGGTCTCGCGGAGTCAAGATGGAGGACGTCGTGGATGCGCTTCGTGACAGGTCGCGCCCGGCATGATTCAGGTTCTGATGTCGCACGCGAATCTGCTTTACAACCCGCTTCAGGACAGCATCATGCCGAGCGGGCATGTTGACAATCTCGCCGTGTCTATGGCGCTGTCCAGCCTCGCGTTCGTGTTCGTTCTTCTGATCGGACGTCCCTACATCGAGTTTCTGCGCCGCAACAAAGTTGGCAAACAGATTCGAATCGAGGAGCCGGAGTCACATTTCAGCAAAACCGGTACACCGACCATGGGCGGATTGATGATTACCGTTCCCGTTATCATTCTGACACTCGTTTTCAATCTGTCGGGGCGATTGTCGATGTTGTTGCCCCTCGGAGTGTTGATTGGAACGGCAATACTCGGGGCGATCGATGATCGCATGAATCTCGTCGGTGGCAGCAAGACGGGTATGACTGCCCGGTTCAAGATGGCCTGGCTGCTACTTTTTTCGGTTGTTACCGCGGTGATTCTTCATTTCCCGCTCGAACTGACCGCCATGAACATCCCGTTCCTGGGGCGGATTGAGCTCGGACTGCTGTACATCCCGATCGCGGTGTTTGCGATCGCCGGGACAGCTAACGCCGTGAATCTGACGGATGGACTCGACTCCCTTGCTGGTGGAACCGCTGCCGTGGCGTTCACCGCATTCGGAATCATCGCGTTCCTCCAGGGTCAGGTCCACGTGGTGACGTTCTGCTTCGCGATGACCGGCGCGATTCTCGGATTTCTCTGGTTCAACGCTCATCCGGCACACGTGATCATGGGTGATACCGGCTCGCTCTCGCTCGGAGCAGCGCTCGCGACGGCTGCGTTTATGACCGGGCAGTGGTTACTGCTGCCGGTCGTGGGATTCGTATTCGTAGCCGTGACGATGTCCGTGATCCTGCAAGTGCTGTATTTCAAGGCAACCGGCGGGAAGCGGCTTTTCCGGATGGCGCCGCTGCACCTGCATTTTGAGCTCAAAGGGTGGTCTGAGACGCAGATCACGATCCGGTTCTGGCTGGTCGGAATGCTGGCCGGCTTGCTTGGCGTAGCGCTGGCAATGGTCTAGGAGCAGTCGATTGGCTCGACACAGGGGTGAACCATTGCAGATCGAAGGGAAGCGCGTCCTGGTGATGGGTCTCGGGACCCG
>SLMJ01000282.1 GCA_007133615.1 Thermomicrobiaceae bacterium | reverse complement strand
GACTCCCAGGCAGCCTTGTATAGTTCGAGCCAGGTCTCGAAACGTTCGAATGTCATCGTGTAGCCTTTCATGCTCTCTCCACTCACACGCACTCCGTCCCGGTGGGGCAGGACGGAGTGGTGCGAGGGGGTTGGGGGGAATGTCACCGGTTGCCGGCCGGGGAAGAAACCGGCGCCGGACGGAACGAGCTAATCTTCTACATCATCGCGAAATACCTCTTCGCCGCGTTGCAGGCGCATGGCCGTCTTCGCGGTCTGGAGCATTGCCCGAGGTGTCGGGGAATGCGCCGCCAGGTAACGGGCAACGCCGACCAGCACCCGGTTGGCAGCCTCTGGTCGTTCTGGACGCAGTTCATGGAACAGGGCGACGCCAGCTTCGAGCATCTGATAGCTGTGGAACTCGGCATCTTCACGCAGCAGGGTGTGACCGAGTGTCGCAATCAATCGGGCGGGATCGTGACCCAGGCTGAGGTAGCGGTGGACGGTCAAAGCCGACTCGTTTACCTGTTGCTCGCGATTCAGGCGATCCTGCAGCCGATCCAGTAGTTCGTTGGCGTCAGTCGGTTCGTTGTCAGTATTTCGGCGTTCCGGTAACCGGGCAGCCGGCATGTTCAGGAAGCGATCCAGATAGATCCGCGACGCGCCATGAAGAATCCCGCGAGCCAGCTCCGGTGATGGCGATCGCTTCAATCCCTGATGAAGCGCATTGCAATAGGTAAAGGTGTGCAGGACGCTGATCCAGTCGGCAAATTCATTGCTGGTGTGGAATTTCGCGACCCTCAGTGCCGCTGCGTAGGAGAGCGTCTGACTGATTTGCGTCAGGTGAGCACCGGATTCCATCGCCTCGACAAGCTGCCGCATGATCGCTTCTGGATCATCTCCGAGCAGGGTGTCAGCGAGTTCATCGAAGCCATCCCATTCGCCACTGCCCTGTCGCTCAAACAGCCCAGGTAGACGCTCGTAGATCGGCTCCATCATCGAGATCAGATCAACCGGATGCCGCCAGGAGTTGATCTCTTCGCTGCGACGAGCCATCGTCAGACCGGGAATCAGCGATGGCAGGATCGTCTCGCTCTGCTGCCACCCGATACTGTCCAGCATCTCGGTTGACTTGTTGATGAAGTCGAGCGTGTGGCCAACATCCAGATAGACGTGGTCAGTTGCCGCGGCGAACAGCATGTCAGCAAGCTGATCCGGTGCGGCCCCAGCGTGAATCGCACTCAGAAGAGCTCGCTCGGCACCATCCCGATCCCGCACCTCGATGAACTGACGGAACCAGGCCTTAATTCGCTCCAGTGGAACATCAGTCTGTGGCAGTGGATCGAGCTGGAACCGCGGAGGTTCTCCGGCACACTCCATCGCGACATTGACCGCCCCGTGATAGAGGCCAAGTACCTGGTCGTCCCGATCAAGCTGATCGAGCAGGTTGTTCATTGCCGCAAGAATCGTCATGCCGGATCGCCAACCGGCATCCCGATATTGCGCGCCGAAGTCTGCTATTACCTGGACAATGTCCTCACGAGGCGCACCGGCCTCAAATAGCGCCAGTACTGCCTTGACCATGACCAGGTTGATGTCTTGCTCCAGACCGTCCTGCAAACGATCTTTCTGGCGAGCAATCACATCGACTGGCTTCGGCTTCGTGTCGACATAGACGACGCCGTCTTCGACGACGGTCTCATAGGAACGGACATCATCAGCCCAGGGATCGAAGGTCCCGCCGCTGGCGAGGTCGAACCGGGCATGGTGCCAGTGGCAGGTCAGAATGCCATCGCAAACGCTGCCCTGATGTAACGGGAAGCCCATATGCGGGCAGCGGTTGTCGACTGCGTAGAAGGTGCCATCGGACGGAAAGACAACGATGCCATGACGGCCGCCGGATACGACCTTCGGGCCAGTCAATTCCTCAACATTCCCGACTTTGACAAGTTGTGCGCTCTCGACTGCCATCGCTCCCACCTCTCAACGAACCAATCGATCATCTCGATGGTCTCCATGGTAATCGGCGCTCTCAATCCGGCCATCGGAAGAATGTCGTAGTTTGGTGGACAGGTGGTGATTCGGTCGTCTAGGCAACCGCCGGGCGTGGCTCTTCTCGATACTGGGTCCGGTATAGCTCCGCATAGCGGCCATCCCGAGCCAGCAACTCTCCGTGCGTGCCGCGTTCGACGATCCGCCCTTGCTCGAGCACCAGGATCTGATCAGCATTGCGAATCGTGGAGAGTCGGTGGGCGATAACGATCGATGTTCGACCGATCAGGGCCTCGTTGAGTGCCTCCTGCACGGCTGCTTCCGAAGTGGAATCGAGGTGAGCGGTCGCCTCGTCCAGAATGACCAGTCGAGGGCGAGCAAGCAGAATCCGGGCGATCGTCATCCGCTGACGCTCTCCACCGGAGAAGCGGTAGCCGTGTTCTCCGACAACGGTATCCAGTCCCTCGGGAAGCGAACCGATCAGCTCACCAAGCCTGGCTTTGTCCAGGGCTTCCCAGAGTTCCTCATCCGTCGCACCCGGCCGGACGAATCGAAGGTTCTCCCGCACCGTCTCATGGAAAAGGTGACCATCCTGCGTCACCATGCCGACGGCACCACGGATGGAGGCAAAGGAGAGATCACGGACATCAATATCCGAGAGCCGGATCGCGCCCTCATCGACGTCATACAATCGCGGGGTCAGTGCCGCGATTGTCGATTTACCGCTGCCCGACGAACCCACCAGGGCGACCATCTGCCCGGGCTCGACTCTGAACGAAACGCCGTGGAGAATCTCCTCACCACCTCGTGTGTCTAGCGTGGCCACCTCTTCCAGAGAGGCAAGGGAGACGTCATCTGCGGCTGGATAACTGAACCGTACATTGTCGAACTCGACCGTCACCGGGCCATCCGGTACATTCCGAGCATCGTCTCTCTCCCGGATCAGCGGCTGCAGGTCGAGCACCTCGAAGACACGCTCAAAGCTCACGAGCGCGGTCATCGCATCGACCCGGGCGTTCGAGAGTGCCGTCAGCGGCCCGTAAAGACGGGTGAGCAACAGTGCCAGAGTGACGACGGTGCCCGCTTCCAGCGTTCCGGCCAGCGCCATGAATCCACCGAGACCGTAAACCAGCGCCAGAGCAAGCGCAGAGACCAGTGTCAGCGCCGTCATGAAGAGGTATTGCAGGATGGACGTGCGGACGCCGATCTGGGCAACCCGGCCAGCGCGTTCGGTAAACTCCGCTTCTTCCTGTTCGGGGCGGCCGAACAGTTTGACCAGCGTTGCCCCGGGTGCGGAAAAACGCTCGGTCATCTGCGTCGTCATCGAAGAGTTGTGGTTGGCCGCTTCCCGTTCCAGCGCGGCGAGTCGCCCGCCCATTCGCCGAGCCGGGATTACGAAAACCGGCAGCAATGCTAGCGCCAGCAGTGTTATCTGCCAGGAGAGTTGCAGCATCACGCCAAGCGTGAGCAGCAAGGCGATCAGATTGCTCACGATTCCAGAGAGAATCCCGGTGAACGCTCGTTGCGCGCCGATCACATCATTGTTCAACCGGCTGACCAGCGCACCGGTCCGGGTGCGGGTGAAGAACGCGATCGGCATTTTCTGCACGTGGCTGAAGACAGCGCGGCGGAGATCCAGAATCAACCCTTCACCGATCCGGGCGGATTGCCAGCGCTCGGCGATCCCCACACCAGCGTCAAGCAAAGCGATCCCAGCAATCAGCAGCGCCAGCACCACTACCTGGCGTTCGTTGTTGCCTTCGACGATCGCGTCCACGACTCGACCGGCAAGAATTGGCGTCGCCACCGTCAGAATCGCGCCGATAACACTCAACAGCAGAAACAACAGGAGCGCCCGGCGATACGGCCGGGCGAACTCGTAGATCCGCCGGAGAATCGCCCGATCGAAACCTCGATTTTGAACCTGTTGACTGCGCATGACACTGCGCAGGGCGCTCCAGTTGCTGTAACTCATTTATCCTGTCTCCTGCATCGGGATCCGTCTCGCTTCCCGGAGACTCCGCCCCCACCAGACCAGTTGGTCCATCATGTCGCTGAACGCGTGAACGCAGATCTCCGGCGGAACGAAGCGGTTGTCGCCATTAATGTGATCGTAGAACTGTGGAAGCATCACGGCATTACGCACTGTTACGGCGTGGAGTTCCGGAAAAACCTGCCGCAGCTGCTCCACAGCGCGGGATCCGCCGGCAAGCCCGCCATAGGAGACGAAACCGACCGGTTTCGCGAACCACTGATCATGCCCCAGATCGATCGCCTGCTTCAATGACGCGGGATACCCGTGGTTATACTCCGGAGTTATTATGACAAATGCATCTGCCTGATCCAGTCGATCGAGATAGCGTTCCAGTTCGGGGCCATAGTGCTCCGGTATCCTGCTTGGCAGATCGATGGCGTCCAGATCAATAACGTCGAAGTCGACCCCACTGCATTGCTCGGCCTGCTCGACGACCCATTCCCCGAGGATTGCGCCGCGGCGCCCTTCCCGGGTGCTGCCAACAATTACTGCAACGTTCAACGTGCCATATCGCATTTCAGAACCCTTCCAGTCCATGGATCAACTCGCTCGATCTCCATACTATGAATCTGGTAGTGAGCGATCATCGGACATTCTTCGTATTCAGGGGTCGCAGGATTGGACTCCGTTTGACGGGAATGCGCGTGAGGCCGATACTCTCCCCAATCATTGCGAGTTCAGCACAAAGGAGCTCCCTATGCCGCTCGTCTACGCCTGTGTGGCCCCGCACGGTTTTCCGATCATCCCGGATCTGAGCGATGATGCCGATGGCGGGTTCGAAACCAGAGAAGCGATGTTCGAACTCGGGCGCCGCATCCGTTCTCACGAACCGGACGTGATCGTCATCGCCACACCACACGGTTTCCGCGTCGAGAACATGATCACCCTGGCAGCAGTGGCCCGTGGAGCGGGCACGCTTCACTGGGGCGGCCGGACGCTGGAGATGAACATTCCCGTCGATGCCGCGCTGACCGATCAGATCGCCGAAGATGCGCGGGTTCGAAACATACCGATTGCGATGGCCGGGTTCGCCGGAAATCGGCGCGATCAGAGCGTGATCCCGCTTGACTGGGGCGTTATCACCCCGCTCTGGTTCGCCGGCAAACAGCAGAACATGGTCGGCATGGGGCACGTTCTGGCGCATATTTTCGAGACGACCGAGTTCGAGGAAACCGTGGCGCCCGTCGTAATCGTGAACCCGGAGCGATCATTGCCCCGTTCGACGATGGTCGAATTCGGTAAGGCGATCGCCGAAGCTGCCGAGAAGGACTCCCGCCGGATCGTCTTTATTGCATCCTGCGATTGGGCGCACACCCACAAGTCCACACCGGCTCACGATGCCCACCCCGATGCACCCGTCGTTGACGAGATGGTGGTCGATGCGTTGCGGGAAAGCGACCCGGGCCGGTTGATTGACTTGCCCGAGGAAAAAGTGCAGAACGCGGCGATCGACGGGCTCTGGCAGACACTCATGCTCGCTGGAGCAATGGAACTGGTCCCGATGAGCGGAGAAGTGCTTTCCTATGAGGCCCCGGCCTATTACGGGATGATCGTGGCCAGTTTCGAGCGTTCTAACTGATTCACCGGAAGGATCTTCCAACGAAATGATCCGGCATCGCTCCAACTTACAGGTTCACGACCGGATCGTCACGATGGGCGGCGGCACCGGTTCATTCACGATGCTCTCCGAACTCAAGAAGGTTGCCGGGAATCTTTCGGCGATCGTGACGATGTCGGACTCCGGGGGCTCATCCCGTCGACTGATCGACGAGTTCGGCCGCCCGCTCCCGCTCGGCGATCTCCGGCAGGCGCTGGTTGCCCTCTCCCGCTCATCCCGGCTCTGGGGTGACGTCTTCAACTACCGGTTTCCCGATTCGGAACACGGAGAGCTGGGAGGGCACTCGCTTGGAAATCTGATCCTGCATTCGCTGCAGGATCTCAATGATGGCGACCTGCTGGAAGCGCTGGAAGACGCCGCCGAGATCCTCAACACCGCCGGTCACGTCATTCCGGTCACCCTGAAGCAATCCACGCTCTGCGCAGAGCTGGACAACGGAACGATTGTCCGGGGCGAGTCATCGATCGATCGGCCAGCCGGCCGGGAAGTCAGACCGATCGAGCGGGTATATCTCGAACCTGATGTCCATGCCTCGGTACGGGCCAGGAAGGCGCTGGAGCGCGCCGATACCGTGATCATCGGTCCTGGAGACCTCTATACCAGCATTATCCCGTGCCTGCTGGTCGGTGGAATCGCCGAGGCGATCCGAAGCTGCGAGGGCGAGATCATCTATGTCTGTAATGTAATGACCAAGCACGGAGAGACCGACGACTTCCGAGCATCCGATTTCGTTCGGGAAGTCCACACATACCTGGGCCGGCGTGTGGATACCGTGCTCATCAGCACGAGCGCCTATCCGGAACCGCTGCTGGAAGCTTATGCGCGGGAGCAGGCGTTCCCAGTGCCTGCTGATCTCGATGCCGTCAGAGAACTCGTTCCTCATGTTGTGGCCGGACATTTCTCAACCACTGAACGGCTCATCCGTCACGACGCCGAACGGGTTCTACAGGGGATCTGGCCAGTTCTTGCCGATGAACGGTCCCATTCGGACTGATCCTGGTTGCACTCATCTGATTCCATCTGCATTCGACAGAGTGGCGGAGCAATTAGAGCGCTTAAATGCGAACTACCCGGACTGTATGGTCCGGGCAGCTTGCCAGAGCGGATGAGTTCAAGGGTGCTCGTTAGCCCATTGCCATCTTGTTGATGTGCGATCCGCTTTCCGCGAGATTGGTGAGCGCCTTGTCTGCGGCCGCCTCTTCTTCCAGCGTCTGCTGAAGCAGTCCTTCCGCCTTCTGATTCCCGAGATGACGCGCCAGACTGCGTGCGGTGCCGTATCCAGCGATCTCATAGTGCTCAACGCGCTGGGCGGCGGCAATCAGCGCAGCATCCTTGACCGAGTCATCGCCGTCCATCTGGATGATCTCTTCGCCCTCTGAGATCAGGCCGGCCATGCCATCACACTCTTCGCCGCCCGGCTCAAAGTCTAGATCCTCGAAGATCTCTTCCAGCCGCTGAACGTGTTTCTCGGTCTCCTTGCGGTGGCTCTCGAATTTGTCCTTCAGTTGCTGGGTAAAGGCAGCCTCCGACATGTTCGGAAGTGCCTGCAGCAGCTGGTTCTCCGCGCTATAGAGGTCCTTGAGTTCGTGTACAAACAATCGTTCGAGGCTCGTCAGGTTCATGCTTGTATCCTTTCTTCGCACCTGT
>SLMJ01000021.1 GCA_007133615.1 Thermomicrobiaceae bacterium | reverse complement strand
TCGGCTCGACCTCTGGCTCGGCGGTTGCCGTCGCCGCAGCACCTTCAGACATCGCGGCCAGGTTCGCTTCATCCTGCGCACTCATTGCCGCAGCCTGCTTGCGCTCCTGGACCTGCCAGCCCGAGCCGGCCGGGATCAGCTTGCCGATGATGACGTTTTCCTTCAGGCCGCGCAGGTGGTCGACCTTGCCCTGAATCGCCGCTTCGGTCAGCACCCGGGTGGTCTCCTGGAAGGAGGCCGCCGAGAGGAAGCTGTCCGTTGCCAGCGATGCCTTGGTAATACCAAGCAGCACCTGCTGAGCAGTTGCCGGCTCGCCACCTTGAGCGATCAGTTCCTCGTTGATCTGGTTCAACTGGAACCGGTCGATCATCTCGCCGAACATCAGATCAGAGTCACCCGGCTGTTCGATTGCCACCTTGCGCAGCATCTGGCGGACAATCACCTCGATGTGCTTGTCATTGGTGACAACACCCTGCGACTTGTAGACCTTCTGAACCTCATCGACGATGTACTTCTGCACCGCAGACGCGCCGAGTGTCTCGAGCACTTCCTGTGGGTCCAGGTTACCGTCGGTCAACTGGGTACCGGCGGCAACGTAGTCACCGTCGTCGATCCGGATGTTTGCCGACATCGCTACCGGATACTCAACCCGCTGCTCGCCTTCGTGACGAACGATAATCGTCTGCTCGTCCAGATGGGCGATGCCGTCAAGCGTCGCCACGACCGGCTCGGCATCGCTGTCATCCGCCGGCTCGGCGATTACCTGCCCGACTGCGACCTCATTGCCGTCCGTAATCGTCGCGTTGAAGTTCTCCGGCACTGCGTACTGTTCGGTGACAAGTTCTTCCTCGGTGATCACGACCTTCCGCCCGGTGTCATCTTCAATGATGTTTGCAACACCGGAGCGCTCGGCGATAACCGCCTTACCCTTTGGCTCGCGAGCCTCGAAGAGCTCCTCAACACGCGGAAGACCAGTGGTGATGTCCTCACCAGCAACGCCACCTGTATGGAAGGTACGCATTGTCAACTGCGTGCCAGGCTCACCAATGGACTGGGCGGCGATAATGCCAACCGATTCGCCCATTCCGACAACTGCGCCGGAAGCAAGGTTTCGACCGTAGCAATAGCGGCAGACGCCGAACTCGGCTTCACAGCTCATTGACGAGCGGATCATGATCCGGTCAACGTTGCTCTCGATCACCTTCTCAACCTTGAACTCGTCGAGTTCTTCGTTGCGCTCGGCGATCACTTCGCCAGTATTCGGGTCGGTGATTTGCAGCGCGGCGGTGCGACCCGTGACGCGATCCCGGAATGAATCGACATCCGGCATCTCAGCAACGCTTGTCCACATACCTTCAGTGGTGCCGCAGTCGTTTTCGGTGACGATCGCATCCTGCGCGACGTCCACGAGCCGGCGGGTCAAGTAACCGGAGTCAGCGGTTCGTAGCGCCGTGTCTGCCAGACCCTTCCGAGCACCGTGCGTCGAAATGAAGTACTCCAGCACGGAGAGACCTTCACGGAAGTTTGACCGAATCGGCAACTCGTGGATGTTCCCGCCGGGGTCGAGCATGAGGCCACGCATACCGGCCATCTGGGTGATCTGGGTCATGTTACCCTTCGCACCCGAGTTACTCATCATGAAGAGCGAATTATCAGCACCGAGACCCTGTTCCACAGCGTCCGCCAGTTTGTCGCGGGCGTCGTTCCAGATGGAAATAGCCTCACGATGACGCTCGGATGCGGTGATCAGACCACGCCGGTACTGCCGCTCGATCTCCATAACCTGGGATTCGGCGGAATCGATGATTTCAGTCTTGGACTCCGGAATGTGAACATCCGAGAGGCCCATTGTCAGACCGCCGGTGGTTGAGAAGTGGAACCCGATGTCCTTCATCTCGTCGGCCATCTGGGCGGTGCGTTCCGCGCCAAGATCCCGATAGCAGGTAGCCACCAGGTTACCCAGTGATTTCCGGTCCATCGTCTGGTTCCAGTAACCGAGTTCATCCGGAATCACCCGGTTGAACAGGACGCGACCGACAGTCGTGTCCAGGATCTGTGGCCCATGACCATTTCCGTCCAATCGCACCCGAATCGCCGCGTGGAGATCGATCAGACCACTCTCGTAAGCCAGAACGACTTCGCTCGGTCCGGTGAAGACCTTTCCGCTGCCGCGCTGGCCACCGGTTTCCATCGTCATGTAATAGCAGCCCAGCACGATATCCTGGGTCGGCGTGATGACGGGATCACCGTCCGACGGGTCCAGCAGGTTCTTGGTCGAAAGCATTCGCTCCCGAGCCTCGCGCTGTGCTTCGGCTGACAGCGGCACGTGCACGGCCATCTGGTCACCGTCGAAGTCAGCGTTGTAGGCCGCGCAGACCAGTGGATGCAGCTGAATGGCCGAACCCTCGATCAGTTTGACCTCGAACGCCTGAATACCGAGACGGTGCAAGGTTGGCGCCCGGTTCAGCAGAACCAAGTAGTCCTTGATGACGTCTTCGAGCACTTCCCAGACGCTCGGATCAACCCGCTCAACCAGCCGCTTGGCGGCCTTGATGTTGTGCGCGTGGCCGTGAACCACCAGCTTCTGCATCACGAACGGCTTGAACAGCTCCAGCGCCATCCGCTTGGGCAGTCCACATTCGTGCAAGCGAAGATCCGGGCCAACCACGATGACCGACCGACCCGAGTAGTCGACACGCTTTCCGAGCAGGTTCTGGCGGAATCGCCCCTGCTTACCCTTGAGCATGTCGGAAAGGCTCTTCAGCTTGTGCTTGCCACTACCGGAGACGACCCGGCCGCGGCGACCGTTGTCGATCAGCGCATCCACTGCCTCCTGAAGCATCCGCTTCTCGTTCCGGACAATGATCTCTGGAGCGCCGAGTTCAAGGAGGCGCTTCAGGCGGTTGTTGCGGTTGATCACGCGCCGATAGAGATCGTTCAGGTCGGAGGTGGCAAAACGACCACCGTCGAGCTGAACCATCGGGCGCAGATCCGGCGGGATAACCGGAAGCGCCGTGAAGATCATCCACTCCGGCCGGTTTCCGCTCTTGCGCAGGGCTTCAACCACTCGCAGTCGCTTGGTTGCCTTCTTCCGGCGCTGACCAACGAGTGACTGGATCTCGGTGCGAAGACCGATTGCCAGTTCGTCGAGGTCCAGTTTGGAAACGACGTCGTACACGGCGTCAGCACCCATTCCGGCCTGGAACGCGCCCGGCGCCAGCTCCTGCAACTCCCGGTACTGATTCTCGGTGAGAATCTGCAAGGGTTTGAGGTCGCTAATCTGGCGGACCATGTCGTCCGCTTCAGAACGCAGCGACTTCTTCTGCTGGTCGATTTCATCCTGAATCTTGCGGATGCGCTCGTCGGTCTGCTGCTGAATCTGATCCTGCTCGGCTTCGGCCAGCGCCTTGCCGGAACTCGAATCGTGTTCAGCCTGACCCTTGAGTTCATCACGAACCTCCTGCAGCGCTTCCGTGAGCGCAGACAGGCGGTCCTCATTGATCGCTTCACCTTCCGAGACAATCGTTCGATCACGGAATGCAAGCGTCTCAGTCGCAGACTCGTTCATCTGCTCTTCGAGCTTCGTGCGGATCTCAGCCGCTTCGGCTTCGACCGACTTGATCTGCTCGTCGAGCCATTCGTCGACTGTGTTTCCGAGGCTCTCAGCACCCTGCTTCAGGCTGCTGAGCTCGGTCTCGCTCTCGGAACTGATCTCAGACGTGCGCTGCTCGAGTTCCTGATCGAGTTCTTCGATCTCGGCATCGAGCTCCGCCTGGATCGTCCGGATCAGCTCGTCGCGAACCTCTTCGTCAACCGTGGTGATCAGGTACGAGGCGAAGTAGAGCACGCGCTCCAGGTTGCGTGGAGAAATATCCAGCAGCAACCCGAGACGGCTCGGCGTGCCCTTTACGTACCAGATGTGCGCGACCGGTGCGGCGAGCTCAATGTGGCCCATCCGCTCACGGCGGACCTTGGACCGGGTGACTTCAACACCGCATTTGTCGCAGATCGTCCCGGCGTGCCGGACGCGCTTGTACTTGCCGCAGTAGCATTCCCAGTCTTTGGTCGGACCGAAGATGCGCTCGCAGAACAAACCGCCGTGTTCCGGCTTGAGCGTCCGGTAGTTGATCGTTTCCGGCTTGGTGACCTCACCGTACGACCAGCTTCGGATCGCTTCCGGAGAAGCCAGGCTGATCCTGATTGCGTCGAAGTTGTTGACATCCAGCGCATTTCGCTGGGCGTCCCGCTCTCGACCTGTTGCTCTCATTGTTTGCATATTAGCCACTCACTCCTGAGCCTGTCGAAAGATCTGCAACTACTCTTCGGTCCGCTCGAAACCGCTCAGGTTGATGCGGTCGAGATTCGTCAGCAGATCGCGAGACGTATCCTCGGTGAAGTCCACGGTCTGCTCATCTTCGTTGATCACTTCAATCGAGAGGCCAAGGCTGCGAAGCTCCTTCACCAGAACCTTGAATGATTCCGGCACACCAGCTTCAACGATCGGCTCACCCTTCACGATCGCTTCGTAGGTCTTGACACGGCCGACAACGTCGTCCGATTTGACCGTGAGCATCTCCTGCAGAGTATGGGCCGCGCCATAGGCTTCGAGCGCCCAGACCTCCATCTCGCCAAACCGCTGACCACCGAACTGCGCCTTACCACCCAGCGGCTGCTGCGTGACCAGCGAGTACGGACCAGTCGACCGGGCGTGGATCTTGTCCTCGACAAGGTGGGCGAGTTTGAGAATGTACATGATCCCGACCGTGACCGGGCGGTCGAACTTTTCGCCGGTCCGACCGTCGTAGAGATCCACCTTGCCGTCGAGCGGCACTTCAGCCTGCTCGAGCAGTTCGCGGATTTCATCCTCAGAGGCCCCGTCGAACACTGGCGTCGCAATCCGGATTCCGAGCCGGCTTGCGGCCCAGCCGAGATGCGTTTCCAGCACCTGACCGATGTTCATACGAGACGGTACACCGATCGGGTTCAGGATGATGTCTACCGGTGTTCCATCCGGCAGGTATGGCATGTCTTCCTCGGCCAGGATGCGGGAAATCACACCCTTGTTTCCGTGGCGACCCGCCATCTTGTCACCCTCAGAGATCTTGCGCTTCTGGGCGATGCTGACCCGAACGAGTTCGTTTACTCCCGCCGGCAGCTCATGCTCGATGCCGTCGTCCCGGCGGAACTGCTTGACATCGATCACCTTGCCGTGAACACCGTGCGGTACGCGAAGGCTTGTGTCCTTCACCTCGCGGGCCTTCTCGCCGAAGATCGCCCGGAGCAGGCGTTCCTCTGCCGAAAGCTCGGTCTCACCGCGCGGCGTGACCTTACCGACGAGAATATCGTTTGGCCGGACTTCCGCGCCGATGCGGACGATCCCGTCCTCATCCAGGTTGGCGAGGCTGTCCTCACCAACGTTCGGAATATCGCGCGTGATCTCCTCAGGGCCCAGCTTGGTATCCCGGGCCTCGGTTTCATACTTTTCAATGTGAACAGATGTAAAGACGTCGTCCTTCACCAGTCGTTCACTGATCAGAATCGCGTCCTCGAAGTTACCACCCTCCCAGGACATGAAGGCCACGAGAATGTTCTGGCCGAGCGCCAGCTCACCATTCTCGGTGCTGGAGCTGTCGGCGACAACATCCCCGATGTTCACCTGCTGGCCAACTTCAACGGCGGGCCGCTGGTTGATGCAGGTGTCCTGGTTCGAGCGAATGAACTTCAGAAGGTTGTATTCGTCTTCAGCGCCGTCCTCACGTTCGATCACGATCTTCTGCGAGGTCACGGACTTGACCGTGCCGGCAGCATTCGCAACCTGCACCTGACCGGAGTCACGCGCGGTCTGGAACTCAACACCGGTACCAACAACGGGCGCCTGTGGACGCACCAGGGGTACTGCCTGGCGCTGCATGTTCGCACCCATCAAGGCGCGGTTCGCGTCGTCGTGTTCGAGGAACGGAATCAGAGACGCCGCGACGGACACGACCTGCTTCGGCGAAACGTCCATGTAATCGATTCGATCTGCCGACTCAATCGAGAAGTGACTTCCCTTTCGAGTCGAGACACGATCATGCAGGAAGCCCATGTCTTCGGTGAGCTTCGTGTTCGCCTGGGCGATCTCGAAGTCGTCTTCGCGATCCGCCGAGAGGTACTCAATCTGGTCCGTTACGAACGGGGCGATCCGAACGATGGAGACCCCAGACTCAAGCAGCGAGTTCTTCAGATTTTCGTCAACCACGGTCCCAGCTTGAGCCAGAACCTCGCCAGAATCCGGATGTTTGACGTCTGTGCGAATCGTTCGGCCGACCAGCCGCTCTGCACTTTCGGAATCCTTGAGATCGATCGTATTCAGAACCCGGCGATACGGAGTTTCGATGAATCCGTACTGGTTGATGCGTCCGTAGCTCGCCAGTGAACCGATCAATCCGATGTTCGGGCCTTCCGGCGTTTCAATCGGGCAGATCCGGCCGTAGTGGGAGTAGTGAACGTCCCGGACGTCGAATCCAGCGCGATCCCGGCTGAGACCACCCGGTCCGAGCGCAGAGAGCCGGCGTTTGTGCGTCAGCTCGGCCAGCGGGTTGGTCTGATCCATGAACTGGGACAACTGACTGCCACCGAAGAACTCACGAACCGAGGCCATGACCGGCCGGGTCGTGCTGATGAGACCATTCGGGGTAACCGATTCAATGTCCTGGATGGTCATCCGTTCTCGGATGCCACGCTCCAGTCGCTGCAGTCCCGTCCTGACATTCATCTGAATCAGCTCGCCAACCGCTCGAATACGGCGGTTACCGAGATGGTCGATGTCATCCGGGCGATCCTTGCCGAGGTTGATCAGGATCATCCGCCGGACAATCTCGATCAGATCTTCATTAGTCAGGACACGCGTATCGAGACCGATATCGAGCTCGAGCCGCTTGTTCAGACGATAACGTCCGACGCGGGCAAGATCGTATCGTCGCCGATCGAAGAACAGGTTCTGAAGAAGCGTAGACGCGTTCTCCTTGGTCGGCGGGTCACCGGGGCGGAGCCGGCGATAGAGTTCGACCTGAGCATCCTCGGGGGTCTCGGTCGTATCCCGCTCGAGCGTGCTCTCGATGAAATTCATGTCGGCGTCGTCAACGTCCTCAAACAGCGCGCGGATGTCATCGTTGTCGCCCAGATTGAGCGCGCGGAGCAGAACGGTTGCCGGGAGCTTGCGCTTCCGGTCCACCTTCACAGACAGAACGTTGCGGTTGGACGTTTCGAATTCGAGCCAGGCTCCTCGGCTCGGGATCAGCTTCGCTCCGCACAGCCGGCGGCCAGTCGCGTTGTCTTCGGTTAGATCGAAGTACGCACCAGGCGAGCGAACCAGCTGGGAAACGACGACGCGCTCGGCGCCGTTAATAAGGAAAGTACCCTTCGGCGTCATGATCGGGAAATCACCCAGGAAAACGTCGCTTTCCTTGATTTCACCGGTTTCACGCACCGTTAGACGCACCTTGATCCGCAGCGGTGCGGCATAGGTCATATCCCGCTCGCGGCAGAGATCTTCGGAGATCCGGGGTTCATCGAACCAGTGTTCGAGGAACTCCAGTGTCATCTTGTTGTTGTAGTCTTCAATCGGTGAGATCTCCTGCAGGAGCTCTCTCAGGCCATCCGATTTGAACCAGTCAAACGAGTCGATCTGAAGCTGCACCAGGTTCGGCATTTCCAGAACGGTCGGAATGCTGGCGTAGGATCGGCGGCCAATCCCCAGATTGGAGAGGACCTGGTCCTTACTGACTCCGGCGACTCCCTGGTCTCGGACAGTTATGGCCATTCACTACTCCTCTAATATGTGTGGAACGGCGGGACAAACAAGGGTCTCACCCGGCTACGCACTCCATGTACCAGCAGGTGGACCCGAATACACCTCAGTATGACGACTCTTGCTGTATCGTCGGGGACACGAAAACGTCGGTGGGCAATACGTACCCTTCCCGACGCATGGGACCGAATCGGTTCTCGAATATGATCCTACAATTGTTCCGCATGCCCGAGCGACCACCAATCAGCAAACATGAATTATAGTGGCCAGGCCCGGCGCTGTCAACATGCAAACACCACCATGCTCACCGGCGGCGTTCTCCCGCCAGAGCATAGTTCGGCACAGTCTACCATTCCCTGTCGGTGACGTGCGACCATTGCCGACATTTCAACGAAATCAGTTATAGTTGTCGCGGAACGCGGACGAACGACACACCCCGAAATGGTCGCAGGCGGATGGCAGACTCATCGCAAACCCTGCCCAGGGTCAAACAAGAGCCACTGATCATCAGGATCGACCGGCATATCTACCGGTTCGCCAGGCACTGGCTGCTCGCGTTTAACCTGGTCGCCTTTTTCCTGGCTTCGATGCCCATCATCATTCCATTCATCGCTTCTCAGGGGTACGAAAGCGCCGCCGCATGGCTCTTCACGACCTTCGGATTGATCTGCCATCAGATGCCGGAGCGCAGTTTCACCCTGTTTGGTGAACAGATGGCGCTCTGCCATCGGATGTCGACAATTTATGTCGCATCGTTTATCGGCGGGATCACCTATGCCTGCGTTCGCGATCGACTTCCACCACTAAGTTTCCGGATGCTGATCCTGTTTTCCACGCCGATGGCGATCGACGGGTTCACACAGCTCTTCGGACTCCGGGAAAGCGTCTGGGAACTGCGAATGCTGACTGGGTCGATCTTCGCAATCGGCGCAATGTGGTTTGCGCTTCCGAGGCTGGAACATGGTTTTCGGGAAATCCGCACCGTGGTCGAAACGCGGTTCAAGCGTCTGGTCCGGGAGGGTCGAAGCAACCCACTGTCCTGACGCCGGTCTGGACTGCGAATCCGGTTGTTGAATCTGCGAAAGCAGATAGACGGGGTGCCCAGCTGAATGAGTTCGAATCTCCAGGGGAAACGAGTACTGCTCGGCGTGAGCGGTGGAATTGCTGCCTATAAGTCGATCGAACTCGTTCGACAGCTCCGCCAGTTTGGAGCACGTGTCGACGTTTTGATGACCGAGGCCGCCGAATGGTTCGTCACTCCTCTGACGTTCGAGACTCTCACTCGGCAGCCGGTCCGCCGCGATGTGTTTCAACAATGGACTGAAGCCGAAGCTGGTCACGTAACACTTGCCGAACAGGCGGACATCATGGTGATCGCACCGGCGACGGCGAACACCATTGCGAAGATCACACACGGCCTTGCTGACGATATGCTGACAGTCAGCGCGCTCGCCTGTCCTGCTCCCATTCTCATCGCTCCGGCGATGGACCATCATATGTACCTGAACCAGGCGACCCAGGCCAATCTGGATACGCTCCGGTCACGCGGCATTCACATCGTTGGCCCGGACCAGGGCGAGCTTGCCTCCGGAATCATCGGCTACGGTCGATTGGTGGAACCCGACGTGATTCTGGGAACGATCCGGCAGATCGTGGGCAACACGGGCCCGCTCTCCGGCAAGCATGTCGTGGTCTCTGCCGGAGCAACCCGCGAGCCGCTGGATCCGATCAGATACATCTCGAACCGATCCAGCGGAAAAATGGGGTACGCGATTGCACAGGCGCTTATCGATGCCGGAGCGCGGACGACGCTTATCACGGCTCCAACCGAGCTTGCTCCGCCGGTGGGCGCAGAGACGGTTGCCGTTGATTCCGCCGCGGACATGCACGAGGCGGTGACATCGGCCACTGAATTTGCTGATGCGCTGATAATGTCCGCAGCAGTCGGTGATTACGCTGCGAGCGAGATCAGTGCGGAAAAGGTCAAGAAATCCGACGATGACATGATCATCCAGCTGGAGCGCACAGTCGACATCCTTGCCACGACACGGAGGGAAGGACTGGTGAAAGTTGGCTTCGCGGCGGAAACGGAAAACCTCACCGAATACGCCATGAAGAAACTGCAGACCAAGGGGGTGGATCTGCTGGTTGCCAACAACGCACGACAGGCGATGGGGTCTGATGAAAATCAGGCGCATTTCTTTCGACCTGGATCAGATCCCGAGGATCTCCCGCTGATGTCAAAGCACGATCTGGCTGCTCGCATCGTGACCGAACTTGCCAGCTTGCTGCAGGCCAGAGGTTGAACAAACGATGCAGCCACCAAGGACGCGCACGCCAAGAATTGATCTGAGCAACACCGAAACCCTTCGGGCACTCGTGCTGAATACCACCGCACTGATCGTGACCCTGATGCTCATTCGCGTGGCAACGCTGCTCGTCAGTGAGTCGGGCGAGGCAACAATCCCCGGTGGAGTGCAGACTGTCACCGAACCGCTCGTATGGCTCCTCAAATTCATCCCGGGCCTGGGCGCGTCGCTGATCGGGAATCTCACCGTCATCGATCTCCTGATCATCCCCGTGATCGCCGTCGCGGGGCTGCTTGTCGCCGGCGTGCTGACAGGGTGGCGCGATTCAGCTACCAGACCGCGACACGTCCCTCGCTTGCGCGAATAACCAGCCGCCTCGTGCTAGACTGAACCACGGCAGGGAACGTGCGTTTTCACGCCCAGCAATAAATTTCCGGAATCGAGTGACGAACCGTCCCGATCCGGCAAAGTTGCACGAAGATGATCGACGAATTGGGGGATGAGCGAATGACACGAAACGTCGTCCGGGGGATCCTGAATCTGGTCCTGGCAGCGGCCGCAGCGTGGCTGGCGAACTTCATTACCGAGAAGATATTCGGCCCGGAAGAAGAATTCGAGTAGGCACACGCACTACCCATCCGCAAGGTGGAATGTGTCAGCTTTCCCGTATCAAACGAACACGTCAGGAGGGATCGCGTGATTACGCGCACTGATCTGGAAGCGATCAGTCGGCTTGACCATCCAGAAGGTCACCTGCTGAGTCTGTATCTGCCGCTTTTCAAGGACAAGAGCGATACGGACTACAACATCGAACTCAAGAACCTGCTGCGCTCAGCGAATCAGCGGTTTCAGCACGAAAGTGGAAACGAACTACCCGACGCATTCAGCGAATTGTTCGAGGATATTCGGGTGTATATTCGCGACAACGCGGGCAAATACGGTCGCGGGATCGCGCTGTTCGCGTCTCCGGATGACGGAATCGTTGAGACTCGTTCGACACCGGATATCATCGAATCGTCGGCGATTGTCGATGCGAGGCCAAACCTGGCCCCATTGATCCGATTGGTCGAAGACTTCGATCCGTATTGCATCTGCATTATCTCGCGTGATCAGGCCAGGATTCTGACTGGTTATCTCGATCATCTCGACGAGCATAGCCAGCTCGAAGATGATGAGGTCCCCGGACAACACGATCAAGGCGGCTGGTCTCAGGCGCGGTTCGAGCGTCACATTGAAGATCATGTTCACCGGCACTTCAAGAGAGTTGCCGAGAAACTCTTTCAGATGCTGGAGAATAAAGAGTACACCCACCTGATTCTGGCGGGCCCCGAGGAAGTGGTGTCCGGTTTCGAATCAACCCTGCATCAGTACGTGCAGGACCGGGTTATCGGCCACGTCCGCTTGTTGATGGAAGCCAACATCAACGACGTGCGAGACAACGCTCGCGATGTTCTCGCCGATTACATCCGCAAGCGGAAACTGACACTCATCGAACAGGTCGAAAGTGAATCAAAGGCTAACGATCTGGGCGTCCATGGTCTCACTGAGACGCTGGAGGCTTTGCAGCGCGGTCAGGTTCAGAGTCTGGTGGTCGATTCGGACGTACGATCCAGTGGGATTGTCTGCAAGGAGTGCGGTGCGATGAGCGTTGCCCCTGGTGAGGGCAACACCTGCGTTTTCTGCCAATCAGACGAAATTCGGGATATGGACAACATTATTCCCGGATTGATTACCACTGCATTCCAGCAGGGATCGGCGATTTCAGTGATCGACAACGATGAGCAGAAGGAGCATCTGGGACGACTCGGCGGGATCGGTGCGATCCTGAGATTCCGGGTCGAACAGCAATCTGCCTGATGTCCGAGCAACAGCGTGCCATCGCTATCATGAACCCGAACACCGGGCGACTACCAGGAGACAAGGTCGCCTGGTTTATCGGCAAAGTGCTCGAACCAGCTTATGATGTTGAGTTTCGTTTCAGCTCATACGCTGGGGAAGAGCGAGAACTCGCCAGCAATGCCGCAGATGAGACTGATCTGATCATTGCCGTCGGTGGCGATGGCACCGTTGCTCACGTTGCCGCGGGTATCATGGGCAAAGACGTCGATATGGCGATTATCCCCAACGGCTCTACCAACGTCGTTGCCCGTGGCCTCGGGATCCCTGGAGACCCCTTTCGGGCGGCGCGAGCGTTACAGGGGCAGATGTCACCCCGATGGATTGACGTCGGGGTCTCGGGTGACCGGGTCATCCTCCACATGGCCGGTAGCGGAATTGACTCGCTCATGTTTCGGGACGCACACCCGACGCTCAAGCGCATATTCGCCTGGCTGGCATACGTTCCCCCGGCATTGAAACATCTCGGTATCCGCCCGTGGAAATACACGATTACCGCAGACGGCCAGTCGTTTGAGACCGACGCCCGCCTGGTGCTCGTCGCAAACGGGTCGTTCGTCGTCAATCCGAAGTTTGAGGTCGGTAAGGACATCAGACAGGACGATGGATATCTCGATCTTCTGGTGTTTCGTCCGCCGAACGTTGCAGCGGCATTCAGTCTCGCTGCCTGGATTGTCCTCGGACGCGCGCACCGCTCACGTTACATTTACCAGACGCGCGCCAAATCGCTCCGAATCGAGAGCGACCCGCCCGCACCCTACGAATTCGACGGGGATTACATAGGCATGACGCCGTTCGAAGTAGAAATCCGACCCCGAGCGCTTCACATCATGGCTCCAATTCCGGCAACCGGAAACTGGAAAGAGCCGGTCCACACAGATGAGGCGCTCACTGCAAGCGTTCAACGCCCGCATTAGCTTGTACTTCTCTGCGCTGGTAACTAGGGGTAGGTATTTGTTGCGTCCCAGAAATCACCGACCGCACCGCGGTCGTCGCCATTAACCGAGACATTCACGAACGGGGCATTGCCCGATCTGACCGACATGGATTCGCCCTCGAAGATATGCGTTGCTCCGGGCTGAATCTCGTCGTCGAGTACGACCTCACCATCAACCGTCGCCTGCACCCAGACCCGATCGGTCACGGTTATGACAAATCGATTAAATCCAGGGGTATCCGCAGGCTGTGACGGAGCAGATTCATCCGTCGATTCCGGTTCAGCTTCGGAGTTGCTATTCCCGGACTGCGCGTTCGGTTCTGAATTCTGCTCAGACTCCGACTGCTGCGCTGCCTGTGTTTCAGACTCTTCGTCTCGTAACTCTTGCTGGAGCGGCATTAGCGCCTCGCCACCACCCTCGGAGAGTTCATCGTCATCTTCGTCGTCAATGACGGCTACTTCCTGATCAGGTTCCGGGGTCTGGACGGCCTGCTCGGTGGTTTCACCGTTGGGGTCCGGCGGAGCAAAGTAGGCGGAGTACATCCAGGCGAAGATCACCGCGGACATAATCACCATAAACGCGATAATTGCGAAGTTGGGGGCCCAGTGAGAGGGAACTTCGGTCGTCTTGACGGCGGGAACAACTTTGAACTCGCCACTACGCTGCCCGTGGCTCTGCTCGAAGCGCTGCAGAGCGTCCATTGGATCGAGTCCGAGATACTGTGCGTAGTTCCGCACAATCCCGCGGGCGTAGATCAACGGTGGCAGCTGATCGAAGTCTTCATTCTCCAGCGCATGAAGATGAGCCCGGGGTATGCGGGTCTTCTTCTCCGCCTCCCGCAGGCTTACGCCTTTGTATTCACGAGCCTGTCTCAGGAATCGACCAAAGCCGGTGAGGTGATGTCCACCCCAGCCCGATTGCTCTCCCGTATTCCCTTTCCCCCGAAAAGGCACGGTCCGCAGCCCCCCAAATCTGCCGGTTACCCACCTGTACGGCCTAATCTTACGACCTTTGCTGCCCCTCCGTCGACCCTTCTTCTTCAAGATATCGACTTCTGATCTGCCGGATCAGGTGATTGACCAGTGGAGTTGGGGCAGAATGGTGGGCGATATCGGCCCGTTCCATCCACCAGTCGTCTGACGGTGACCACCAGCTTCCGAATGACCCCTGGCAAGCAACGGTGTCCCCTGACACCTGTTGACGTTGATCAAAGGCGAACGGATTATCGCAGAATCCGCCCTGTCCATTCTTCGCTGGTATGAAGTCACGACAATTCCGGCAGCAGGCATTGCCGGTCTGAAGCATTGGTAGTTGCCCGGAATCATAAGATTCGGATGCATCCTCGACCTCGGGAGTTTCGTCAACATCGGTTGCTGCGTCCGCCTCGGCAACACCGAACGACGCATCGTTGACCGGCTCGACCTCGAACTGCTCGGTGGCACCGCTTTGCTGAACTCGCGGTGAACGACTTTGTGCATCTTCTGGATTCACTTCCGGTGGATCCGCCTCCGGTTGCTCCTGAGTTGTGGTGTGTTCCGGCCGCTCTGGCCAGACCACTCGCACCGGGCTGTGGCGCTCGAGTACTGCTGCGCTGGCTTCAGCGCGAGCGGGAGCAGGGTCCGTGGGCTCCGGCTGGGCCGGTTCCGGGCGCTGCTCGCGACTCCTCACGGAGTGAAAGACGATCGTTTCTTCCTTGAGTTCATCGACTCCGTCCGAACCACCGTTCTCCTGAGTTCCGATCTCACGGCCGCCAGGAGTCACCGGCACAGCATGTTCACCGGGTCCGACTCCCACGCCGTTGCGGGCAACGCGAGGCCGCGTTGGAACGGCAGCGCCGTTTGTCTCTCCTGAGTGTGTTGTCGAGACGCGCTGGCTCGATGGGCGATTCGATGGACCGCCGCTTTCTCGAGGCTCCCAGAGGTCGTGATCCCATCCATCCCGGCAGGCAAGCTCGGACTTCCGCACCAGGACCATGTGTTCCAGGTCCTGCCGCTCCGGATGCCTGCACCAGCCGGAAGACGCAATCCCGCCTTCCTCGAAGTACTTGCATGTTCCACATTTTCTCTGCATCAAAACGACTGCCCCCCTAAAGGCGTTTTGAGGGTGTGTGCCCTGTCCCCGTTCAAAGGGTGGATCGTGACGTCGAAATGTGTCTCTCTGTCAATCCCCCGTGCACGACGTCACTCGTCCAGTGTGAGGTTGTGTCGCCTAGTCTAGCACGCATTCGCCCCGGATATAAGATGTACGTATACGTAATCGGAAAATTCGGCGACGTGCGGAGATGAACGTACACCCCGACGTTACATAGCTCAGGCTTGACTGCCTGTCCCGATTCGGGCCGTTCGGCTCATATATGCCGGAATATCCGTGAGTACGTTATACTTTCCGGTCGACAGTCATGCCGGATTGACGACGCTGAGCCGGAGGGTCGCAGTGATTCCACTTTCGCCAGAGCGCACAACCTCATTCATTCAGGAACCAGACATTGGCGCCAAGCGCTATTTCCTCTGGACGGTCGGTTGTCAAATGAACGAAGCCGAATCCGCCAAAGCTGGCGCGATTCTCCGTAACGCCGGGTTTCAGCCGGCCAGGCGGGAAGACGACGCCGATGTCATTATCGTCAACTCCTGTGTTGTGCGACAGCAGGCGGAAGACAAAGTCGCTGGCAAAGTCGGCGCATTGGCCCGGCTCAAGCGAGCGAATCCGGACCTGAAGATCGCCGTCACCGGCTGCATGGTCACCGGACAGGAAGCAAAACTGAAAGAGCGCTTCCCACACGTGGACCTCTTCTACGGCCCATCAGAGTTCGAACGCCTGGCCGAGCTCTCTCCGGAACTCGCCGAGGTTGATGTCGATCTCGCCGAACTTCCTCACTACTATGAGGACACGGATTCAGATGAAACCGGCGTCTCAGCGTTCGTGCCGATCATCTATGGCTGTAACTTCGTGTGCTCGTACTGCATCGTGCCGTACCGACGCGGTCGGGAAATCAGCCGGCCGTTCGACGAAATCGTCAACGAAGTCCGGGAAATGGCTTCCCGAGGGGTCAAAGAAGTGACGCTTCTGGGGCAGACCGTCAATGCTTACGGACATGATCTCCCGGGCGATACCGAGCTTTCCGATCTCCTGATCGCCGTCAACGAGGTTGATGGAATTGAGCGCATCCGGTTCCTGACTTCTCATCCAAAGTACTTCACTGATCGCCTCATCGATACCATGGCGCAGTGTGAGAAGGTGTGTGAGCACGTCAATCTCCCGGTTCAAGCGGGTGACAACGAGGTGCTTCGGCGAATGCGTCGGACCTATACCGTTGAACACTACCGGGACCGGATCCAGCGAATTCGGGACACGATTCCCGGCGTCACACTCTCCACCGACATCATTGTGGGCTTCCCGGGAGAGACTGCGGAGCAATTCGAAGGCACCATGAAGTTGCTGGAAGACCTCAGGTTCGAGAAGGTTCACCAGGCCATGTATTCTCCCCGTCCGGGAACGCTTTCGGCCAGATGGGAGGATGAGGTCCCGGCGGACGAAAAGCGGCGCCGTCACCAGGCCATTGAAGACCTTCAGACCCGCGTCAGTGCCGAATTGAATGAACAGTACGAGGGCAAGGTGCTCGAAGTGCTGGTGGATGGCAAGCAGCGTGGCCGCTGGCGCGGTCGTTCGCGTGGCAACACACTGGTATTCTTCGATGCGCCGGGAAACTGGTTGGGTGAGACCGTCAACGTCCGGATCACCGAGCCGATGACCTGGTATCTGATCGGAGAAGTGGAACACGAACCTGCACGCGTGTAGGGAAACAACGGGACATCATTCGACGCTCGGAAACCAGACAGCGAGAGGACGGACGATACGTGGCAGACATCCATACCATTACGCAGAACAAAACGCTGAAGAACCTCGCCGAACAGGCGAGGCAGAAGGCGGTCGACGGCGACTGGGAAGAAGCCGCAACGATCAACCAGGAAATCCTCAAGCACGCGCCGCAGGATTCCTCCGCGGCGAATCGCCTCGGGAAGGCACTGGATCAGCTGGGGCGCATCGAGGAAGCGATTGAAGCGTATAGCTCCGCCTACGAGATGGATCCGGGGAATATCATCGCCCAGCGAAACATGGAGCGCCTTGAGCAGCTTCGGGATCGCGAACCACCGCCGGCGGTCAAGACCGAAGGCGCTAAGGCAATTCGCGCTTCAGTCTTCATCGAGGAAACCGGCAAGACCTACGTGACGGAGCTGGTGCGCCCGGCAATCGGTGACGCGCTCGCCCGCCTGGCCCCGGCGAGCCAGGTTGATCTCCGGGATGAATCCAATGGATTTGCCGTTTATGACCAGTTCGGCAACAAGCTCGGGATGCTCGAGCCACTCGTTTCCCGAACGCTCCGCAAGCTCGTCGAAGCAGGCAACCAGTACGAAGCCTTCGTGGTTGCATTGAGTGGCCGCACCGTCCGGATTATCATTCGCGAGGTCTATCGCGACCCGAATGTTCCCGCGCACCTGGCGCTACCGGCACAGGCCAAGCTCCCGGCTCCACGCCCGTACGTGCGCGACCAGCGCACTCCGGATGATCTGCCGGACGTCCTCTACTACGATGAAGACGAAGGCGACGACGATGAGGACGACGAAGAAGAGGCCGGTACGACGATCGATCCTGAAGACGTCGACGATGACGATACCGAAGAAGACTCGCTCGAACCAGAAGAAGTCGTCGGCGAAACAGCCGATGATGAGGACGAAGATCCGCCGATCGTCCGATCCTGATCGAATTCAGTCAGCTTCGAACCTGCAAAGAAACGCCCGGAACGGAATCCGTTCCGGGCGTCATTCTGTTTGACTCACTCATGAACTGAGGGAACCGGCTCAGGTCATGTAGATAGCGATTCCAATCAGCAAGAGGAAGGTGAACCCACCCCAGATTCCAATCCGGACGAGCTCCTTGTTGACGCTCTGGTAGTCGGCCGCGATCTGCTCCGGCGAAAGCGTCGGAACCTCTTCCTGCTCTTCACGCTGTATGCCAAGCACGTCGGCGTAGTCCATCTCGGCTTCCGCCGCCATCTGTTCCTCCCGCCGGAGCTGACGGCGACGCTCTTCTTCACGCCGCTGTTCCACCTCCTCACGGGAGAGCACTGCTTCCTGCCGAGCTCGATATGCCTGGAGCTGCGACTGGCTGATCTTCTCTTTGCCTGAACGCTTCTTCTTTTCCTTGCGTGCCATCGGAACGCTCCTGTTATCGAATGCATTCGGTTCGGAGGATCGTTACCGGTCTGAATTTCTCGTCATCTCGACCGCCATCCCCTGCTCCAAATCATACCGCGCAGCGGCAGATCCGTTCCGAATCGCCATCTCAACGGTGTCCATGCTGGAGACAGCAGCCAGCGGATCCCCTTCTGGAACATCAGCATATGTTGAACATATTCGTTCTACGGCAAACGCTCCGCAACGTATCGACCATTCAAGCGAGTTTGTCCCCAGATCGGCAGCCGAGATGTTCGTCACTGCGTTTCCCCAGCGGTCGACGTAGAGAATCTCGCCGGAGATCGACAACCTGGACACCATCGGTTTCGGAACATCGAGCCTCATCACCTCGGCCGGATCAAACTCGCGTCCGAGCGAGGCCAGCGTTGCTCCGCTCGCCAGTCGGCCTGCAGCACGTGCGAACACATCACGCCCGTGGAATGTCCGGGAGACCTCGCCTTCGGCAACGTTGCTCAGCTCCAGTTTGACCGCGGTCTCAGGGGTATCGTCGCCGAACGCGCCCGAAAGGATGCCATTATCGGGAGCGAGGAAGACGTGGCCGCGATGCCGGATACAAATCGCCCGCCGGTTTGTCCCAACTCCGGGATCAACGACAACGACGTGAATTGTGCCTTCGGGAAACCAGTGCCAGGCCGAACGGAGGTGAATTGCTCCGGTAAGGATCGATTGCGGCGGCACGGCGTGCGTTAGATCCACGAGTGACGCGTGCGGACTCGCGGACAGCACGACCGCCTTCATCTGGCCAACGAATGTATCGTCCAGCCCGAAGTCAGTCAGAAAGGTTACGATCGGTCTCGACACCTGACATCACTCCCGAAACGACTTCGTGCAGATCACGATGCCTGCTGAGCCAGCCGTTCCTTCGCCCACTCGAACTCCTCGGGAGTGTTCGTGTTGAAGAACGACAGCAACTGCGGGTCCCACTCGAGCACAACATCCTCGGGCAGCTTCTTTACATTGACCTCCGAGAAGAATCCGATCACTTTGAACACACCGGCATTTAGTTGCCGCTCGATCGCCGGGATACAGGCTTTCGAGTAGATCGCGTGCAGCGTTTCAAGCGTTTCTGGTCCGCCCTGATCGCTGCGCTCTGCCGCAAGTGCAGGAACCAGCGCATCAGCATTATCCACCTGCTCGACCATAAACTGGAGCAGTTTCTCGTTGACAAACGGCATGTCACACGCGAGCACCAGACAATGGTCGTTCGACGCCTCGGATACCGCGGTGTAGATTCCACCGAGCGATCCCGACTGGGGGAACTTGTCGGCAACAACGGGGCAGCCGAACTGTTCATACTCTGGTCGATCTGACGCCACAATGAATGTCTCGTCGGCCACCCTGTTCGCCACATCGATCACGTATTCGATGAGAGCGCGACCGTCAACCTCAAGCAGCGCTTTGTCTTTTCCCATCCGGCGGCTCTGTCCACCTGCCAGAATTGCCGCGGAGAGTTTCTGTTGCTTGCTCATTGGTCTCACCTCGTCGCATCTCGACTCTGGCGATTCACGTTGACAGACCATTGTACTAGACGCTGTCGCGTCCTTTGACGGGTCACTGGAAACAGTTTATAATCGGTTAACGTCACAGGCATTAGCCGAAGGAGCGCCACGGTGAACATACCGCTGGCAGACAAGAACACAATCCTGATGGAGTGAAGCACCAGACGCCTTGCGCGCTGGTGTTTTTTGTTTGCCAGATTTGAGCGTCAGGGAGGAATGCCTGAATGTCCCGGACCGAACCTCCGGTGCGGGTAGCAGGAACGGAGAGGTCCAATGAACTCATCGTTGATCGGCAAGATCGAGAAGGCCCGCCGCTATGCTCAAGAGCCGGATCGGGCCCGATTCCAGTCTCTCCACGTCAAGTTCCAGGGTGGTCACGATGTGTACGATGTCCGTCTCGACAATCGGGAATGGACATGCAACTGCCACACTTACGAATCCCTCGGTACCTGTAGCCATATCATGACGATGGAGCGCCTGCTCTCATCGATGATTCCGGAGGAAGTGGAGGCCAGCGACAAGGTCGCTGTGGCAAGCTGATAACCTCATAACAATCGAATCTGCGGATGGAAACCCCGGTCGATTGTTCGTCGACCGGGGTCTAACGTTCCAGCGTTGTGCGTCTGAAGAGATTAGTTGCTGCTGATCTGTGGGCCGGTCGATTCAGAGCCCTTGAGATCCCAGGTGAGCACAAACTGATCACCGGAGGCTCTGGTGATCACTTCGTCAGGATGCCAGCCGCAATAATCAGGCGAACGCTCACTGATTCTGACCAGCGGATTCGGATCTTCCGTAATGGTTGACCTGGGCGCAGCGTCGAGCTGGTTGAGGATAATCGCAATCGCTGCCCCGTACGTAGCAAGTTGGCGGCGCATCCAGTTTCCGGCCTGCTGCATTGAGTCAAACGTCCTGATCAGATTCGTTCGAAACGGTTCACGTTGAGGACAAATACGTTCGCCCCGCCGACGGTAACTTCGACCAGATCAGACGGATACCATTCGTGGATATCGCCGATAATCTCCGGCTGAATCGTCTCGGTTCGCTCCCGGCAGTTGCGATCGATCAGCCGCAGGACATCCGGAACCTCGGAATCCTCTACACCCATCATCAACGTCGTGTTGCCAACCCGGAGAAAGCCGCCGGTGCTGCTGATTCTCGTCGACCGGTACCCGGCTTCCGTGATCGCGTTCAGCAACTGGTTCGCGTCGTAATCCTGAACGATCGCAAAAACGAGTTTCATGCGTCCGCCCCTCTGGTCATTCGGTGACCACCCCACTAACGGATCCTGCCAGTCACTGATTTGCAAGACTATAGCACAGCAACGATAGGGATTTCCCGTATCTGAAGCGGGTTTCCGCCAGGATTGACATCCCGTTCATCACGTGGGAGAAGTGAAGGCGTCATTGTGCTTCGTTATGTCTCGATCGGATCCTGAAGATGAGTCAGTACCAGCCGCCAATGCTCGAGCATTTGACCTGGACGGAGGCTGATGACCTGCTTAAGCTTCGCCCGGTCGGCCTTCTCCCGATTGGTGCGATCGAAGCCCACGGTCCGCACCTGCCGCTAAACAGCGATGTCATCATTGCCACCGCGATGGCGCGGTACGCCTCGTACGCGTTGCACAACAGCGCGGTGCCATCACTCGTCCTTCCGCCAATCAGCTATTCAGTGAGCTATGCTGGAGCATGCTTCCGGGGAACCTCACCGGTGGACGCGGAATCGTTCGGCGCGTATCTGGCGTCTGTGCTCACAAATCTCGTTCAGCAGGGTTTCCGGGCAATCTGCATCGCCAACGCCCACCTGGAGCCCGCCCATGTCGAGACGGTGCGAGCTGTCGCAGCACAGGTGGGCAACGAGTCCGGTATTCCGATTGCATTTCCTGACCAGCGCCAGGAACCACACGCATCACGGCTTGGTGAGGAGTTTCAGCGCGGTTCGCGTCATGCGGGACGTTACGAGACGTCGATTGTCCTTGCCGAGGCGCCCGAACTGGTTCGCCGGCACCAGCTGGAAGAACTCGAGCCGGTCTGGATAGATCTGCCTGCGAAACTAGCCGCCGGAGCAACCAATTTCGCCGAGGCCGGGGCCGAACTCGGCTACTTCGGGGACCCGGGATCTGCTTCGGCCGAACACGGAGTCGAGCTGCTGGCGGAACTCGGTATCATGATTCGCGATAGTGTCCTGCAGGAGCTTGCGAGAGCCACTTGATTGGAAGGGAGAAACGTATGGACCCGAAAATTACCTGGTTTGCCCAGTCCGCGTTCCGAATCGAACATGGCGGAATCACCATCTATGTTGACCCGTTCAAGATTCCCCACGGTGAGCCACCGGCGGACGTCTTGCTGCTGACTCACGATCACGGAGATCACCTCTCCCCGGACGACATTGCGAAGGTCCGCAATGAGCAAACAACCGTGATCGCCGGACCGGTGGTAACCGACAAGATCGACCAGCCCTTTACCGAACTGTCCCCCGGGCAGACAACGACCGTCGGAAAACTCAACGTCCGGGCGGTTCCCGCCTACACAACGTCCAAGTTCCGCGATTCAGGTGAAGCGACGCACCCGAAGGAAGCCCAGCACGTCGGCTACCTGTTCGAAATCGATGACCTGAGCTTCTACTTCATCGGCGATTCAGACGTCATCCCGGAGATGAAGGAGATCGGACCGGTCGATTATGCGTTCATCCCGGTTAGCGGGGTATTCGTCATGACCGCTGAAGAAGCGGCCGAGGCGGCCTCGATCATCCAGCCCAGCGTCGCGATTCCCTGCCACTACGGCGTAGTCGTTGGTTCGGAAGACGATGCGAAACGCTTCGCTGATCTCGTCCCTGAGCAGGTGCGTGTCTGGATCATGGAACCGGTCAGTAGCTAGCACATCAGCCCAGGATATCAACGAAGGAGACTGGAACCGTGCCAGAGTGGCATGGTTCCAGCGCTCTATGTATCAATTGTCGGAAATGCGATACTATGAGAAACACATGTAACCAGGCGGCAATTGATTCCGGGAGTTCTGATGCGCGACCTTGTTCATTCCATGCTAACCCGCCGTGCCTTTGTCAAATCTGGCACTGCCTTGTCCGTTCTACTGCTGGCCGGTTGCAACCTTCTCGAAGAAGAGGAGGAGCAGGAACCAACTCCCACTCCCGAGCAAGACACAGACTCAGACCCCACTCCGAGCCCGGAACCCGAACCGACATCTACCCCAGAACCGACCGCCACGCCAGAACCATCTCCCACGCCAACGCCAGAACCAACTGAGCCAGTCGGCTACGTCCTGCATGATGGCCTGGACGAGCATCATCACCTGGTTGCCAGGGCGATCGATGCCATCCGGGACGTCACTGATCAGCATGATCTCGAGCTGCAACGAGTTGACGACGCAGACAGTGCGTCGATTCACGTTCGACGACCCGAGCACGCCAGCGAGAATTCGATCTCGTTCTTCGGAGAAGCCCTTGTTCCAGCAGTTCGAACAGACCATCTGATCGATCAGATTCATTCCGATGACCTGCAACGACTGTTTCAGCGGGAGGTCGAGCTCTGGGTCGAACTCGGTGGGCAGGAATGGATCGTCCATCCTGCAGTCAGCAATCGGATCGTCGCCCCGGAGTTCGCGCTCGAAAGCGA
>SLMJ01000217.1 GCA_007133615.1 Thermomicrobiaceae bacterium | reverse complement strand
TGCCAGCGGCTGAACCGGAACATTGGAGAGCATCTCTAGATTATGAGCGTGTCGCGTCGGTACACCAGATCCGATATCGCCGTGGAGTTCCGGGATGTCTCCCGCAGGTTCACGCTGTACCACGAGCGCCGGAATTCATTTCAGGACTGGTTCATCGGGCTAGTGCGGCCACGGGGCCATGCCGAGGATTTCTGGGCCCTGCGTGACGTCAGCTTCACGGTAGGGTGGGGGGAATCACTCGGCGTTCTCGGCCGCAACGGTGCGGGCAAGAGCACGCTTCTGAAACTCGTAACCCGGATCCTTGAGCCAACCAGTGGTGAGATCAACCTCTATGGCGATACGCACGCCATGCTGGAACTCGGGGCAGGGTTTCACCCTGAACTCTCCGGTCGAGACAACATCTACCTGAACGGCAGCATCTACGGACACGATCGACAGAAAATGGCCGAGCGGATCGACTCGATCATCCAGTTCGCCGAGCTCGAGCAGTTCATCGATACGCCGGTCAAACACTACTCGTCCGGCATGTTCATGCGGCTCGGATTTGCGATCGCGGTGCACATGGATCCCGAGATCCTCGTTGTCGACGAGGTTCTCGCAGTGGGTGATGCGAACTTCCAGGCCAAGAGTCACCGCGCTCTGCATCAGCTCAAGGATCGGGGAACGACAATCCTCTTCGTCTCGCACAACGCCGAGCAGGTGAAGAGCTTCTGCGACAAGGCGATCCTCCTGGAAAACGGACGACTCATCGACAGCGGCAAGGCGACGGACGTGGTCGATCACTACGAACGTCTCCTCGCAGGATCATCACATTCCGTCGAACTGATGCGGATGCGTGCACTCGATTCCGAAGGCCGCTCAACTGATGTCCTGACGGCAGGCGATGATCTGGAGGTCGAGGCACTGCTACGGGTACCGGCCGAAGGGATACCCGGCGATATCGCGCTGGGAATCGACCTCTACGATCAGGATGGATCCCACCTGTTTGGCAGATCATCCTCGGTCCCGACCGATCTTCCGCTTCAGGCTGTCGACGGCGGCAACCTGGCGACAGCTCGCGGGAAGATCCATCGATTGCCAATTCGGTCCGGAGAACTACACCTGATTGCCACGCTTCAACGTGCCGGCGACAACGATCAGATTCTCAGCCGGCAAGAGACGACCGTTGAGGTCAGGCCGGCCGGCGTCAGCGCAGAGCGAGGAATGTTGCACCTCGATCACGAATGGCGCTGGTCCGCCGATGGACGCGTCAACCAGGAGGAGAACGGGAGATCGAAATGAACGATGTGCAGCGCTGGGCAGGACTAACGCGTGTGCTCGAGGATGGCGCCGATGTCGGAACCGAGGCCTGGACCCGCGAAGTCGGATCCGATCAAATTCGCCTGACGTCGGTCATCACCCGGACCGACGAGCTCGAGTTCGAGGAAGAGATCGAGATCATCCTGGAGCCCAACTGGCGTCCCCTGCAGGTGAACATCGATCGAGAGTCGGCCGAAGGTACGCGCCGCTACGTCGGTCGTCGAGTAGGCAGTGCCTGGATTAGCCAGATTGTGCGGGAAAGCGGTCCCATGCGGACGGCAACCCTGGAGTTCGATGAGGAGACCCACGTCGATTACTTCACCGCGCACACGAACAGCGTCACGATGAAACGCCTTCAACTATCGCCGGAAACTGGTACTGAAATCAGCGTGGTGTTCATTGACCCCGATACCTGGACGCCATCTCTGGTGAGACAGAAGTATCTCCGGCTTGCCGACCCGACCCCATTTGACATAAATGGTTTCGAGGCAACGCGAGCATACCAGTATCAGGGCGCGTCAGGCGTAGAATACGCCGTCTGGACAGACGACGAGGACATTATCCTGCGGTATGAGGACGTTTTCGAAATCGTTGAACGACACAGCGTGCTCTAGGCGTTCTCAGTTTCGTTCCAGACTCTGGATCACCGCGTCGAACAGTGCCCGGGCCTCGTCAACCTGCGCCGGATCGCTCTCGACCTGATACCCGGACGTCAGCAGGACGGCGATCAGGCGTTCTTCCTCCAGGACGTAGGCAACATCCACCAGGGCGCCTTCCTGAACGATTGAGGCCCGGACCAGCGGCTTGCCTTCCAGTTCATCTACTGTCCAGACCCGGGCACTCGACCGACCGGAAAAGACCTCGTCGATGAACTCTTCGGTATCTGTCCCGTATTCGTTCGGTTCAACCGAAACTGCCAGTTGCAGCGATACATCCGGATCGGCGGGGGCAAGTTCCGCTCGCATCGAGTCGTCGCTCTCCGAGGGAATTGAGAGCGACCATCCCTCTGGGTAGCGAATTGACCAGGTGTCCAGCAGTTCCTGGCGCTCCCAGGTCATCGATTCTTCCTTCAGTCGCTCCAGCCGCTGTTCCCGTTGCTCGAGCCATGACATGACAGACCAGTGACTGGCCGTGATGAACACCTCGTCCTCGTCGTTACTCCGTTCGGTGATCACTCCGACGAAACGATCATCATCGTCGAAGATTGCACCGCCGAGGAATCCATCGGGCAAGTGTGCGGTAACCCGGTACTCACTCGCTCCCCGAACCCGGCGATCGGCGTCGTCCGTCGGCTCCAGGCTCTCACGAATCTCACCAACAATCCGCCCAAGTGAGCCGGGAGCACCATCGAAACCGGTGGCAACCACTTCGTCGCCCTCGGCGGGGCGGATCGAGCTCATCTCCACGGCCTGAAGATCGCTCACCGGAACCTTCAACAGGGCCAGTCCCGGATCAGGCCAGAAACTCACTAGCGCAGGCTCCAGTGCAGACCCTCCGGGCAACAGAACTTCGCCATCATCTGCCAGCACATCAATCGTGGTAATCAGCAGGCCATCCGAAGTGAGGACAACAGCAGTTCCAAGCAGCTCATCCGGGTCATCGGTCGCACGGATTGGAACAACCGGGACCTGAGGTTCATCGACCACATCGTTTGAAAGTGGAGTCATGGCCGGAGTTGGCTCCGGCGATCCTGCCTCATCGTCGGAATCAAATCCCGCACAACCGGAGAAGGCGCTCCCCAGGCCGAGCAACGCGAGGAACATTGCCGTGCGAAAGACGTTCGCAAGGAGGCCAGCCGCGTTGCTAATCAGCACGCCTGCACATCTCGCTTCCCGTTCGCATACACACCTGCCCGGCTACCCCTGCCGGTGAAACGATACTACGTGCCTGCTGGTCACACCATACACTATTCACCAGTCTGGCCAGAAGGTCCTGTACCGGGTGTCTCGGGTACCTGTTTGACCCGTCACCATGGGCCAGAACGGGCGCCCCGTATCGGTGAAGAAAGTCCCCCCGATACTCCGTACTGTTTTCCCTGTTAGACACAGCATCCACCAGCGTAGACTGATGTCATGAACGAGATGGGGCACGAGTTCGCAGCACACACGTCGACGGGAATACGAATGCCAGGCCTGGTTGAATCCACAAAAGTTCTTCTAGTTGATGATGATCCGGTGTTTCTCGCCCGCGCCTGCCAGGCGCTGGAACCGGTAACCCGGGTCCGAACGATCCAGACCGGATCGGACGCGCTGAGCACACTCGCCGTCTGGACACCGGATGTCGTCGTGTTTGATCTGCTGATGCACGACATGGATGGCTTCACGTTCATGGAACAGATTGCCAGCATTTCATCCGGACGGCGGCCGTTCATTCTCTATACCATCGACGGTCGTGGGGCGGACACCAGGGTCCGGCCGCTCCCGGACTGGCATGTCGGGACGCTCCTGCGGTCTGCCCCGATGCACCAGTTGCGATCTGCCGTCATCCAGGCAGCGCAATGCTCCGATTCTGACTACCAGCGACTGATCATCGCCTGATTGCGGATCACTCCGCGCGGTCGAAATTGACCTGCTCGCTGTTCGTTACGTGCACGCCATCCCGCTTCATCTCTTCAATTGCTGCGCCAGAATCTCCCGGATTCACATCTACGCCTCGAACCGCGTCCAGCAGCAGATGCGTCCGGAACCCATTCGCAACGGCATCGATTGCGCTCGCCTTGACGCAGTAGTCCGTCGCGAGCCCACCAACGAATACTTCCTCGACGTCCGCCTTGCGAAGGGCGTCGGCCAGAAGCGATCCGTCATCGGACTTGCCTTCAAAGGCGGAGTATCCTTCGTCTTCTTCCGGATCATCGCCTTTGGTAATAATCGTGGCATCGTCAGGCAGGTCGAGATCGCGGTGAAACTCGGCTCCTTCAGTGCCCTGAATGCAGTGAGGTGGCCAGGGCCCGCCGCGCTCCTGGAAGTGCGCGCTGTTCTCTGGATGCCAGTCACGTGAGGCAAACACCGGGTATCCCGCTGCCTTGAACTTCCTGATCGCTTCGTTGAGGACAGGCACGACCTCGTCACCGTCCTGCGCAGCCAGTGCGCCACCCGGGCAGAAGTCGTGTTGAACGTCAATGATGAGTAATGCGCGCTTCATGGTTTGCAGTTGCTCCAATCTGAGTCATGCAAATCGCGATGCCCCAACAATTCTGCCAGCAGAAGAGAGGAGGGAGCAGTCAGACTGGCGCCTCATGAAGTCACAGTGCGTACGGATGCATCAACGTCAGGCGAAGAAAGCCGTTCGCGCAGCCAGATCGTCAGGCGAGGGACCAGGTACCAGGCGGCGATCGCCAACGCGGCCCCGGCCACCACATCGAGCACGAAATGGTTGCCGGTTCCCACCACCGCCAGGCTCATCAGCGTGGGAAAACCGATCCCCAGCAGCCAGTGCCGGTACTTTCCGCCGATGACGATCAATCCGATGCCGACAAATACGGCGAATCCCACGTGCAGGCTCGGCATTGCCGCGTACGGGTTGTAGAGCATGTCGATGCTGTCCTGGTGGTAATCCACAGAGCTATAGGCCGCAAGCGTGTCAACGAAGCCACTGGATGTGAAGAACCTTGGTGGCGCAAGCGGAATGAGCGTATAAACCGCCAGCCCGACTGTGAGCATACCCAGAAAAATGTTCCTGATCTCTGGATAGCGATCGTGATGCCAGATAAATACCCAGATCGCAAAAAGAATCAGAGCTGGCATATGCGTGTAGACATAAATAGAATTCATTGACCAGATGAGCCAGTCGCTCTGCAGAATCACGTTCTGGAACGACAGCTCCCACGAGATGCCCATCCAGTTCTGCAGTTTCATCAACTGCCAGGCATTGTGGAAGGCATCAGGCGCTCGGCCGGAGACCAGTCCGCGTGTCGCAAAGTAGGCCATGAAGAGAATGAATATGAGCAGGAACTCATATAGACCCCGGCGAGCCAGTACGCCGGCGTTGGTGCCATTCTCTTCAGGGCTGGCCAGACTTGAATCGCTCAATGATGTTTCCAGTTCAGTGGTTCAGGACCGTGCTGGCAGGAACAGGTTCCGCCAATCGATGTCGGACGCCTGCCGCGCTACTCAAAGAGACAACGCGTTGGTCCCTGTTCGAGTTACGCAGAGTGACCACAGTATGGCAGCCACCAGACACTGTTTTCGAAGCATTTCCCGTACCCCGGAGAATCCGGGGTTTGCATTATCCGCTGAGATCGCCTAGAATCCTGTACGAACGCGTGTACGTACAGGTCAGCGGCCTTGGTCCGCAACGAGAGGTGATCGCATGAACGTGGCATCCGATATGACCATTACCGAGACAGTAGGGCAGTTCTTTGCTGACCTTCGCCTTTCTCCGCGGACAAAGAAGACCTACCGTGCTGCACTGAACAGGTTCCTGACCTTTCTCCATGAGGAACATGATCTGGATCCCGGTGGTCATACCGTCCTGGCGCTGACCGAAGAGCATGTGACGGACTTCGTCGCGCACATCATGCCGGCCGACATCCGGGCTCCCGAAGAGGTGTCCCAGATGCGTACCGCGCAAACGCAACTCGCCGCAATCCGCAAGTTCTATAGCTATCTGTCTTCCTACGACCTCAACCCGTACATCTCGACGGAGAAGCTCCGGACACGGATTCAGGCGATGATGCCGCGCTTCTCGCCACCGCCTCCAGACGTACACACGTCGGATCTCGACCGGATCGTCGACTACGTGAAGCGGATTCCACACGAAGCCAGCCCGACCAAAGAACTGCGACGGCGCAAGATCCAGGCGATGATTCTCTTCCTCTATCGCACCGGCGTCCGGGTCTCCGAGCTCTGCGGGCTCCGGCGACGCGATATCGATCTCAACGCCGGAACCGCTGCAATCTACCGCGCCAAAGGCGGAAAAAGCAGAACCGTTCACTTCGATGTCGAAACGGCTGAAGCGCTTGTGGCCTACTGGTCCGCCCGGAAAGATACCGGTCGATCCAGCGGCAACTATCCGGCCTTCAGTGGCCGGGATCGAATCGGCGAACCGGGCAACGCGATCAGCCCGCGAACCGTGGAACAGATCGTTGCGGATCTCGGGTCAGCCGCAGGAGTGGAGAACCCGATCACGCCGCACTCGTTCCGGCACGGCCTCGCCACGGAACTCGTCCGGCGACGAGTTCGCGAGTCGACGGTGCAAACGATCCTGGGCCATGCTTCACCGGCGACGACCCGGATCTACGTTCACAAGACCGCGATGGAAGTCGCCGACGAGTACCAGGAAGCCTTCGGCGATTACCGACCGCCGCTTGGTTCGAGCTAGGACTGCCCGGAGGGCGATTCCGCGGCGTATCGTCCAACATATTCATGCAGGCTCTTGTGCAGCTGCTGATTTGTCACGACTCTGGTGACGCCAGCCGCCTGTGCCGTCCGGCGGGCTTCAACATCTTTGTGTGGCCCAAAGGCCAGCACGGGTGGACCGGATTCAGAACTCAGTAGTGGCTCAAGCGCGTCCCAATCCGGTTTCGCATTGAGGTCGAGCAGCACCAGAGACGGGTTCGACGATTCGACCGTCGAGAGCAACTCTGGTTCGCGCTTGACTAGCAACGGCTCGTAGCCGGCATTCGCCAGTTCATTCTTCACCTTGACCGAGAAAAACAGGTCCCGGATCAGGACCACGATCGTCGGCGTATTCTCCTGTTCAGTCATTCGCGGGAATCTCCAGCTCGTCCACCAGCTTGCGCGCCTCGGCAAGCCAGCTGTGATCGGTGTCATCGGGAACCGAGCAGCCGTTGGCCAGGATGAATTTGCGGCCACCGGTCTGTTTCAAGGCGTCTTCAGCCTCTTCCCGGATCTTATCAACCGGACCATTCGAAAGCGCGCCGAACTCGTGCCAGCCGCCCATCAGGCACTTGCTGGTGAGAGAACGTGCTTCACGAAGACTCGGACCGGCGAGCCGATCACTCCAGCTCACCACCTG
>SLMJ01000340.1 GCA_007133615.1 Thermomicrobiaceae bacterium | reverse complement strand
TCCTTGTTCCGTATCGCCTTGCGTAACGCGGTCCGACAGGGAGAGCCTGTCTCGCAATCAATTATTGGTAGCCGGCCACCTCCGTGTGGCCCATTCCTGACCTTGATGCATGTCATTTGCGTCGACCTTCTGTCAGGCACGTCGCTATTTTGCGTACACGGAGATCGGCGAACTGGCGCAGACGGAGCTGCGCGGCTACCAGATGCGACTTCTGAGACAGGCTCGGGACGTCGGCCCCTACGGGTTGAGCGTCGGTCGTCCGATCAACCCATTCGTTGCCTCAACCTGCGCCGCAATGCCGAGCAGTGCCGATTCATCGCCTGCGCGACCGATCAACTGAGTTGCCAGGGGCAATTTGTTGGGACTCAAGCCGGTCGGCAGCGAGATGGCAGGCAACCCGAGCAGAGTTGCCGGTACCTGAAAGCGCCGATCGCCGGTCTCCGCTCGATCGCATGCCTCGGTCGAGACCGTTGGCAGCATCACCGCGTCGTACTGGCGCAGCCAGGCATCGACCTGCTGCAAGAGCTTGCGTTGCAGCCGGTGCGCCCGGAGGAGATAGGTGGCCGGAATCAGCGAGCCCGCCTCCACGCCGGTGCGGATACGCGGCCCGTAGTCGTCCGGGAACCGATTCAGATTCTCACTGTGTACCGCAGACATCTCCGCGGAGAAGATCACCTGATGAACCGCGAATATGTCGTCGAACGGGACAGGCAGGTCAACGAGATCGACGATAGCGCCGTCCAGTTCCAGATGTTTCGCAACCGCCCGTACATGCTCGGCAACGGCTTCGTCCGACAACCCGAGGTATTCCGGGAGCAGCGCGATACGCGGGCGTCCCGGTGCTGTGTCAATCGAATCGCCGCGACCGGTCAGCGAGTGGTAAACGAGGGACGTGTCTCCGACGTTCGCTGCGTAGACCCCCAGGTGATCCAGCGACCAGCACAACGGCATAACCCCATCGAGCGGCATCCAGCCAAACGTGGGCTTGAATCCGACACACCCGTTGAATGCGGCCGGACGTAGCATGGATCCAGCGGTCTGCGAGCCAAGTGTCACCGGTGCCATTGCGGCCGGAACAGCTGCTCCCGATCCCGCGCTCGACCCTGCAGGTGACTTGTCGAGGTTCCAGGGATTCCCGGTTGGTGCCGGGTCACCCACGGCAAATTGAGTCGTGTGCGTTTTGCCGAGCGGGAGGGCACCGAGCGCTCTGAGGCGGCTGACGACGGTAGCATCAGTTCTGGCGATGTTGTTCCGGTACGGCTCGAAGCCGGCGATAGTCGGCATTCCGGCAACGTCGATAATGTCCTTCACGCCGACCGGTACACCGTGCAGAGGGAACCGGGCTCCCGCAGCGTGACGAGCATCGAGACCGTCCGCCTCACTACGAACCATTCCGGGGTATACCGTTTCGAACGCGCGGATCTTATCGTCGTGCCGGGAGATCTGCTCGAGATGCGCGTCGACCACCTCGCGGCTGCTGGACGTGCCCGACTGGATACTGTCAACGATCTCCCGTGCGGTCATGCCGGCGTGTGCGCTCATCCCGCCCCTCGATTCCGGTCGATCGGGCCAGGCAGGGGCTGATCCCGCAAATCGAGCGACATCCCGGCGATACGGGTCATCATTCGGGCGAGATGCTCGATCTGGCTGGCAATTTCATCGGTTCGATCCGAACCGTAGGCGTTCTCGGCGGCCTTTGTCATGTGGGCCTGTCGCGATTCGTGCGATTCGTTGGGATCAGTTTTCATCGTCTGTCTCCGGCTCTGGTCAATGTCCTGTTCGTCATGGGAACAGTCTCGGGGGCATTCAGCCACCGGTCAAGCCCCTTGATTTTCCGCGTAAGAGTCGCCCGACTGGAATGCATCATGCTATGGTAGGCGACGGGGGCAGGTACGAGTGACCTGTTCGTTTGTAGGAACAAGGGAGGAAGTCTGGATGTCTGACGTCAAGATCACCGTGAACCGCAATGGACCGTACATTGTTCAGGGGAACGTGACGGTCGCTGACCATAAAGGGAACCAGGTCAAGGTCGACGGCGATCAACTCGAACTATGTCGCTGCGGCGAGTCGCAGAACAAGCCGTTTTGCGACGGATCCCACAAGGATTGCGACTTCAAAGGCGAGAAAGCCGCTGTCGCAGAACACAATATCCTTCAGGTCGACGAATAACAGTCGAAACTGTCCAAACATTGTGACCGAGCCACGGGACGGCTGTATGCTCAGCCGTCCCGTTTCCTGACGAAACTCAGACGTGACAGGGAGGTCCAGGTGCCAGACCCCAACGAATATGTGGAAGTAATGCCGGAATCGATGGTCGAGGAAGGGGAAATGTACCCGTTCGATCTCGATGACGAACAACTCATGCTGGCGAAGGTAGATGGCAAGATCCACGCCCTCCACGGCATCTGCACGCACGAGTACGCCGAGCTGTGGGACGGGGATATCGAAGACGACGTTATCTGGTGTCCACTGCATTCGTCGGGCTTCAATGTAGAAACGGGCGAGGTAACCAACTTTCCGGCCGTCGTCCCGCTTCCGGTCTATGACGTGCAGATCGAGGACGGAACGGTCTTCGTCTCGAAGAAACCAATCAGGAACGATCCGGACGATCGATGAGTGAGCATCGGCAACTAATCATAATTGGCGGCGGGCTGGCCGGCCACGCCGCCGCGCTTTCCGCTCGACATAATGGCTACGGTGGGCGGATCACAATCCTCGCTGAGGAATCGTCGATTCCGTACGAGCGCCCGCCGCTCTCCAAGGCCGTTCTGCAGGGCAAGAAGGATCCGGCTGAGCTCGCATTTCAGCCGAATGGAGATTACTCCGGCGACGAGATTACCGTGCTGACGAACGCACGGGCGCAAGAGGTGGATGTTCGAGAACGCCGGATCAAGGTCTCGAACGGGGACACGCTGGCGTTTGACGATCTTCTGATCGCAACCGGCGCCCGCCCGATTACTCTCGAGAGTCCCGGTTTCGATCTCGATGGTGTCCATTATCTCCGGACGATCGAGGATGCGAGACAGATTCAGGGTGACCTGGAGTCCGCCGAGTCTGTCGTCGTTATCGGGGCGGGGTTCATCGGCTCCGAAGCCGCTGCCAGTGCCCGGACACTTGGCAAATCAGTGACGCTGGTCGATATGGCAGACGCTCCGATGTCCGCGGCATTCCATCCAGATATTGCAAGCGTCTGTGCCGCAATCCACGAAGACCAGGGCGTTGAACTGCGAATGAACGCGAAGGTGACCGAGCTTCGTGGTTCCGGTCGAGTACAGCAGGCAGTGCTCGATGACGGCTCGACGATCGATTGCGACATGGTGATCGTTGGCGTTGGCGTTCATCCGAACGTGGAACTCTTCGAAGGTTCCGGTGTTGAAATCGATAACGGGATTCTGACGGATGAGTATTGTCGGACCTCTGTCCCTGGTGTCTATGCTGCGGGCGATGTCGCCAATTGGTGGCATCCAGAGTTGAAGCAGCGGCTCCGCGTGGAGCATTTCGACAACGCCGGTTCGCAAGGCACGTATGTCGGTCAGGTGATCGCTGGAGCGGCGGAGGAACCCTTCGCACCAGTGCCGTACTTCTGGTCGGACCAGTACGACACCAACATCCAGTACGCCGGCGTCGCGTCGGATGATTCTGAGGTGATCATTCGCGGAAAGCCCGAGGAGCGGTCGATAACCGCGTTCTACCTCGACAACGGAGCAATCTGTGCGGCGGTGACGATCAACAACGCACGCGAGTTCCGCTCCTGTCGACGCCTGGTAGCTGCCCGCGCCGAAATCGACCCGGACACGCTGCGGGATCCCGAAACCGACATTCGGAAGCTTTCCCGCGATTATCGATAGTTCATCACGCAGCCGGGAGCAGGTTGATGCCCTGGGAATTGCTGGATCATCAGGCGGACGTCGGACTTCAGGCCACCGGTAACTCAATCGAGGATGCGCTGGCTGATGGCGTTCGTGGAATGCTCTCGCTGATGGTCGATCCGGCGACGGTGCAGCCACAAGAGCACTGGGTGATCGAGGCCCGGGGAAGCGACGTCGGCTCGCTTTTCGTTGATCTGCTCAACAGCGTGTTGGCCACCAAGGACATCGAGAACGCGTTTTTCCATGACGTGGTGATCGAATCACTCGATCAGCAGGATGGAACCTGGCACGTCAGTTGCCGGCTCTCCGGAGAAGCGATCGATCTGGCAAAGCATGAGGTCGACAGCGATGTGAAAGCCGCCACGTACGGTGGTCTTCGGGCCGAGCAGAGCGATGACGGCTGGTTGCTACGATGTGTGCTTGATCTGTAATCCACATGTGAGCGGTCCACCGCAAATTCATTGAACCGGAGCAACGACCATGACCACTGCAAAGATCAATCTGGTTCGTCGCGATCAATACATCTTCGAGATTCCGAAATCCGGGGAGATGAACGTACCGGCCCGGATCTACACTGATCAGGCCGGAATCGACGATCTCCTGGAGAGCGCCGGCGAATGGAGCGCCCTGCAGCAACTCGTCAATGTCGCCTGTCTGCCGGGGATCCAGCGGGCTGCGCTGGCGATGGCGGACATCCATCCCGGATACGGATTCCCGATCGGTGGTGTCGGCGCATTTGACCCGACCGACGGGGTCATCAGCGTTGCCGGGGTCGGGTTCGATATCAACTGCGGAGTGCGGACACTTCGCACTATGCTGACCCGTGAGGACATCGCCGGAAAAGAAGATCGTCTGGCCGATAAGCTAATGGAGCACGTCCCGGCGGGCCTGGGCAGCACGGGCGAGCTCCGGCTCGATGAGAAAGAAATCAACAACGTTCTGGAAAAGGGCGCCAGTTACGCCGTGGGGCTTGGCTACGGCACGACCGATGATCTTGGTTTCATCGAGTCGAGCGGTAAGCTGGAGGGCGCTGACCCGTCGGCTGTGAGCAAGAAGGCGAAGCAACGGCAGATGAAACAGGTCGGCACGCTCGGCTCTGGCAACCACTACGTCGAAGTGCAGTACGTTGACGAGATCTTCGATCAGGATGCAGCCGAAGCGTATGGCCTGCAGCCAGGCCAGATTACGATCATGCTCCACACCGGGAGTCGGGCGCTGGGGCACCAGATCGGGACAGACTATTTGCAGACGCTCGAAGCAGCATCGAAGAAGTACAGAATTCCGATTCGCGAGCGTGAGCTCGTCTGCGCCCCGATCAACAGTCCGGAAGGTAAGGCGTACTATTCCGCCGTCATGGCGGGGGCGAACTGCGCCTTCGCAAACCGGCAGGTGCTGACCCATCTGATCCGGGAAGCCTTCGAGGATGCGCTCGGCACACCCGAAGAGGACATCGAGACGCTTTATGAGATCGCCCACAACACCGTGAAGTTCGAGCAGCACGAGATCGATGGCGCGATGAAGGACGTTCTTGTTCACCGCAAAGGTGCCACCAGAGCATTCGGACCTGGTCGTCCCGAGATCCCGCCGCGCTATCAGCACGTCGGCCAGCCAGTGCTCGTTGGTGGAACCATGGGAACCAGCAGCTACATCCTGCGCGGGACCGACTTCGGTATGGACGAGACGTTCGGCAGCGCGTTGCACGGCGCCGGTCGGGCAATGTCCCGCCGGGCGGCGAAGAAGCAGTATCCGGCGAAGTCTGTCACGCACCGACTGCGCGAACTCGGCGTGACCGTCCGGGCGCATGGCAAGCACGCGATCAGTGAAGAAGCGCCCGGGGCCTACAAAGACATTGAAGCCGTGATCAACGCGATGCACGGCTCCGGAATCGTTCAGAAAGTCGCCCGGCTCAAGCCGATCGTTTGCTTGAAGGGCTGATTGTTACGATTTCCTCGACACGAGGATGCTCCGGATGACGAAGAGCAGGGCGATCAGGACCAGGTTGCCGGTCACGACAATCTTGGTCACATCGACTGGTGGCATGGCTGGTCGCCAGAGGAGGTCGCCATCCTTGATGAGGTAAGCGCCGACCGGCTCGGCCTTGAGGCCGTAACCGACCCCTCCACCGCTCGACCCCTCGTCATCCTGGCCGGCACCACCGCCACCGCCGCCGGAAATCTTCGCAACCGGCACCATAGTGACTCCGTCGCGCTCGATCGGGTCACCGAAGACGCGTTTGACGGTCAGGTTGTCGCGTGCCTGGTTCAGAACTTCTTCCACGTTGACCACGGGATCCTCCTGGATCATTGCTCGGAGCGAATCGAAAACGGGTCCCTTTGCTAGCATTAAGCATAGAATCACTGAAGTGGTCCGCAACGACCTAACGGACAGGGTTTATCGTGCGCCTGAGCTATCGATCCGCTGAAAACATCCTGAGACTGACACTCGACGAAGAATCCGGTGAGGTTGTCGATACTCGCACGCTGGATGGCTGTATCGATATTGCCGAGCAGGGGCGACTGATCGGCATTGAACTCGAGCAGGATGGACACGATCTTTACGACTTGTTCGATTCCTGGCTGCAGGATGCGGTTGCGAAGGAGTACGTTGAGATCGACGATGCCGGCGCCTATGTCGCGCTGAGCGCCCCGAGCGAGGACATTCCCGAGCAGCATATTCGTACGGCCGAGCTTGCCCTCACGGCAGAGCTGGATTCGACCGACCGGCTGGTGGCGATTGCGATTCCCCGTCGTGGTCACGGCTACGAGATCTCATTTCCCAGCGGCAACCAGTGATGGCAGCCAGACCGGCCCGGTGGGCCGGAGAACTGGGTTTGCGAGGTCGAGTGAGGGTCGTTGCCGGCCAGTTCAGCGCAACACGATCATGTAGAGTGTGATCAACAGCGCGACGGCTAGAGGGATTGTCCCGGCGAGTAGCATGTCGGGATTCCAGCGTCCCGGTCCGAGGTGCTTCATTTCCTTTTGGAAAGACATTGCATTGACTTCGGGATGGTGTTCTGGCTGGTAGAAGCTGGCGGGAGGGGCGGTAGCCGCAACAGTACCTGAGAGCGCACCGATCAGGAAACCGAGTGATACCAGCGCGAGCGCTAGAATTGATGGCACCTCCCACCCGAGGACAGGAAAAAGGATCCCGGTCACAACCCCCGCTCCGAAAGCCAGGCCAGTCGCCAACACTCCCACAAGGATTGACTTTATCCACCAGCGCATACTTCCAACCTTTTCCGGTTCGCACCTGACTGCTTGCCCGTGTGATGAGTAGTGAACCGCGATTGTGACATGCCGGTCCCACCAGTGTCCTATCAATCCCTAATCCATCGGCATCGTTCGGGGCAGGCGAAGGTGAGTGGCTCGCCTAGTGATCCACATCTTCTCCGACGCACCAATCTGCTACTATCACC
>SLMJ01000023.1 GCA_007133615.1 Thermomicrobiaceae bacterium | reverse complement strand
CGATGAGGCCGTACGCCGCAACAACCTGTGAGTTCGCCCGGATCGCCACGACTGTGGCAACTGCGGCGGAAATCAACACTCCGGCCAGCGCAGCTTCGACGGGCACGAAATCGTACATCTGCGGCGTTGCCGCGAAGAGCGAGAGACTCACGATGCCAAGGCCCACAGCGAGAAGCACATGGCCAAACGCCGCCTGCTGACGTTCGAAGAACCAGGCACCACCAAGGATCATCATCGTTCCGAACGCGAGACCGATCACCACTCGTTCTGACGGGCCGATCCATCCGCGACTGAACGCGAGGCTGAGGAAGAACACCGCTCCAAGCAGCAACGATAGCCCACCGACCCAGGCGAGGATGTGTCGACCGATTAGCTTCTCCAGATCAACAGGCTTCCCACGACTCACAAGAACAGGAGGCTTCGCGGATGCAGGCGCCGGCTGTGGAAGCTGTTTCGCAGGAACGGTTCTGGCCTGTGCGGGCTTCTGAAGAGGAGCCGACTCAGCGGGCCGCGGAGCTTCCGCAGGCGTCGGGACAGTCTGCACTAATCGAGCGGGTTCCGGAGCGGCCCGGGCCATCTCGAACTGCCGGACCCGTTCATCCAGTGAATCAAGTCTTTGCAGAATCATCGCGATCTGTTCATCAAGTCCGCGATCGCTGTTTTGCGGTGCAGCGGAATCGGTCTGATCAGTCTGAGGATTCAGAACCGTATTCTGCTCATACGGACACGATAAATCGCCGGAATCGGGCGTATCGCGGGGTGGACTCTGTTCGGAGGAAATCCCATCCCGATCGTCAATCGGCCACTTTTCATGATTCTTGGCTTGCATCGTTCGCTCCTGCCGGCTGCAATGGATTCAGTGTCAAGGAGAACACGCCATGCTGTGTTATTCGGGAGTCATAGTGGACTCAGTTCCAGGTCGAAGGAATCGAGCAGCGATCAACGCGCTTCCAATAATGGCGAGCCCGGTTCCGAGGAGCATCCACGTTTGCATGACTGCGTCGGCATCACCACCAACGGCTGGCAGGACGACGACGTACCAATAGGCGGTGAAACTCAGCACAGAGACCACCACCACGATAGCCGCAGATTTCAGTCGTCTAGTCACAAGCAAGCCGGTAATGCCCGAGGCGATCAAGGCGATTAGCGACAGCGCAATGTACGCCAGAAGATCCTCACTGATTCCTGTCCACCGGGGAATGTTGTACCCGGGATCACCAGTCCCGATAATCAGCACGAGGAACATCACGGCGAAATAGCTCATGACGAGTGCGCCCAGGCCAACCGCAGTACTCGCTGCCCACCATCTCCAGCCAACCCGAGATCGATGCCAGAACCAGAACGGCATTCCTACGATGGCCGCAAAGAGCCAGACCACCGACACCGGGAATGTCACAACAGCGGCACCAGTAATCATTCCTGTGATCGCCAGGTACCAATCCGTGCTTTTCGATTCGCTGCGCCGGTAGGCAATGATGCCGAGCACCACCGCAGCGGCGGCGGCCAGCCAGTCCGGAGCGAGAGGGGTCGGTACGAGACCGAAGGCAAGGGATACAGCGTTGACCAGTAACGACGCAACGCCGAGAAATGCCGCAGCGATCGCCATTGCTCGTCCGCTCTTCCGCGCAGTCTCGACCGGTCCCGAAGTGGGTTCGCCGGTGTCAGCACTGTCCGCACGTAGCGGCCTCTTGCTGTCGGCCGAGGCGTTACCCACCACCAACCGTTCCCCCGGCTCGAAGTGGTCTCCGGGTGGGCCTGAAAAAGGTGGACCAGGAAGTCGTTTTACGTCGTCTGTGTGCATTGAACCCTCCTTGTTCACTTTTTGAGGGCCGCGTTTCAGCCTTATGCTCCAGATGAATGAGTGACGAGTAGACGGGATTAGCCGGACGTGAATCCACCAATTCCCCGGCGCGGCGCGGGGCGAAACTTACAGGTGCCCATAGAACGCAACATAGAGAAATACCGAGAAAACGAACATTACGAAGGTCATAACGATCAGCCAGATGGTGAACGCAATCACCGCTGTAGCAACCGCGCGTGCGGTATCAAAGTCGAGCGACTGCCGGATACCCCCAACAACAAGTACCGCAAACCAGACCAGAGCGATCACAGCCAGAATCGGATGTATCAGCAACATCCACGGAACGATGATCAACGGAATTCCGGCAAAGCCCAGAACGCGAAATGTTCCGGCCAGTTCACTGAGGTAGCTTCTGTTCGCAGCAATTGACCGCCAGCCAGATAGACAGTCGTGGTGAACACCAGCAGGCTGAATGATGAAATCATTGCGATGATCATTCCTGACAGGACGCCGCCGACCGCCACATCGAAGACACTAACTGGACCGGCGCCGATCATCAGCCAGGCTCAAGCAGACAGGCCTGTGAGAATCACAATAATGGCTGCCCAGACAGTCCTCGAAACGTCGCGTTCGATTTCTTCAAATGCGGTTGTGTCGAGCGTTGAGACGCCGAAAATATTCTTGAAGACAGTCACTTGTTTCGTCGTGGCCATTGATGGTTCCTATCGCTGACGTCAGGCTCAGGTTGCTGGTCAAGATGCACGAGTTCAGGCGATTCATTACGCCGTGGTCGGTGAAATCTGCGTCTCGTCTTCGGCGTGAGTCCAGTGTAGAGCCAGCAACGGTAAATCGGCATCAATAATTCAGATAGTGCGTGACAACTCTGTGCCGTTCTCAGCACATTGATCACTCAATGCCTAAATACTATGCACGTATATCCTTTTGAGACATATGCACATTCCCTGCGTTCACCAGCGGTTATCCCGCGAACCAACCCAAAACTGGTCCGGAAGCACCGTCCGCTCGGCGCACCGGGCGGACATCGTGAGCATCCAGGACAGGTTCAAATGTGCACTGGCGCACAGTGCAAAGGACCTGACGAGGGTGCTCGAATGAAGCCCGGATAGGTGAAATCAGCTATTTCCTTCCGACGGCAAATGGTTGATTTCCGCGACGCATTTCACCCGCGTTTCCGTCATTCTCTTCACAGGCTCACACGCGATCCGACCAGACATCTTCTTCAAAGGAGGTAGCCAATGCGCTTACTTCACTTCGAGGCCTCAATCAACTCCCGACTCGTTCTCATCGGCGCTGCCCTCGCGTTGCTGGCTCTTGTAACTTTTGTTCCCGCGGTCGGCGCGACTTCGCTTGCGTCAGTGGACCCGGGAGAAGGGGCAACAAAGTCACGGGCGATGAGTAGCGACTCCAGTCACGAGCGAATCAAGTTCCTGAACGACGACTGGCAGCATCACGTCGGCGCGCTGGCTTCAGACGAAGATGCTACCGCCGCCGCAGTGCTCAACTCGGGGTTAGACCATGGCCAGATCAAGTTCCTGGAAGAGAACTGGCATCTCGGTGTTGGTGCAGCGGTCTCCGATGATGACCCAGCGTCTGCTGCTACCGTCTCACCCGGCTTAGACCATGGCCAGATCAAGTTCCTGGAAGAGAACTGGCATCTCGGCGTTGGCGAAACAGTTTCTGGTGAGTCTCCGGTCAGCAGTTCGTCAACGCCGGCAACCTATCGCGATCGAGCCGACTTGCTGGAGAGTCGCCTGCGCGATAATGGATGGAACGGTGCCGGAAGTTCGGCGGCCTACCCGGTCGATGACCCGATGGGAACCTCGCTGGAAAGTGGTTACTGATTCGTACTCGAGCTCGCGTATTTCTCCTCCCACCCGCGGAGTGATCCCCGTCACAACCGGGGATCACTTCGTTCATGCTGAGCATCCGTTTGCTGCGCTCGCAATCAAGCGGTCACCTCGCCCCCTATTGACTGATCCTGCTTCGTTACCGACGATAGTCACTATGTTCGACCTCTTGATTTCACAACGGCGTGGGAGGTGCTATGCCCCGATTTGCTGCGAACCTGACAATGCTGTTCAACGACTATCCAATGGTGGAACGGATCGATCGTGCAGCTGAGGCCGGGTTCACCGGTATCGAGTTCCTGTTTCCCTACCAGGAGGATGTCGATGGGATTGAGGAAGCGCTCAAGCGCAACGGTATCCAGCAGGTGCTCTTCAACCTGCCAGCCGGAGATTTCGCCGGCGGTGAACGCGGTATTGCCAACAACCCTGATCGCAAACAGGAGTTCCGGGACGGCGTCGAGAAGGCCCTCGAGATCGCCGAGAAGCTGGATTGCCCGAAGCTGAACTGCCTGTCTGGCTTGGCGCTCGATGGTGTTCCTTTCGACACGCAATGGAAGACACTCGTCGAGAACTATCAGTATGCAGCCGAGGAAACCGAGAAGGCCGGCGTGCTGCAACTGGTAGAACCGATCAACACGTTCGACATGCCGGGGTTCACGATCCCGAACACGCGAACAGGTCTTCTGCTGATGGAAGAAGTCGGCCACTCGAACCTGAAGTTGCAGTATGACGTCTACCACATGCAGCGCATGGAAGGTGAACTGGTCAACACGATCCGGAACAACCTGGATCAGATCGCCCACGTGCAGATCGCCGACAATCCCGGACGCCATCAGCCGGGTACTGGAGAGATCAACTATCCGTTCGTGCTGAATCAACTGGACGATATGGGATACGACGGCTGGGTGAGCCTGGAATATGTTCCTGATGGCCAGACCGCCGATACGCTCGGCTGGTTAAAAGAGTGGGGATTCTGGTCGTGATAGACGACATCCTCGAGAAGGGTTGTCCCCATGAGTGAAACCGTTGGACTGATCGGACTGGGCCTGATGGGTCGACCGATGGCTCGCAACCTGATCCGGGCTGGGTACTCGCTCGTCGTGAACAATCGTAGCCGCGGGGCGGTGGATGATCTGCTTGCGGAGTATCCAGACGTCGTTGCCGCGACGACCCCGGCGGAAGTCGCAAAACACGCCCGAACCGTCATCACGATGCTACCCGACTCTACTGACGTGGAACGCGTTGCGATTGGCGAGAACGGTCTCATCCAGGAGATGCAGCCCGGCGATCTGCTCATCGACATGAGCACGATCGCTCCTGCGACGTCACGGGAGATCTTTGAATCGCTGCGGTTTGTCGGCGCGAGTTCACTTGATGCACCGGTAAGCGGTGGGGATAAGGGTGCGATCGCGGGAACGTTAAGCATCATGGTCGGCGGGCGTGAGGCCGATTTCGAGCGAGCTCGTCCACTGTTCGAGGCGCTCGGCACGACGATCACTCATTGCGGGGATGCCGGCGCCGGACAGGTCGTCAAGGCATGCAACCAGGTCGTGGTCGGCATCGCCTACCAGGCAGTCAGTGAGGCGCTCGTGCTCGGTTCGAAAGCCGGTGTTGACCCTCGGAAGATCATCGAAGTTCTTGATGGCGGGCTCGCCTCGACGGCGGTGCTGAGGTTACGTGGAGAATCGATGATTAATGGGGACTTCGAGCCCGGAGGCCGGGCGGAACTCCATCTCAAGGATCTCGGGATCGTTCTGGAAACCGGCAAGTCGCTGAATGTGCCGCTGCCGGTGAGTTCAGTGGTGAAGCAGAAATACGCCGAACTGCAGGCCCTGAATCGCGGGCACCTGGATCATTCAGCGCTGCTTACCTTAGTGGAAGATCAGGCCAATCACAAGATTGGACGAATGACCTGACGTCGCGCAGGTCCTTGAACCTAGTGAGACTGGAACGAACCACGGTTCAACGGTGAACCGTGACGCCAGGGAAAGGAAGAATCATGGCAGAGAAGCTCGGATTTATCGGACTCGGCATCATGGGAAAACCGATGGTGCGGAATCTGGTCGCCGCTGGCTGGGAAGTCGTCGTCCACAACCGGAGCCGTGGGGCGGTCGATGAACTCGCCGGTGAGTCAAGTCAGGTGACTCCGGCCAGTACTGCTCGTGAGGTTGCTGATCAGGTAAGCATGGTTGTAACCATGCTTCCGGACTCGCCGGACGTCGAAGCCGTCGTCTTCGGCGAAAACGGCATCCTCGAAGGTATGAACCAGGGCGATCTGCTGGTCGACATGAGCACAATCGCTCCTGCGACCTCGATCGCCGTCAACAACGCACTCAAAGAACGCGGAGCCAGCGCGCTCGATGCACCGGTAAGTGGTGGTGACAAGGGCGCAATCGCCGGGACGCTCAGCATCATGGTCGGCGGATCTGAAGCCGATTTCAATCGCGCCCATGCGATGTTCGATGTCGTGGGTGGGACCATCGTCCACTGCGGCGAGACCGGAGCCGGTCAGATCGTCAAAGCCTGCAACCAGGTCGTCGTCGCAATTGCCTACGAAGCCGTTAGTGAGGCGCTCGTCCTCGGATCCAAAGCCGGAGTCGACCCGGAGAAGATCATTCAGGTGCTCAATGGTGGATTGGCCGCGACCAAGGTGCTGGAGATGCGCGGTCCAACGATGATCGAGCACAACTTCGCGCCGGGCTTCCGAATCAACCTGCACCGCAAGGATCTCGGCATCGCACTGGCCACCGGCAAGGAGAACAATGTGCCGTTGCCAGTGACATCCATTGTCACCGAGATGTACGAGTCCCTGGTTGCCAATGGCCACGGAGATCTCGATCACTCGGCAATGCTGACGATGCTCGAAGGCGGAGCCAACCACAAAGTCAGCAAGAAATCCTGATAACGATCATGCCGGGCGGCCTGTCGGTCGCCCGGCCGTCATCTGATGAATCGGGAGTGAGGGCCATATGGCGCATCCACCCCAGCTTACGAGCGACGAACTGGAAGCCCTGCGTCGCATAGACAGCGCAACCATCGCCAACGCAATCGAACCGTTCGGGGTCCGACCGCTGACCGAGGGATTCATGGGCATGGACATCAAATGCATGTTTCCCGAACTCGGCGTGATGGTTGGGTACGCGGTGACGGCCAAAGTCGACAGCCAGACCGAGGATGCCGAGCCAGACAAAACCGTCCTCTGGGACGTGATCAAGTCGATCGATGCATCGCCGAAACCAGCTGTACTTGTCTTTCAGGATGCCGGGCCGCGGATCTCGCACGCCTGCCATTTCGGGGACGGACTTGCCAATCTGGCGAAGCGAGTTGGCGCAATCGGGCTCATAACGAACGGTGGGGTCCGGGATCTCTCCGGTGTGCGGGAGATCGGATTCCAGTTTTACGCCCCGGGCATTACCGTCTCACACGGCAACTATCGATATGTCAGTTCGGGTGAACCGGTCGAAGTGTCTGGCGTCAGGGTTGAACCCGGGAATCTGATCCATGCAGATGAGAACGGCGTGGTGCTGATTCCCTCGGAGATCGCGCGGGATGTGATCACCAAAGCACAGGAGATTATGGACGCCGAGGCATCGACGATCGGCTTCTATCGTGGAGCGGATTTTTCTATGGAAGGCGTCG
>SLMJ01000048.1 GCA_007133615.1 Thermomicrobiaceae bacterium | reverse complement strand
GGCTTTCCGATCACTGAGGCGTACTGGGGCCATGTCACCGTTGCCGAAACGCCGCAGATGGTCCTGAAACAGTGCTTCCAGCGCCGCTGCCTGACATTCACCCCGGACAACGATCCTGATTGGCAGGTGGAGTCCGGCAACATCGGCCAGCACTACTACGACTGGCGCTACAACCAGCCCCATTATCCGGACGATGGGGTGAGTGATGATGGCACCGATGACACCCCGCCGGCAGGAGATGACTCAGCAGATGATGCTGGCGAGCCTCTGTTGCCTTCCTCGCTTCACGTCAGCCCGACTGGCACCAACGCCGACATCGGAGAGACGCACACGATCACTGTGTCCGTTGAGGATCAGCACTCCTCGGCACTTGCCGGGGCTGACGTTCGTGCACAGGTCACGGGTGCCTCCAGCCCGCATCAGGGCACGTGGCTGCAGCCAGATCCGGCGCACACGGACAGCAACGGCGTTGCCCAGCTCAGCTTCACCGGAACCGAACCGGGGACGGACACGATCACGGTCACCGTGGATGGGATGACCGGGAGTGAATCGGTTTCTCACACCTGGCACGATCCCGACGCCTGTGCCGAGGTAACCGCGGGGCAGAGCATCCAGGCCGCAGTTGACGCTGCGTCACCGGGAGACGAGATTTGCGTTGACTTCGGTGTCTACGAGGAAGCCCTCAGCATTACCACCGACGGCATAACCCTGACCGGCTCCTTCGGCGCTGCGCTGGATGGGAGCAATGTCACTGCGCTGGACAGTGTCGGCATCTCAATCGAAGCCGACGATGTTACCGTGCAGGGTCTGGAAATCAGAAATTACCTTGATGCCAATATCATCGTCGGGGAATCTTCCCAGGTAACGCTAACCGATCTCAATCTGCTTCCGCAGACCGAGACCTCGATCAGCGTGTACCACTCTGACGCAATCGAGATCTCCGACACAGATATCAGTCTCGGCCCCGACACTGGGTCCGAACGCACCGGGATCATGGTCGATGCCGTCACCGGGTTCACGATCTCAAATGTCGACATCGAGGACGCGGACATGGGAGTCGCTCTGCGGAGTGATCCCTTCGATGACGATACCCCGCAGACGTCTGGATCGATTCAGAATAGTGATATCCACGCCCACGGAGGCATTGGAGTCCGACTCGGAGGAACTGAGGAAATCACGATCCAGAACAACGAGATTCGAGCTCGACACATCGGGATTCAGGTGGGCGGCTTTTCCGGCGCGGTGATCAACTCCAACAACCTCCCCCAGGGCAACATCGGAATCGAGGTTGGGTCGTTAAGCGGCGCAGAAATCACTGACAACACGCTGTCAAACCACGGAATCGGCATATTTCAGAGCAACGTGAGCTCGGCTGAGATTCGAGGCAATACGATATCCGATTTCGACGATACCGGAATCCTTGTCGATGAGGGCCCCACCACAACGACGGTGGATCAGAACGTGATCGAGCAGGGATCAATTGGCGTCCTTTTCAGGGAGACTACAGAAGCCACGGTCACTGATAATGTCATCCGCATGAACGACAACGGTATCCAGATCGAAGACGCGGTTCAAGGAGGAGACCCCGATATCGAACAAACATTCACTGGTAACGAGCTAACTGATAACGGGATCGCGATGATCGTGCGATCGGATGCAGATCCAACGTTACTGTCCGTCAACTTCAACGATATTGTCTCGAATGGTGATGGGATCCTGAACCAGGCGACCGGAACGCTTGACGCGACGATGAACTACTGGGGACATCATTCCGGTCCCGGCGGTGACGGCTCGGGTCAAGGTGATTCGATCGGCGGCGATGTCGACTACCAACCAGTACAAATGACACCGGTCAACTAGCGGCGTTAACATGCGGGGCAGGTCTGGGATCTGCCCCCAGTCAGTCCTGTCTGGGTTGAACGGGTGCATTGCGGCGGCGATAGCTCCGAATCCGGTAGGTTACGAATCCGATGAACAATCCGCCGTTCAAAGTCATCATCGCCAGCTGGTACTGATCCAGCCAGCCGACGACGAGCTCCCAGTTTGCGCCGAGCAGATAGCCGGTGCTGATCAGGCCGCTGTTCCAGGCACCGGCACCGATCGCGGTGAAAATCAGGAATCGGCCCAGCGGCATCCCGCTCATTCCCGCCGGGATCGAGATCAGCGACCGGAAAACGGGAACGATCCGGGCAACCATCACGACAATTGATCCATGCCGGCGGAACCAGGCGAGCGATCGGTCGACCTCGGCTTCCTCGAACGTCAGGTACTTGCCGTAGCGTCCGGCGAGGCGGCGAACCCGGTCTTCACCCATCCAGTAGCCGAGATAGTAGAGGACGATCGCCCCCAGAAGTGATCCACCCGTTGTCGCCAGAATCGCGCCAATCAGCGTCATCGAGGTTGTCGCTGCGGTGAATCCAGCCAGCGGCAGGATCACGTCTGACGGAATCGGTGGGAAGACGTTCTCAATGAAGATAACTGTGACCAGTCCGGCGTAGCCCATGCTGCTGAGCACGTCTGTCGCGTATTCAATGACGATTAGCAGCGGGCTGTGCGCTGACACAAACCCGGAAAGCTGGCCGAACCAGCCATTGGCAATGGCCAGCCAGAGCAGGATCGCGAGTGCTGGAACGAACGCAATAAGGAATATGCGGGCGGGTGAGGGCACTTCCAACCGAGAGAGCGAAAAGCCTTTGAACAACGTTGTTCGTTTCCAGCGGTCTCATATGACCGCCTGTTCCCATCCTCAATCGAGCACGCCACGTTGCATGCCCATAGACAGAATCCCTGGATCGATGAGTAGTTACTGGCTACTGCAGCGGCAGGGGAGATTCCAGCCAGCCTGGCAGATCGCTCAGCTCGATCCGGACCACCCATTTGACCCAGCCGAACCCCCGGTGACCGGGCGCGACCAGGCGAACTGGATAACCTTTCCGGCGGCTGATCGTCTCATCGGTGACTTCCACAGCAAGCAGCATGCGTCGTGCCTGACGCACCGAGTATCGGCGTCGATAGCCAGTCTCGGAGTGAAACACGACACTCCGCGCACTGTCCCGGACCTTGGCGTCGTCCAGCAGATCCCGCACCGGAACACCGGTCCAGCGCTGCTCGGTGAACCAGCCCCCGGTGCAGTCGAGAATCGCCTCGATCGATTGCTGCTCGTATCCCTCGAAATCGTCCATCGTGAGCGTCATTCGGTTTAGAACGAGGCCATCGATTCTCAGGCGCCATTCGTCCGCTTCGATGCGGGGATGAGGATCGGTCAGCCAGTTGACGGTAGGATAATCATTGCCGGTGAAGCGCCCTCGGGGCTTCGACCCGGTGAACCGTCGCTCGGAGCCTTCCCACCCGGCTTGGGTGGTCGTTGTTTCAGTGCCACGCCAGAGCAGAAGCCCGGCTACACCGAAAATCGCGTAGCGCATCGCCATGCGTCGTTTCGCGAAATCCGGCATCCGCGCCCGTATCTGATCCCACCGATTAACAACGTGGACGATCAGGAGTGGGGCAAAGATCCCCGCGAAGGTGACGTGCAGCCCCAGGCCACTGGTGTTCCCGAGGATCGGAAGTCGACCACCGCCCACGCCAACCGTCGCCCAGAGGACGCCGTAGCTGAAGGTAAGAACAAAGAACACGGCAGAAACCGCCGAAAGCACGGTGGAAAGAGTAATCCCGCGCTTCGCGTAGGACTGCACGATGATCCCGATCTTCCACCACATCAACGGAATCATTGCCAGGCTTGCGATCCGGTGCGTCCAGAAGACCCATGCGCCATCCGGATGGCCGACCAGAAAGCTGCCGATGCCGGAGACGCCGGTGATTACCAGACACACGAGCAAGAGCAGGTTGACGGTGCGGGTGGACAGTGCCACGAGTGTCATAAGTCGTTCCCGGGTGCCAGCATGGGCAGATCTCAATTGCAGGTTCCAACGAATGTCTTCGCGTGTTACGATCAAGAATATCAACAACGGTTACATTGGATGATTCCGTTCAGCAAACGGAAACGAGCCCATTCATGGCTGTCTGATGGTGCCGCGGAGGACAGGAGTGCTCGCCGAAATGCACCCCCTCGTCGGACGCGATCCGGAACAGGCTGTGTTGCGGGATGCGCTGGAGCGGATGCTTCAAGCGAACGGTCGTCTCGTGCTTGTATCCGGTGAAGCGGGTATCGGCAAGAGTTCACTGGTTGAGGATCTCGCCGGAGAGGCAGGTGCTGGTGGCGCACTCGTTCTCCGCGGGTTCTGTTACGATCTCAGCACCACCCCACCGTACGGGCTCTGGCTCGAAATGACTGATGGCTACGCGGAATCGGACGACTTACCCGCCCTGCCAGAGCTCTTGAAGCGCGGAACGGGTGTCGGGGATCTTCCGAACCAACGTGCATTGTTCGATCTGGCTAGAGAGTTCCTGCAGTCGATCTCGGACGTGCGACCACTCCTTGTGATCCTGGAAGACATTCACTGGGCGGATCAAGCGAGTCTCGACCTGCTACGATACCTCGCTCGTCATCTCACTGATCAACGCATCCTGCTGATTGCGACCTATCGCGACGATGAGGTAACGCGGCAGCATTACCTGTACAGGCTACTTCCGAGCCTTATCAGGGAGTCTGGAGCAATCCGGATCGAGCCCGGGATGCTCCCCTCGGAAGCGCTCGATGCGCTCGTTCAGGGAAGGTGGAATCTCGCGACGACCGACCGGCAACGGCTGGTTGACTACCTGCTTGAGCATGCGGAAGGGCATCCACTCTTTACGGTGGAACTGCTCAGGACACTCGAGAGGCAAAGATTCATATTCCGGAATGGGGAACGCTGGCAACTGGCAAACCTGAGCCAGGTTCCTGTCCCGACGCTCGTGCAACAGCTCATTGAAAGCCGGCTTTCCATGCTGGAGGAGAATTCCCGAGAGTGCCTGGAAGTTGCAGCGGTTATCGGTCACCAGGTTCCGTTTGACCTCTGGCAGAAGGTGACCGGCTTGACAGACGCTGATCTACTGACGTTGCTCGAGCAGGCAATCGACCTTCATCTGTTGGAGCAATCAGTCAGCGGCGAGAGCGTCTTCTTCGTGCATGCGCTTACCCGAGAAGCGCTCTATGAACGCATTCTGTTGCCTCGGATTCGACAAGTGCATCGGATGATCGCAGAAACCCTGGAAGAGACGAGTGCACCGCTTGCTGAGAATGTTGCCCACCACTACGAGAGCGCAGGAGATGAGCGTGCGGTGAACTGGTTGATCGAAGCCGGAGAAGCGGCGTTCCGGAACCATGCGTGGACAGTCGCCGCAGATCGTTTTCGATCGGCCGTTAACCTGATTCCCGAGACTGGTCATTACGCCCGCCGGCGAGGTTGGCTCCTTTATCGCATCGGGCATCTCCTCCGATACGCCGAGCCCGACAATGCTGTTCTGTCGCTCGAACAGTCCTTGCAGGTCGGGCAGCATATTGATGACAGCCTGCTGACTGCCCTGGCAACAATGGAAATCGGGGTTACTTACTGCAATTCCTTTGAAATCCGCCGGGGCGTGGAGCTATTGAAAACCGGAACCGAACTATGGGAACGGATTCCGCCTGACGATCGGGAGATACCGGAGGAGGGCTCGCCAACCTCGGTACGAGGACCCGGTCAGTACATTCTCTGGCTCGGAAACTCCGGAAATTTTCGGGAGGCCCTGGCGATTGGTGAACGGTACCTCACCCCGGACGGACAAGCGTCTCGGGGAGGCGCCGGTGGTTTATGGGGACTTGCAGCGGCGTACGCGGCCACAGGCGAACCGGACAGAGCAGTCGAAGCATTTATCAGAGAACGTGAGCTCTTCGTGGCCCAGAACGACTATCAGAATGCGGGACGAATAACTTTCTCTCACCTCGTCCTCGTCGCTGTTCCGTTCCTTACGGAACAGCCGGAAGAACGGCGCAAGCTGGCAGAAATGGCAAATGAGTATCTAACGCGGGGAAGAGGTGCATTTTCGGATGAGCAGGACTTGCGGTTTCGCTCTTCGTTCGGACCCGTGATGTGGCTTGATGGCAAGTGGAACGACCTGACTGCGCTGCATTTGCGAGCGCCGAATGAATTCCTGGTTGCGCCGAGCCAGCTTGCTAAACTCGATCGGGAGCAAGGTAATGCGACCCGGGCCTGGGAATGGGTATACCTCACTCTCAAGGATGGACCAGTCGCGGTGCCCGGCAACTCAATCTACTTTGAGGCGACCGAGCTGCAGCGTGAAGCTGTCAAGATCGCGCTGAGCCAGGGTGATCTGGAAACGGCACGCCGGTGGCTGCAAACACACGAGGAGTGGCTCGACTGGGGAGGTTCGGTTTACGGACGTGCTGAGCAGGAACTTCTGAGAGCACGCCTGGCCTCTGCCGAAGGCGACCCTGGTGCGGCAGAACAGCAGGCAGTCGAATCATTGAGGCTTGCGTCTGATCCGAGGCAACCGCTGGTTCTGATCGACGCCAATCTCTTTCTGGGTGAGCTCACGATGGGCGATGAACGCTACGACGAGTCTTCTGAATACCTGTACAAGTCGCTCCAGCTTGCCGATACCTGCGCGGCCAGGTACCAGCGCGCGCTGGTTCGCCTCGCGCAGGCTCGACTCGAAGTAATGCGGGGCAATCTGGAGGCGGCACGAGCACCGCTTGGGGAATCAAGGAAGCTCTTCGAACAACTTGGTGCCCGCCCAGGGCTTGAACAAGCCGAAGTGGTTGCCGCGCAGCTTCAAAAACGTCCCGCAACCTCTCCCGGCGGGCTCAGTCCACGCGAACTCGAGGTGCTCGCGCTTCTCGCCCAGGGGAAGTCCGACAAACTGATTGCTGAGGAACTGTTCATCTCGCATCACACAGTAATGCGGCATGTCTCCAGCATCATTCGGAAGCTTGACGTCAAGTCGCGTGCAGAGGCTGTCGCGGAGGCCGTGCGCCGGGGCATCGTCTAACCCGAGCCAGCGAGCAATATGCCGACTGTTCCCGGCAAGCGATGTGCCCGAGGCCCCTGCACTGCCTGCGCCATTGTGACGCCCCTCGACTTCTGATTGAACCGCGCTCCCCAAATCTGCTATCGTTCAAACAAACCGACGCGTCGGTCGGTTTTGTATCCGGGAGCGTCAAATGGTTCGCGAGCAGAAGCGCGGTGAAGAGCGCAAGGAACGAATTCTGGAAGCCGCCCTCGGGGTCTTTTCCCGGCGTGGCTACCGTGATGCCGCGATGGACGAGATCGCCGGCGAATCGGAAACCTCCAAAGGCGGCGTCTACTTTCATTTCCCGAACAAGCAGACAATTTTCCTCGCGCTGCTGGATCGCATGGCGAACCTGCTGATGAAGCGTGCGGAAGAGGCGATTGCCGCCGAGCCGGATCC
>SLMJ01000258.1 GCA_007133615.1 Thermomicrobiaceae bacterium | reverse complement strand
GTTTCTCGGATACACGTCATACCGGGAGCGCGAAGGGGATTCATGCTCGACCAGGCACCGGGGATAGTCCAGTTGGAGAGTTGCCTGGACCTTCCTCGGCGTCTCTGTTCGAGCGGTTGTATGCGATGGTTGTCATGAACCCGCGGCATAGCGATCGATTGGATACGGGATCGCTGCCGCGGACTTACAAGCCGCGCTGACATACGGGCTCATTACCTCGGCGAACTTCCACAAATGCGCATTCTCTTTGCGTAGGCGTTCGGCGGCCTCCTGGGCCTGGAGATTGAGGGCATCTTCGTCAACTGTCAGTACTTTTCTATCCTTCATCACCAGACGACCATTGACAAAGACGGATTCGACGCTCGCTCCAGTCTCCGCGTAGACAAGCGCGTTCAATGGATCGTTCAACGGACGCAGGTATACCGAGTTGGCATCAAGCAGAATGACATCAGCCTTCCGCCCGGGCGCAATCGCCCCGATGTCCTCGGCCATGCCGAGCGTCTGCGCGCTTCCCCGGGTTACCATGTCCCAGACATCGCGAGAACCGATCCACTTCGATGTGTCATGCGGAAATCGCACGTTGCCGACCATTCCGGCGAAGTGCATGGCTCCGAAGAGGTTCTGATTGTCTGAGCTTGTCGATCCGTCGCTGCCCAGCCCGACGTTGAGGTCAGCGTCAATCATTTCGCGGACCGGGGCAATCCCACTTCCGAGCTTGAGATTACTCGCTGGATTGTGCGCAATGCTGGAACCCGAACCGGCGAGCAGATCAATATCCTCCGGTGTCAGCCACACGCCGTGAGCCCCCACAAACCCCTGACTGAGCAGGCCCAGGTCTGCCAGTTTCGCGGTCGGTGTCATACCCCAGCGGTTGAGCCCCTGAATCACCTGCATCTTGGTTTCGGCAAGATGGGTATGCAGGCCAACTCCGTACTCCCGTACCAGGCGACCGCACCCTTCCAGGAGTTCGTCCGTGGCTTGACCGGGGATCGTTGGTGCAACGGCGGCGCGAATTCTTCCGTTTGCCGTTCCGTCCCAGTCGCGAATGTGTTGCTCCATCATCTGCAGCAGCGCATCGGTTGCGGCTGGCTCCATACTCTCGACCTGTTTACGGAGGTCGTCGGGTAAGAGATCCATCAGCTCCGGCACCGTTTCGTAGAACACGATGTCCGCGACGGCGGGAGCGAGGACGGCGCGAAGCCCGACATCGGTGTACGCCCGGACCACCGCCTCGATGCCTTCATTCGTTGGTGCCGGTAACGTCATAAAAAGGTCATAGGCGGCAGTGCAGCCGCTCTTGAGCATTTCAACGGCACCGATAGCGGCAGAGACGTACCGATCGTCTGGCGTTCGTCCACTGGAGAGGGCAGGGGAATGGTTGAGCTGATCCTCCAGCGTCCAGTTGTCCCCGCATCCTTTGGTGAGATTGTTGGGACCATGAGTGTGGGCGTTGATCAACCCTGGAAGCACGATCTTGCCGGAGGCAGGAACAACGTCTGCGTCTTCGGGATGCTCCAACCCGACACCGACTGCGGAGATCCGGTCGTTCTCGATCAAAACGTCCGCCTGGCTGATCTCTTCACTGTCTGAGCTGAGGACATAGCCGTCTTTGATAATCGTTGCCATCGGGAATTCCTCTCTAGCTTGTGCGAGCGGGAAGCGAATATCTGATCCCAGTCAGCAGCATGGCGACGCCGAGAACGGTGATCCGGTCATTGGACCAGAGTTAAAAGGCAGTCTCCCAGACGAGCCCTCACTCGTCGATGCCGGGAGATAAACAGAGGTGCCGGCGACTAAGTCGCCGGGTAACCAGCACCACCGTGAGTCCATACATTATCGAGCAGAATATTCACAGAGGCGAACCCGCAGGCCCTGGCTGCATACGCAAGTAACAGCCGAGCAACTTACGAGCAGCAGGCCGGAGTATCACTGGCAGACGTGTAGGATGTGTCACAGCAGCGACAGCGCCAGGATCACTGCCGATAGAGATAGAGGTGCACTTACAAGCGCGTCAGCTTACCAACGAGCGCTCACTCGCCAGGCAGACAATCGCTTAAGGAGTTCCCGGAACCCTACGCGTCTGGAATCGAGAACGATCATCGCAAGTCTCGAGATGCTTGGACTGGCCAGCAGTGCCATATACGCGAAAGGTGCCTACCTGGTGAATTGCTCGTTAGAGGGTGGCATTCCGCCAGGACCCCGCACGGCAAGCAGGTCTACCGACGTTACTGCGAATGTCAGAACAAAAAAGTGAGAATCGAATGTCGTCTGATGAAAGCTTGAACGGTTGTCATTCTATCCTCCTTCGTGCTTCCTCTGGTCGCCGCCATGTTCCGAGTTCAATGTGCGGTGAGCCTGGAATTTTCGGCCTAGTTACTGCGGTGCCTGCTGCATCTTGTCAGGAGCCATCTCTGGTGCCCCGGGTCGCCGGACCTGCCAACGCTTCACCAGCAGTACCACTGCAACAAGGAGCCATAGAACTCCGGCCCACACTACGATATGCGTAAGGGTGTATCGTGCAGATAATTCCAGGGGTGCAACAAGGTATAACTGTGTGGCGAGAAGAGAGGCATGCATGAGAACTGTCACGAGCAGGCTCCCGCTACGATCATACACCCAGACCATCATCACTCTGAAGGCTGGAATCCAGGCAAACAGGCCACCCAGCAAGACCGCCATCGGGAGTACTCCTGAGAAACTATCCTCTGTCCACCACACCGGGAAGTGCCATGCGCCCCAGAGAATCCCTATTGTCAGCCCCGTGATCACGATACCGCACTGCAGTCGCAGTCGGGGGATCGCGAACCCAGTCCAGCCGATCTCCTCGAAGAGCCCGACTACAAGACCCACCGCGATTCCGGTTAGCAGAAGGGCAATCAGGTTGTCAGGAACAAAGACATCGCGCGAGAACTCTGGCGACAGCACCGACAGCGTTAGAATCACTGAAGATAGCGAAAGCGGGGCGATCAGGAGCGCCATGGCATACCAGCGGGCGCTTACCCTCCACGCAGACAAGCGGCTAAGGAGTTCGCGGAATCCCGCATGTCCTGAAACGAGACCGATCATCGCAAGGCCCGAGATGCTTGGACCGGCCAGCATCGCCATATACGCGAAAGGCGCCAACCTGTCGAATTGCTCGTCAGAAGGTGGCATTCCGGCCTGACTGAAGACGATGAGCATACCTCCCCAGGTGATAGCGAATGTCAGAACAAAGTAGGCAGCCACAGGCCGACGTTTGATGAACGTTAGAAGGGAGTTCATGCCAGCCTCCTGTCTGGTTGGACAGGAAGTGTCCCATCCAGCCGCCGGTTGTTACGAATGTGCCTCGTCGTGACGAGCGTATCGTGGTGACCGCTGAGCACTCTCCTGAGCCGCTGGCAGATTTCCAGGTCAGCTCTTGGTCGTGTCGGCTTCGCGTCGCAGCAGGCCGAGCGCGAAAACAACGATCCAGAGCATCGGGACGTAAGCGGTGATTCGTTCGATAATGCCCAACAAGGGAGTTGGTTCGTTTGCCTGCATTTGCTCGACTTGCATACCCACCATGAAGCCGGTCACGAGCGTGATAGCGATCGTGGCGTAGGAGTACCAGCGGAATCGCTTTCCAAGTAGTCGCGACCCGACGATGGTTACCAGTACGAACAGGATCGGCATTCCCAAACCGTACGGCGCGTGGAGTGGATTCCGTAGCGTCTCCTCTCCGGCCGCGAGCACCTCGCGCGTAGCCATCGGGAAGAGCACCCCACCGACGTAGCCGAATATTGCCTCGATGATCAGCAGGGCTCCGGCGATCTTTCCCACACGGCTCCGGACACCGGTAACCAGCCAGATGCCCACACCGAAGGCAATCATCAGAACCGCGTAGGGGATACCGCTAACGGTCATCATGAATGTTCTGGTCGGCGCTCCGATTGCTGATAACTCGCTAATGGTCTGGTCGACGTAGCTGTAACCCGGATACCGGAAGCTTCCGACGACATCGATGGCCACCCACCACACCGCCGCAGCAATTCCGCAGACGAGCAGGACTCTGCGCAGCGTTACTCGTTCCCGCGCTTCCTGGAGTATGCTGGAGACAACTTCCGACGCGGAATCGCTGGTTCCTGAGGTTCTGACGGGAGATTGCATCGACATGTTCCGTTTCTCTGATGAGATCCGGCTTTCGCTCGACCTAAGGCCTACCTGAGCGTGAATGGTGGATAGCGGTCCGTGACGAGCAGGAACGCATATGCATCGACCCGCAACCACCAGCGACCGACGCCAACGACGAAATCGAACAGACCTTGTGGGTATTGCCCGGTGAACAGGATCGCGAACCAGGCAATGACCACCGCAAAGAACGCGGCGATCCCGAGCACGAAGAGAACGATGTAGTGAGGGATTGCAAGCAACCACTTCACAAGAGGAAGCCAACGATTGAGATCGCGCTCCACATCCGGATAATCGATCTCGAGATGCACCGACTGCTCGTCCACGGTGGAGGGGTATTTATCCGTGACGAGGACAAGGTATGCGCCAACCCGGGCCGAAAAGCGTCTCAGTTCCCGCGCGAAGTCGAACCACCAGCGCGGGTAGCGCATCCGGAATACGATCATCAGCATCGTGGCCAGGAAGAGCCCGGAGATGATGCTGCCGCCGGAGCGCTCCACTCGCTCTCCCGTCTCGGTTATGACGGTTTCGTTCCCTGATGCCATAAGTAACCCGAGGATGATCGCGATCGGGATGATCCAGATCAGTCGCAATGCTGACGTGAGCCGGTCGAGACGTTCGGGATAGTCAATATCGAGCCTCGCTGCGTACGGTTCGTCAGATGTCGCCACGGATCATCTCCTTGCTTAGAGCAACCGCCCAGTGAGTTGCCCCGCCAGGCGTTGGGCGTTAGCGTCCAGCCTGGATCTATGCCGGCTATGCGGCTCCAGCATCCTTCGTGAACAAGGTGCCACGTGCATTCCTGAATTACGGTCCAGTAGTCGCACTGTTAGTTTGGATCAGGCGATGTTTCAATTGCGCTGTGTTCGTTGGCTCAGTCGTGTCGGAGTCGTCACAAACAGCGAACTGACTGTTTCGAGCGCCGGAATGCCGCAGGGCCATGCGCAGCGACGTTTTGCTTGGACATGCGCTGTATTCGTTCACCCCCCCACTCCCTCGGCCGGTACTGCAGCGCCACGGCAAGGTGGGACGTTTCGATGTGATTATTGCCAGACAGGTCCGCGATGGTGCGGGCGAGTTTGAGGACGCGGTGATACGCGCTGGCGGAGAGTTGGAGTTGCTGGACGGCGGCTTTGAGCAGGCGGTCGCACACTACGCCATTGCTAAGCGGTTTTCCCGGAGATAACGCACCGTCTCCATCAACGGTCGGGAATCCACGTCCTTTTAATTGATGATGTACTTAATTAGCCCGAGCTCTCGAGGTAGAACTGCACGGTGCTTTGCCTCTTCATGACACCACCAGGCGCCAACCATAGCTCAAAGACCATCAAGTGAATTTGTTTCCAGGCAGTATCGATTAGTCTGCAAGAGTAGAAGGCGTTCGCGAACTCGTTCAAAGCGGATCGCATAGCCTCATTTGCTGCTCATTCACGCCGAACGCAGCAAATCACCCGCGACGGGCTCTGGAACGCGATTGAATGGGGCTTAATCCAGATCATGGCGCTCGACGCGAATAGCTCGTATCCGCAGTACGGATACTTACAATCCAGTCCAGACCAATGAATACGGGGCTAGTTCGAAGAGTTGTTCTCCACGTCTTCCTCGTCATCGACTAGCTCGCGAGGGTCGAGCACAACACGAGCCTCGCCGTGAGCAAGCAGGTCACTAAGCATCACGATGATCCCTGCAACACAGAGAAACAACCCGACCATCAAGGCCGCGTTCTGAAAGTGCCGCAACACAAAGAAGCCACTCGTAAGTCCGTCGGGAATCCAGACGATCGGGGCTACCAGTCCAAGAATGGACACCACTGAATAAACCATGAACCGGATGAACTCTAACGGGAGACGACGGACAGTCAGTCCATAGACGATGGTCGCCACAATGAGGACGGCCGCGAGAGCCTGAACTGCCAGCATCGCACGTGAATCGATGAACACGAAGCGGCTTTCCTCGTAGTCGGATGTCCCAATATCGTCGAACAGGAACACAAGGATCGCATTGATCGACAGGAAGAAGAGCGCCAGCAAAAAGGGGATCCAGAGTGACTTTACCCGGCTTTTCATAAGGTTGTAGCCGTCGGCCACATGCCAAACGAACAACCATATAAGTATGGCTGTAAGGTAAATTAGAGCTCCGATTGCGGCATGGGCTGACTGGTCTTCAAGATTCACTGGGCTGATTCATCGAATTCGCACAGGAGCGTGAAGTCTCCTATGCAGTAATCTGACCGTAGTTCTAAGCTTGCTCGATCTCACTGAAGACTAATGTCTGAGCGTCGACAAATGCTGGCGAATTGTAACGAAACACGTTGTGTGGGGCAATAACGCGTACTGTTCCGCTTCATTACTGATGAGAAGCTTCCCATTTCGCGTCGAAGTGGTGGGTGTGCCACTCGGCCCACGAGATCACAGGTGGCTCGTGGTTACGCGCCTGATGCGGACCGGCGGTGCCGTGATTGGTGATTCAGGAGTTAGGTGCTGGTTGATGTCCGGAGATCGATGGCTCTTCACGGCATACCTCTCGCTTCACCGACACTCCCTCGGCCGGTACTGCAGTGCCTCCGCCAGGTGGGACGTTTCGATGTGGTCTTGACCGGATAGATCGGCGATGGTGCGGGCGAGTTTGAGGACGCGGTGGTAGGCACGAGCGGAGAGTTGCAGTTGCTGGACGGCGGCTTTGAGCAGGCGATCCCCGGCTTCGTCGAGTCGGCAATGGGCCTGGATTTCGGCCGGACCGATGCCTGTCCTGAGCTTGTCGAAGGATCTGAGTTCAGCCTGGTTCCGCCGCAGCCGTAGCGGGCGGCCTGGCGTTCACGGGCTTCGGTGACACGTTCCCGGACCGTCTCAGACGTTTCTCCCTGCCGGCGATCAGCCAGCTTCTCGTATTCGATCCGCGGCACTTCCAGGTGGATGTCGATCCGATCGAGCAAGGGGCCGGAGATACGTTTCTGATAGCGGGTTATCGTCGATGGCGAGCAGGTGCATTCCTTGGCTGGATCGCCGGCAAAGCCGCAGGGGCAGGGGTGCGTTGCCATTTTGCGGGTTGACGCTCAAAGCAACGAAACCGGATTCATTGCCCTATCCGGACACGCTGACCACCTTGGGAGACCATATCCGGACGCGTCGACTCGCTCTCGGTCTGTTCCAGAAGGACATTGCCGCGCAGCTCGGCGTCAATGTCAACACCGTCAACAACTGGGAGAAGAATCACTC
>SLMJ01000403.1 GCA_007133615.1 Thermomicrobiaceae bacterium | reverse complement strand
GGTTGCGAACGTACCGGATTCTCGTCTGGGGCGGGTGTCTGGCGGTGATCCTGCTCGCGTTGATGTTCATTGCCGAACTGCCGCTGCCTTTGATGATCGTCTCGACCTATCTGTTTATCGTGGTTATCGCCGCGCAGGAGAACACAGGTACGATCGCCGCGTTGCGTCTGGCCGGTCATGCTCGTGGCGCGGCTATGTCCTGGAACGAACTCGCGGCTGGCTTTGGAGCGTTGATCGGGATCGGTCTCGGTTCAATTGGCCTTGCGATCATGGACGTGCGCGGGCTTGGGATCGCACTGACTGCAATCGCGATCGTGGCGACGGTCGTCTCGTTTGCTGCGCTGTGGGTGTCGGGGTATTCGGACGAAGAGCCGGAACCCGAGCGCTCCAGTCAACCGGTTTCCGCGCCCGGGAACTGACTAATCGTTATCTTTGCGCTTCCAGCGACCACTGTCTTCGTCTTTCTCGTATTTCTCCTTGACCGCAGACCAGGCCGTGGCGTGTGCGCGTGACTCATCGCCGTACTGATCGTATGCACTGTTGAATGCTTCTTTGTAGATGTCCTGCGCGTGCGGCGGCACGTTGTCCTTGACCTGATCCGGAAGTTCAGAGCGTTTGTTGTATGGCACCTGAGGCTCCATTTCACGAATTCAGATATTACTGGCAGGGCGATATACGCAGGGTGCATGCCCGTGAAGCGCCTGTATCGGTGAAAGCTCGCTTAAATGGCGACGCGGAGCGCTGGGGGATGAGCGCGCTCCGCGTCAAGGGAAGGGAAGGGATTGGGTCTCGGGTCCACAGCAGGGCGGCTGCGACCCGATACTTATTTTTATCAGGTTTACATAAGCTTGTCAAGTGTTATGCCAACCTGTACTGTTGATAACGGCGCAATCGGTGTGCCACCAACGGGGTCACCGATGGTGGGCATGAAGCGGAGCGATTTGTTATCGACTTAGAGGACCGTGACTCGTTCAGCGGTACTCGAGCCCGGGAACTTCACCCGAGAGGGCTTCTTCATCCAGTCGCCGGATCATCCCGCGAGCCAGAAGGCAGGCGCTGTCGATCTCGTATGGATCAACTTCGTCATTGTCGATCGTTTCTGGCGGAGCAGTGGACTCCCGCGGATCGGGGTGCCCCATGACCGTAATCGCCTGGTATCCGCGAATGAGCGCCGCATACTGCTCGGTTGGAACGCCGCGATGGATAATCGGTCGCATCAACCGGTTAGGATGTGACAGCGCGATGTCGCCAGCCACATGGACAAGACCTGGCGATGACTGCAGCGACAGAAGCGGTCCTTCGGCACGTGTGAAACAGATCGGACCACGGCCAACGTTCTGCAGGCTGATGAAGTAGGTGGTTTCCGGATTGAAATCGTTCTCGGTCAGGAAGTTCGTCATTCCCGATGATCCGGCTTGCGAGGCTCCGCTGAACACGAGCAAGGTTTCTACCCCGACCGGCGGATGCCGCATAAGGTCTTCTGCAAGCGTCAGCAGAGCAGCAATGCCAGAGGCGTTGCTGTTACGACCCGGCACGTAGGTGCCGACGAGGTCTCGTTGCATAATGAACAGCAGCGCAAGAAAGACGATGAAACTGGGAATCGCCGCCGCAAAAAGTAGCAATTCCTCCTCAACAAACAGCCATGCTGCGACCAGTAACGGGATCGAGAGCACGCTCAACAGCGCCAGCAGCGTCAACGGCGCGATCGCCTGCTGCATCGAGCGGCTGTCCAGCCAGCCCAGGCGCGGGCTATCAAGCGGGGCGACGAGGACGACCTGACGCAACGGCGGCGAATCTTCATATCCCGAGGGTGGATTGTTCGGGATCAGACCGATCACGTTCTGGCTTTTGTCGAGCCGGAACATGCGTGAAACGAGCGGCCGATTCGTAGCTTCCATTACCGCGATCAGGGCAAAGATGGTAGTGCCGATCAGGCCAACCAGTGGGTAGAACCAGGCCAGCCCGATGCTGACGAGGAGCCCGAGAAACGGCACCAGATACAACGTGGCGGTGCCGCGAACGGTTCGGAAGTCAATCTGCGTGTGAGGTACGCCGAGTCGTTCCAGTCGTCCGGCGACGAAACTGGCCATCATCCGTTCCTGATCGGATCCGGGTGGCCGGGCTTCGGCCATCTGAATTACACGTTCGATTTCACGTATGTTCGCCACGAGCTGATACCGCCAGAATCATGAGTCGTCGTGCACGTAGCACTTGTCCGTACGCCTCAAGAGTCTAGCATGTTGTTTGCAGATTTCGGAAGTGACGGAGAGTCAAAGTTAGCGATGCTGATCTTACGGAATCGCGCGGGCCAGGTCATCGAGATTCTCCCAGCCCATTCCCCGGGCGCCTTCCTCGATCTCATGAATAATCTGTACGATCGCCTGATTAACTGGTACCGCGACTCCGGCTTGCCCGGCGAAGCGGACGACCTCACCGCACTGAACGTCCACCTCTGTCCGACGTTTTTTGATCTTGAGATCGCGCCAGATACCCATGTGTTGTTTGATCGAGGAAGCCATCTCATCGCGGAATCGTTCGATTGCATTGGCTCCGTCGATTTCCGGATTCCGGGCGAACGCGGCAGATTCGAAGGCTCCGATTGGCCTGAGGTTGTGTCCGAGCGCCCCGGCAACACGGGCTGTCTCGGTGCAGGCAGCAACCGCGACCCGCTTTCCGTTTTCGGTCGCAAGGATCTCCGGTACCGGTGCATCTACCGTAGAGACCGCAAACGCCATTGAGCCGTAGACGAGTTTGCCCCAGAGATAACCGTAGATGTCGTCGGTCGCGTGAGTAGGCATTACGGCCGAAAGAGCGGATTGCAGGTCCCGAACCCGGTCGCTCAACGATCCATCCAGTTCACCCAGGAAGATGTCCTGTTCCTGCCCGAGCTGAATGTGTCCGGGTTCGAGGTAATCAGCGCCGAAGTGAACGAACGCACCGATTGTCCGTTCCCGGCCGATGATTTCGGCGATGGTGTCCTCGTTGAGACCGTTCTGGAACGAAACAACAAATCCGGTTTCGCCGAGTCTGGGGGCGATCAGTTGGGAAACAACGTCCCTGGTGAAGTGACCTTTAACCGCGAGAATGACGTGTTCGAGGTGATCCGGGAGGTCGTCGGCGTGAATGGCGTTGAGCGGATAGTGATGATCGCCATGAATGCCGGAGATGCGAATGCCGTGCTCGTTGATGTACTCGACATGTTCCGGGACCACGTCAACCACGGTGACCGTGTGCCCGCCGCGGGTCAGATACGCGCCGACGGTTCCGCCGATCGCTCCGGCTCCGACTATCGTGAAGTTCATCCCTGCCTGCTCACCGTTAGATCATCGTTTCAAGCAATCCGCCAAGAGTCAGCCAGTAGTACACGATGTAGGCTCCGGCGACAAGCAGGAGAACGCCACTAACCGGCTGAACGTAGCGGGAGATTCCGCGAATGTTCGCCAGCATGGCCGATTTGAAGATTGCGGTGCTGAGGGTGAACATCGTGATGACGAAGCCCATTCCCAGTGCGTACATGATGAACTGCGCCATGGCTGGAACAACACCGCTGACGGCTAGCGTGCTACCGACCACTGCCATGAAGATCGGCATGGTGCAACTGAGCGAAGCAGCCCCGTAGCCGAGACCGTAGGCGAGATAGCCCCGACCACTTGCCTGGCGTGCGGTACCGCCGAGACGATCAGCAACCTGCTCGCCGAGAGCCGAGTACATCATCTTCCCGCTCAGCATCAGTCCAGCGGCGATGACGAGTAACGCCCCGATAATCAATCCCATCCAGGGCAGGTACTGGGCAATGGTCGCCGTGGCGACGCTCAGCAAAATACCTGCAATTCCGAACAGGATGATAAATCCGACCGTGACCATAGCGCTGACCCAGAGCGCCCGGGAAAGTGTCCCGCCAAACCCAGAGCCCTGCTGTGCGCGCTGCTCCGCCGAGCCCAGGTAGATGCCGAGATAGGCAGGGAGCATGGCGAATCCACACGGGTTCACCGCGGCAACCATGCCCGCAACAAAGGCGAAACCAACTGGCAGCAGCGTGCCGAAATCGCCCAGCCAGTTCTGCCAGGCGAACGAGATGTTTTCGACACTTCGGGTCACCTGGCCAGTGCCAGTACCGGTGACGAAGGCTGCGCCAATCGCGATTGCGAAGGCGGCAATCACAGCGGCAGCGGCGAGCAGATCACGTCGACTGAATTGGCGGCTGTTTTCACCCGTGGATGCGGACATGGTTGCAATTCTTCCAATCGAACGTTGTTTCCCGTGCCTCGCTTAATCGAGGCTAGATCAGATCGTCCAGTTTCTCACGCATTTCGTCTTCGAGGATGAGTCCGATCCGCTTGTCCGAGATCTCCCCATCAGCGGTGAAGAAGATCGTGGTCGGCATGCCGGTGGCGTTGTAATCGATTAGCGGATCACGCTCGAGTGCCCGGCCGGCCGGATAAGTGATATCGAGTTCCGCGAGCAGATCCAGCGCGTTTTGCTCGGTACCCAGTCCGGTGAACACGCCGACATCGATGCCGATCAGGATGAAGTCGTCCTCGAACTCATCGGCGAGTTGCTGAAAGTGTGGCATTTCTGCCCGACAGGGTGGACATTGACCCGCCCAGAAGTTCAACACGACCGGCTTACCCTCCTCGAAGAGCTCGGAGAACATCATCTCCGTCTCCCCGTCGGGATCTCCGATCGATTGATACGGTACGAATGCGAAGTCGTGTTCCGGCTCGCCGTTGCCGTTTGACGAACCGCCACCGCCGTTGTCGTCACCGCAGGCGGCGATCAGAAACATGAGAATCGTAAGGCCTGAGAAGGCAAGTAATCTGATAGAAGTAAACTGCTTCATTGCTGTTGCCTCATTTGATGCAGATGCGGTCAACTGTCGCGGACGTGCCACAGGCCCGGGCCATTCTTCCTGCTTGAATCCTACCGCGCCGAGGCGTTACAGGGCTGTAACATCGCTTACATCATTGTGGGCGATTGCCACCGATCAGCGCGCCATTCGTTGGACAGAATAGGACGTTCGTAGCTCTTTGGTCGGATGCTTGTGACGAATCTCGTTCATACTTCAGTGCAATCTGACTTGAAGGCCGATAACGCGTAGAATTCAGCATCGACTGTTGACCGCCTCGCAGTCACCAGATTCGTGACCTGGCTGACAGACCACGCAAATGGGGGATTCCAGATTGAAACGTGTGCAGCCCTTCCGCAGCCGTGTCATTGTGCTGGCTGTTCTCATTGCCTTACTCATGATCCCGATGAATGTAACCGCCGAATCATCCACACCAGGTGAATCTGAAGCGGACCGAGCAACCGACTGGATCGTCAAGATGCGTGACGATCATATGTCGTTCGCCTCCGGCCGGAATATGGCCGGCTTCATGGGAGACGCGTCCCAGCGCACGCTCGGCAGCGACGATAATACGCTGGTGGTTTCATTCGAGGGAGATACCCGGGCATCCGATGCCGTCTCTCGCCTGATGAACAATCCGGCGGTGGAGTATGTCGAGCCAGACATTCTCTATCACTATCAGGAATCGTTCATCCCGGATGATCCCCGGTTCGATGAGCAGGCATGGGCTCAGACCGTGAATCTCCCGGAAGCCTGGACGGTGTCGGCCGGCGACCCGGACGTGGTCGTTGCGGTGATCGACTCAGGAATCCGTTCTGATCACCCCGACATGCAGGGTCAGCTTGTTGAAGGTCTCAACTACATGGATGACCGCGAGGTCAATCCTCACGATACGGAAGACCGGATCGGACACGGCACGCAGGTCGCGGGAATCATTGCTGCCGCCGGGAACAACGGTGAGGGAATCGCTGGTTCGGCAATGAACGTGAAGCTCATGCCGATGCGGGTTGGAGACAATGGGGGCGCACGAATCAGCCGAATTTCCGAGGCTGTTCAGGATTCTGTTGACCGTGGCGCTGATGTGATCAACCTCAGCCTCGGCTCTGAGACGCCGAGTGCGACACTGGAAAACCGCCTGCAGTATGCCGTCGACAACGGGGTTGTTCCGGTCGCCGCGACCGGAAATGAGGCCGACAAAGTCTCGTTCCCGGGAAGCTACAACACGACAATCGCAGTTGGCGCCAGCACGCTCGACGGAAGCGATATGACGAGCTTCTCATCGCGAGTGAGCGTAACCGACCTGGCAGCTCCCGGCGTGGGAGTTCTCACCACGACCTATAACGCGGCACAGGGCATGACTGGATACACGACGGTACAGGGAACCTCGTTCTCCACCCCGATCGTGACCGGTACTGCCGCGATCATTGCGTCGGTCAATCCGGATCTCGACGTGCATCAGATGCGTGCGCTGCTGCAGGACACGTCCCAGAAGACATTTGCAGAAGGTGTAACCGGTACGGGTGCTGGACTCCTGGACGCGAACGCGGCTGTTCGAGAAGCGCTCTTGCCGCAGTTCGGGCGCACCTGGTTGACAGCGGATGAACCGGTCACGAATCTCGTGACGCAGAGAACCTGGCTCTGGGGCCCGCATTCATACGATCTCCGCGCAGAGCCCTACTCTGAGGCGGAACATGGCTATCGGCTGGTCGCCTACTATGACAAATCCCGCATGGAGATCACGAATCCGTTTGGCGATCGACAGAGCGAATGGTTCGTGACCAACGGTCTGCTCGTGAATGAACTGATTAGCGGGCAGATGCAGGTTGGCGACAATGATTTCGAGCCACGAGAACCGGCCGAGGTACCGGTGGCAGGAGATCCGGTTGAAAACGATGGACCAACCTACGCGTCCTTCACCGGGTTGATCGATGTTGACGGACTGGAGGACGGACAACTTCTGACCCAGACGCTGGATCGGGATGGCAACGTTAGTGAGGATTCGGATCTGGGTGACTATGACGTTACCACCACTCAGTTCATACCGGAAACCGGCCACGCGATTGCGGACGTCTTCTGGGAGTATCTGAACAGTACCGGAACACTTCGCCAGGGCGGACAGTACGTGGAGGGCCGAATCTTCAGCCCGACATTCTTTGCAACCGGTTTTCCGGTTACCGATCCCTACTGGGCTCGCGTGACGGTGAATCGGACCGAGCAGGACGTCTTGATTCAGTGTTTCGAGCGACGCTGCCTGACCTATACGCCGGATAACGATCCCGGCTGGCAGGTGGAGATGGGTAATGTTGGCCAGCATTACTACCGGTGGCGGTATGACGCCGAGCCGGGCGGACCGACTGGCCAGGACCCATCGAGCTACGCGATGGATAACCTGCGGTAATAGAAACAGAGACAGAAGCCAGGGAGCCGGCCGAAAGGCCGGCTTTTCACTTGTCCAGCTCGTAGTTTCGTTCTATGGCTCGGCCGGAGCAGTCAGATCCAGTACAACTTTGACCAGCTGCAGGATGCCGTAGATGATCAGCATGTAGAT
>SLMJ01000155.1 GCA_007133615.1 Thermomicrobiaceae bacterium | reverse complement strand
GGTGGACTTCCAGTGTTCGGCTACCCATACACGATCGAGTATGACGAGTTGAACCAGGATCTCGGCGAGTTCCGGACCGCTCAGTACACCGAGCGTCAACGGTTCGAATACCATCCCGCGTATGCAGGCACGCCGTATGAGACCTTGCTCGGCAGGCTGGGTGTTCAGGACGCTGCTCGCCGCGGCCTGCTCGATACCGAGCCGTTCCAACCGCTCTCAGAAGGAACCGGCGCCTCTGACTGCGAGTTTTTCGACGTGACTGGACATGAAGTTTGCGGCGGATTCCTCGACTACTGGAACGCCCACGGTCTCAATTTCGGTGATCCCGGTGTGTCTTTCCGGGAGTCACTCGCACTGTTCGGCTACCCGATCAGTGAGGAGTTCACCGACCCGGAAACGGGACTCACGATGCAGTATTTCGAACGCGCCCGCTTCGAATACCATCCGGACAACCCGGAGCCACACCAGATTCTGCTCGGCAGGCTTGGAGCAGATGAGCTTCAGGAACGCGGGTGGCTGGACTGACCTGCGGTCTGTTGAAGGTCGCGTGCAATAGCCAGCCATGTCGCGCGCCGCACATCTAGAATGTGATCAGCCCCGCGAGGAAGATTTACTTCCTCGCGGATGCTATCTCCGGGCACCGCGAAGTTTCGAGTTGTGTCAACAACACCGCGCTCACCTTCTCTCCCAGCTAACCAGGATGTCACCGCACGCGCACCCGCGCACAACTTGCTGGTCTGATCCGTGCGTGAGATGCCGGGCGCAACTGTATGAGCGTTTCGAATGTTCGATCGGCAGCAAGGACACGCAGATGACCGAAGACCTCGGACCAGCCACAACTGCGGACCAACTCCCCGGTCGGGCTCCGTTCTGGAGTGCCGTGGAACAGGTCGTCGTTTTCTGCCGGGCCAATGCTGCAGCGATCGATTATGAGGGCGCGTTTCCCGAAGAAGAGTTCCGGCGAATCGCCGCAGCCGGGCTGCTTTCGGCCCCTGTCGGTGTGGAGTTCGGAGGTGCTGGTTACGGGGTAACCCCGGGGTCGGGATGGGGCCTGCTGCACCTGCTCAGACGTCTGGGATACGGCAATCTGACCGTGGGTCGGCTCTACGAAGGCCACGCGAACGCGTTGCAGTTGATTCAGACATTCGGATCATCGGAACAGGTGGCGCGATATTCCCGGGAGGTAGTCGAGAAACAGCTAACGTTCGGGGTCTGGAACACCGAGATGGCTGATGGCGTGACGATTGCGCCAACGACCCCCGGCAGATACCGGTTGCACGGCTCGAAAACCTTTGCGTCTGGAGCCGGATGGATTCAACGCCCGCTCGTCACCGGCGCTCTGCCGGACGGTGGCTGGCAGATGTTCGTCGTTCCAGCAGACAGGTGTGAGACGTCCGTCGATGAATCCTGGTGGAAACCGCTTGGAATGCGATCGTCAGCAACGTTCAAGATCGATTTCACCGGAGTCGAACTGACGGAGGATAACCTGATCGGCCGGCCCGGTGACTATCATCGGCCTCCCTGGTTCACGGGCGGAGCCATTCGGTTCGCGGCAGTTCAGCATGGAGGTTCGGAGGCCCTGCTTGATGAGACACGCTGGTTTCTGCAGAAGGCAGAACGCACCGAAGATCCGTTCCAGCGCCAGCGAATCGGACTGATGCAGATCGCGGCGGAATCCGGGGAACAGTGGTTGCGTAACGGATCTGTAATGCTCGATAACGCACTTTCAGCAAGTGACGACGATCAGTTCCAACGGATCATGACCTACGCAGGGATGACCAGGACAGCTGTCGAGCAGATTGCGCTGGACATGATCCAGTGGTCGCAACAGTCGGTTGGCTCACGAGGCCTGACGCGCCCCGAGCCCTTTGAACGGCTGATCCGGGACCTGACGATGTATCTCAGGCAACCCGCACCGGACGCGACACTCGCCGGAGTCGGCGAATATTCGCTGTCGTATCAATGTCGTAGTGATGAACTTTGGAGTTGAAAAGATGGCGACGACCACCGTAACGAACACTGAAGTATTTGAGCCCACAATGCTCGACGCGAGCGAACTCGGTCCGACAATCGTTTTTGCACCCCATCCGGATGACGAATCGCTTGGATGCGGTGGACTCATCGCACTGCTCGCCCGGGAGTCAGTTCGCGTCAACGTCGTGATTATGACGGACGGTATCGGATCCCACCGGAACTCCGAGCAGTTCCCGCCGGATCGCCTTCGGAGCATCCGCAAGCAGGAAGCGATCGAATCACTCGGAACGCTGGGCGTCTCTCCAGACTCTGTCGTGTTCCTCGATCTGCCCGATGAGTACCTGCCGGATTCGTCGACATCGGGTTTCGATGACGCAGTGGATGCAGTGCACTGGGGACTGCGCCAGCAGTGCAAGCCAGAGACGCTGGTGGTGCCCTGGCGGCGCGATGGGCACTGCGATCACGAAGCGACCTGGCAGATCGTCAGCGCAGCGGCTGACCGGATCAAGTACCGCGGTCGCTGGCTGGAATACCCGGTCTGGCTGGATGATCTGGGCGGCCCTGACCACTACCCCCGCAACGATGAAATGCGCCCGATTCAGCTGGATATCAGCGAGGTCCGGGACCTCAAGTGCAAGGCGATTCAGTGTCATCGATCCCAGGTAACTGACCTCATCAGTGATGACCCGGGCGGCTTCCGAATGACGCCAGGAATGCTCGCCAGGTTTGAATCGGATCGCGAACGCTACCTGGAGCCGATCATTGGCCGATGATCACCAGCGGTCGCTGACTCCCGGCTTCTTCGACGAAATGTATGCCGGGAGTCATGACCCCTGGGGTTTCGAAACACGACAGTACGAAGCAGAGAAGTACAATGAAACACTGGCTGCTTTACCGCAACGGCGCTATCATCGCGCGTTCGAGGTCGGCTGTTCCGTTGGCGTGCTGACGGAACAGCTTGCCGCGCGCTGCGATCATCTGCTTGCGGTCGATGTCGTTGAGAAACCACTCGAGCATGCCCGCCAGCGTTGCCGGAACCTCGATAACGTCACCTTTCGAAAAATGCAGGTGCCGTACGAGTTTCCCGGCGAGCAGTTCGACCTCATCATGTTGTCCGAAGTTGCCTATTACTGGGCTGGTGAGGACCTCGAACGGGCTCGCGAACTCGTCGTTCGACACCTTACTAAGGGCGGGCACCTGGTGATGGTTCACTGGCGGCCATACGTAGCCGAGTACCCACGAACCGGCGATGAGGTGCATGAGTTCGTGCTGAGTTCTTCGGGTGGCCAGCTACGTCATCTCGAGGATCGACGCCAGGAACTCTACCGGATGGATATATTCGAGCGGGTGTGAACACCAGCGTTTTCGTTGCGCCTGAGGTGCTCACGGTAGACGCGAAGGTTCTGTGTCGCGCGGGTAATCTCGTCGAGCGGAAATCGATCCCGCCGTCGCCGGCTTTCCAGGTAGCTACGCCGGAATCTATACCAGTACATCCCGAACGATTCACATGGCACCGGGATTTCTTCCGGGGTGCTGGCGAATAGCTGCTCCGGAGATCGTTGCCAACCAAGGCGGAGTTCCCGGCGAACATGAAGTTCGTTGATGACGTCCTCGGCGCTTCGCACGAGGAACGGGTGACCGTTGCGATGAGCCTGGGACCAGATCTGCAGTTGTCGGGCAAATCCGAATCCGGTCCGACCATCGACCCTCGCGGATGTGTAGACCCGGACGTTGGGCGAGTGCCGGATCGAGGCGCCGGTTCGTTCGAGTGCGTCATGCAGTGCGACATCTTCCAGCGATTCCTGCACGGGCAACCCGCCGCATTTCAAGTACGCTGATGCAGTCACTGCCACGCTCGCCCCGAAATGCTGAAAATGCCGGGGCCAGGGATCTGCCGGATCCGGGTCAATCAGCGACTCGATTTCCGCGACCAGCGCTCGATATCCAATGTCGCGCAGGTGACAGCTTCGGGCATCCGGATCCAGGAACTGCAGGTCCTCGCTCGAAATCAGAATGCGGCCGCCCACTGCATCGGCCCCGCGACGGATCTCGAAGATGGTGGCATCGACCCAGGTTTCACTGACGATCGTATCGGCATCGGTCGAGGCGATAATGCCGTCAGCGCGTCCGTTACACCGGAAACGGTGCCATGCTGCATCCATCAGAAGCCGCCGAGCCTTTCCCACATGAGCGTCGGGTTCTGGCAGCTGGATTTCGGCTATGTGCAACCGCAGGGAAGGATACTTGCGGGCCACTTGAGCAGCCTGACAGGCAGAGCCGTCTGACGAATTGTTGATCAGCAGAAGGACTTCATAACGACGGGGATCGAGCGCAAGGCCGTTCCGGGCTCGCTGAGTCGCAAGAGCCGACAGTGTTCGTTCCAGTGACTGTTCTTCATTTCGTGCCGGGATGATCACGCTCAACTCGCATGCTGGATCGATCGGGTGAGGGAAGAGCGACGCGGCGCTGCACGGAGACAGCGTGCGTCGGTCAATGATTGATTCCGTAAGCGTCGCTAATCCGGGTGTTTTCAGGCGCGTGGCCATCGGCTCGACTTTCCTTCTCGTTGATTCAAACGAAGGTTCGACATCTGGCCATAACGCAGATTTCAGGCCTCGGGGTTACGAACCTGAGTGGAGGCAGCATTAAGGGCATCGATATACTGTGGGAGACAAACCTGCAACCGATTTGAGGTCGATGAGCAGTGTGATGCCCGAGGGTTCTGCGGGGAGCATCAATGAAGAGTGGGTGTTCTTGTTCGACGTGCCTGAAGTCGACTCGTATGCGGGAGCAGCAACAATTGGAGCCATCTCTTTCTAGCCCCCTGGCAAGTTGAACGTTGCCAGTCCTTCCGGGGAAGGCCGAGTGCTCGTTGTCGTCAGCCTCGAATTCCCGGATAGGAGGGATCACTCCAGCCGAGAATGCCCATGGCGTAGTGCATTTCGCCAACATGCTCATACGAATGTGCGATCAGGTGCCGAAGTTGCCCTGCGACGCTCTCTGTCTGATAGGGGTCGAAGACAGTGGGCACATGGCGTTGCATTTCGTCGTCATCGGCGTTGCGAAGATACGTGACGGTGTCCGCCAGTAGCAACTTCTGGTACTCACTGAGCAATGCGCTGTCAATCTGAACCGCATCAACGTCGTCTTCCGAGTACCCATAGCCATCCCCGATGCCGAGCGATCCCTTACCGTCAGGATCGTATCCCGTCCGTTCGGTAAAACCGCCCCGGTGCCAGGCATCTTCGTTTCGGTTCTGACCCCGGCAGATCCAGTTGACATCAACTTCCCAGACGCGAAGTACATGAAAGTAGTTCCACCCGATCGGGTTGAGATGTGGACCCGGTCGCTGGTTAAATCGCGCCGACGGGACATCAGCAATGACTCCTTCCAGCGCATCGGACATTTCCTGGATCTGGATCAGGTAAACGGACGCTTCGCTCATTGCTCCTGGGACCTTTCACTAACGGATAATTGCCGTGTTGTGCCGGCTATGTTTTCGGGAGTATACATCTGGTCAGGTATTACGGTTGGACGCCAGTAAACCTATTTGCGATGCCGTGTGGAGGCGACATGAAGAGCATTGATATCGAGGCCATCGTCGGCGACATTACCAGTGTGGACGTCGAGGCAATTGTCAACGCCGCGAACAACGATCTGTGGATGGGCGCCGGCGTTGCCGGGGCGATCAAGCGCAGCGGCGGCGTCGAAATCGAGCAGGAAGCGGTGGCGAAAGGCCCAATCGAGATTGGCGACGCGATCGCCACGACTGCTGGCGAATTGCCATACAAACGGATCATTCATGCGGCCGCTATGGGATATCAGGGTGGCTCCATGGTCCCGGCGACTGCGGAATCGATTCGGGATGCCACCACAGCGTCGCTTCGGGTGGCAGATGAAGACGGACTCCGCTCGATCGCCTTCCCCGCACTCGGCACGGGTGTCGGTGGCTTCAGCATCGAAGAATGTGCCGAGATCATGGTCGGTGCGGCGCAGCAATACGCCTCGAACGCTGAGACGTCGACCCTGGAGCGGATTCTGTTTGTTTTGCGGGATGAGGATGCGCAGCAGGTGTTTCGACGAATGATCTGACGGTTGGTAGACCGGGCAACTCCGCCTGCCCCTGGGAGAAATGTCGTTTCAACGGGCGGGGCAACACGGAGAGCCTGCCCTGAGCGGAGCCGAACGGGTTGCCGGTCTACCGGGTCAGGTTAATCGGAGCCGTCAGCTATGTGGCGGAACTGCGATCGGGTCGAAGATCTGCTCACACCACGCGGCGTAGCTGAGCAGCGCCCGATCCTCGAATGGCCGGGCAATGATCTGGACTGCATGCGGCAGCCCTTCACGACCAACTTCTGTCGGAAGCGAGGCAATCGGGAAGCCGAACATCGTTCCCGGCATCTGAAAGCTGGAATCGCCTGTTGTACTGAGATCCGGCGGAAGGTTGCTCGCGGTCGGAGCGATAATCCCGTCGATTCCACCTTCGAACATGTTCAGCATTGCTCCGCGGAAACGCCGGCGCAGACGCGCTGCATGGAGATACACCGGTGTCGGAATCAGCTGGCCGCACTCAAGCTGGGATCGAATGATCGGATGGTAGTGCTCGGCATGCTCGGCGTGGAGCTGCAGATGAGCGGTTGCCCGATCTCCGGCGCCCAGGATCGCGTGCGTGGCGGCGAGTGTCTCGAACGGTACCGGCAGCTTGACCTCGCGAATCTCCGCTCCGGCCTCTTCCAGCCGGACGATCGCCCGCTGGGCCGCGTCACGGACGTTCGACTCTGCTCGCTCCATCAGGTCTGTCAGAACCGCAAGGCGGGGCACGCGGGGCTTATTCGCCGCGGCCACGAAATCTTCGTCCTTCTGCTCGGCTGAGAACGGATCACGCGGATCGTGACGTGCCACCACCCCCAGAACCAGGGCGAGATCCTCCACCGACCGGGCAATGACACCGGGGTGACCCTGTGTCCAGGAGCCACCGACCGCACCGTAGCGACTGATCCGGCCAAAGGTTGGCTTGATCGCCATGACACCACAGTACGCGGCAGGCCGGTTGTTCGAACCGACCGCCTGGGTCCCGATTCCAAACGGAACTTGCCTGGCGCCAACCGCGGCGCCACCTCCGCTGGATGATCCGCCCGGTGTCCGGTTCAGATCCCATGGATTACGCGACTTCGACGGATCGGTTGTGCCCCACTGAGTCGTTACTTGCTTGCCGATGAGGATTCCGCCGGCCTCGCGCAGGAACTGAGCGACTCCGGAGTCGTCGGTCTGGACCTTGTCCGCCCAGGGTTTGAAGTTTCCGCAGGTCGGAAATCCCCGGGCATGGAGCAGATCCTTGATCCCGAACGGAACGCCGAAGAGCGGCTGGCGCGGATAGCGTGTCTTGCGCTTCTCTTCCATCGTTCGAGCAGTCTCGACGGCGGCATCGAG
>SLMJ01000190.1 GCA_007133615.1 Thermomicrobiaceae bacterium | reverse complement strand
TGGAGCCGACGGTGGGACTCGAACCCGCAACCTGCTGTTTACAAAACAGCTGCTCTGCCAATTGAGCTACGCCGGCCTGTTTTCGACTGATAAGTATAGAAACGCCCATGAAGCGTGTCAAACCGTTGACTGGCACATAGACTTATCAACAGAGAAGCAATCCGCTACGTGCTCTGAATGGACATGACCGTGTCGACGCCGACAAAACGAAACAATCAGGTGATCCGATCCTTCGCTGCCGCTACCGGCGCGGTGGCACTGCTGGGTCTGGTCACACTGACTTCTATCGCGAAGTACCTTACAGACCGCATCTCAACACCACGGCGTTCACACCGGCCGGCACACTACACGTTCACTCCGTGGGAGTTCGGGATCGACTTCCGCGAACTGCAGATACCAGTGAACGGAGAATACATCTCCGTCTGGCATCTTCCTCAGGACGACCCGGCCGCACCGTGCATCCTCGCCTTCTCGGGCTTTGCAAGTCACAAAGGCGAGCTTCTCGGGATCTCCAGTAATCTTCACCGGGATGGATTTCAGGTCGTTCTGATCGATTTCCGGGGAACCGGGAGATCACCAGGTCAGACCGTGACGATGGGCCATAACGAATCAGAAGATGCCCGGGCAGCGCTGGAGTGGATATCCCACGAACTGCCCGACGCACCGATCGGCGTTCTTGGTTATTCGATGGGCGGAGCAGTCGCCCTGAACCTTGCCGCGACTGATGAACGAGTTGGAGCGGTGGTGTCGGACAGCGCGTTTGCCCGACAGCGTGACATCCTCGGCTACCACGTTCGCAGGCGAACCGGAATCTGGCCGGGGCCGATTCTTATCGTAGCCGGACCGATGCTTCAGCGTCGCCACGGCAAGACCTATGACGACTTTGCCCCGGCGACGATTGCTCACCAGATCGCACCCCGTCCATTACTGCTGATTCATCCGAAGGATGATCAAATCGTTCCATTCCATCATGCACTGGAGATCTGGGAGCAGGCCGGAGAACCCAAAGAAGCGTGGTTCCTGGACGAAGCTGGACATTGCGGTGCGTATTTCAGAGATCGCCGAGGATACTGCGAGAAGGTCTCGGGATTCTTCCAGGCAGCGCTCGGCTCGAAACGAACGTGACAACGTGAAGCGCCCGGCGGGATTCTCCCGCCGGGCGCCAACAGACTACGAGTCCGGATTGCCTACTTCTGGATCTCGGCAATGATGGCGTCCGCCATCTCAGAGGTCTTGGCGGCCTTTGCCTGGTCGCGATCCTCGCGCAGGTCATACGTGACGTTCTTGCCCTCGGCAATCACCTTCTTCACACCTTCTTCGACGGCGTTTGCCGCGTCGAACTCCCGAAGGTGCCGCAGTAGCATAACGCCACTCAGGATCATCGCCGTCGGGTTGGCAACGTTCTTTCCGGCGTGCGATGGTGCGCTTCCGTGAATCGCCTCAAAGACTGCACCCTTCTCGCCGATGTTGGCGCTCGGGGCTACACCGAGTCCGCCGATCATACCGGAGGTCAGATCGCTCACGATGTCTCCGTAAAGGTTCGGCATAACCAGAACGTCGTACTGATCCGGCTTCTGCATAAGCTGCATGCACATGTTATCCACGATCCGGTCATTGAATTCGATGTCCGGATACTCGCTGGCAACGTTCTGGGAGACCTCGAGGAACAGGCCGTCCGTGTATTTCATAATGTTGGCCTTGTGAACCGCGGTCACGAGCTTCCGGCCGTTCTCCCTTGCGTAATCGAACGCGAACTCCACGATGCGTCGCGAGTTCTCGGGAGTAATCGCCTTGATGCTGAGTGCCGCGGTCTCTGACACCGGCTTCTCTGAGCGCTGGTTGATCGCAGAGATAACCTCCGCGGTGTCCTTTGCACCCTGCTCGAACTCAACTCCGGCGTAGAGGTCTTCCATGTTTTCACGGACAACGACAAGATCGACGTTATCGAACTGGCTCTGGACACCGTCGTAGCTCCGCGACGGTCGCAGGTTCGCGTAGAGTTCCAGCGCGTGCCGGAGCGCAACGTTGACGCTTCGGAAGCCACCACCTACCGGGGTCGTCAGCGGACCTTTGAGCGCGATGTTGTTCTTCTTGATCGATTCAATGACTGCGTCCGGAAGAACATCGCCGTGCTTCTCCAGCGCGGTCACACCGGCTTCCTGAATATCCCAGTCAAACTCGACACCGGTCGCTTCCAGCACCCGGCGCGCAGCACCAGAGACTTCAACTCCGATGCCGTCACCCGGAATTAGCGTTACGCTGTAGGCCATCTCACCAGACTCCATTCTCTGTCGATGTTAATCAGCGCCCGGACTCGTTAGCGCTCCAGGCGTTTCTGGACAATTTCATGCACACCTGTTGCGGCTCGTCAAGAGGTCGACATGGTTCCGAGACCTCAAACCCGAGCTTCTCCGCAGTGCGACGCGAACCGATGTTATCTCTGTGAACCAGCACATATACGATATCCACTGCAAGGAACTCGAAGCAGACATCGATCAGTTCCCGGAGCGCTTCGGTGGCGTAGCCCTGCGACCAGAAGTCTTTCCAGATGTCATACCCGAGCTCCACCTGTCGACGATCAGCGTCATAATGGTGGTAGCCGCAGGTTCCGACAGGCTCGCCGCTGTTGTAATGAACTAGCACATATCGAATCCACGGATCGGCCTGCGGACGCGAGAAGAATTCGATTGTCTGGGCAGCCATTTCCCGATTCATCGGTGGGTCACTGAAATACCGGCACATTTCCGGATCCGAGAACTGGCGGTGAAAAAAATCCAGATCGCCCTCTTCCGGGACCCTGAACCTCAGTCGTTCGGTTGTGCGCGTTTCCGGTATTGCAGACACCTGGCTTGCCCCTCGTTATCGACTCGGTCAGATTCTACCGCCAACGGTCTCGAGCCTGACCGAATGATCTTGTCGGTGGATTTTATCCGCAGAGAACGTAAAATGGGGCGCACGATTCGATCGAGCACGAGAGGATTAAACCGGTGCGTTCGATACGAGAACGCCTGAACAGAATGCAGCCGGATGTCGCAGCCAGGCCCGAGCCAGCGGCACAGACTGGCGTGCCGATCGACGCAGTCACACCGGGCACCGAGCGCCAGACACAATCCGGCTCCCACTACGTCGTCGAGTCATCGGTTTCAGTTCCAGAACTTGCGGTCGACGAATGGCGAGAGACGATCGATCGCGTCCTGGGCTCTTGCGTAAACCACGACGACATCCTGTTTCTCGACACCGAAACCACCGGACTGGATCGCGGAACCGGAACACACGTTTTCCTCATCGGACTTGGCTATTTCTCCGGGGATCAGGTTCAGGTCGAGCAGCATTTTCTGCGGGACCTGCACGAAGAACCGAGCATGCTGGCAGACGTCGAGTACTCGATCCGCCACCACGCAGCACTGGTCACGTTCAACGGACGCGGGTTCGACTGGCCGATCATTTCAAACCGCCTGATTCTGCACGGCCATCGAGACATTCCGGAGCGTCCCCACTGGGACCTGCTCACCTCGTCACGCCGTGTCTGGCGAAATCGCCTGAACGATTGCTCACTGGGAAGCCTGGAACGCCGGATCCTCAATGTCGAACGATTCGGGGACGTTCCTGGATACCTGATCCCGCAGCTGTATTTCGATTACCTGCGAGATCGTGACGCGCGGCCGCTGAAGTCCGTGTTCAGTCACAATCAGGAAGACATTGTTTCACTCGCGAAGCTGGCAGACATACTACTCTGTGCCGAACGCGACCCGGCCGCCTCGCTCCAGCATCCGGTAGACCGTGTCTCTTTCGGGTTACATCTGCTTAATCGCGGGGAAATCGCCCGAGCGGATGCGTTGATCCGGCAGAACACGAGCAGACCCGAAATCGACGAAGAACTCAGGTTCAGGGCACTCTCCGGCCTCGCGCTGCAGTATCGAAGGCTCGGTCAGTGGACTGCCGCATGCGAGCTGTGGGAACTGATGCTGACGTTCCGCTGGACACATATCGATCATTACCTGCATCCGCTGGTGGAACTGGCCAAGGTGCACGAACACCGCATGTGCGACTTCCGCACAGCTATGCGCTATACCGAACGCGCACTCAATCTGGTTGAACTCCACGGTGGCCGCGGTGTTCGCGACGAGTTGAATCATCGCCTGGCACGGCTTCGCCGGCGGACGATGAATCAGAGCGCCTGACTGAGACAACCCGGGAAGGATTATTGGGGGGAATTGATGGCGGACGGACCGATCGTACTGGTGGTTCTTGACGGCTGGGGAATCGCCCCGGACGCACCTGGAAACGCGATATCGCACGCCAGCACACCAAACATGAACCGTTATCTTCAGGAGTTTCCATCAACGCAGTTGCGATGCTGGGGAGAGGATGTCGGGCTCCCTGAAGGGCAGATGGGAAACTCGGAAGTCGGCCACATGAACATCGGCGCGGGTTTCGTCGTCTATCAGTCGATTACCCGGATCGACCGGGCAGTCCGCGAAAACGAACTGGCTGAGTCGTCGGTCGTTCAATCCGCAATTGACCACGTCCGAGCAAACAACTCAAAACTGCATCTGATCGGACTGATCGGCGATGGCGGGGTCCACGCCCATCACCGGCACTGGCGCGGCATGCTGGAGATCTGCGCCGAGCAGAACGTCGAAAACGTCACCCTCCACGCAATTATGGACGGCCGCGATACCGAACCGACCTCCGGCCGCGAATTCATGAAGACGCTGCTCGAGGACATTGATGATCTTGGAACCGGCAGCGTTGCAACGGTGAGCGGCCGATACTACGCGATGGACCGAGACAAGCGCTGGGAGCGCACCAGGCAGGCCTGGGACGCGATCATTCATGGCGAAGGCCAACGTGCCCAAGACCCGCTCCAGGCAATCGAGCGCTCTTACGAGACTGATGTGACTGACGAGTTCATCGAGCCGCGGATCATCGATGGTGTTGACGGAACGATCGACGATGGAGACGCCGTCATCTTCGTCAACTTCCGGGCGGACCGCATGCGCCAGATCGTCGCCGCAATGTCGCTTGAGGATTTCGACGAGTTCGATCGCGGCAACAAGCCGGAGAACCTTTTCGTCGCAACGATGACCCAGTACGAGCCAGATTTCCCGGTGCGCGTCATCTTTCCGCCGGAAGACGTTGCGAACCCATTGGCGAAGCTCATCAGCGATGCCGGTCTGCGGCAGTTTCACATCGCCGAAACGGAGAAGTACGCGCATGTCACCTACTTCATCAACGGCGGGCGTGAGGAGCCGTTTCCCGGAGAGGACCGGGAGATGGTGCAGTCCCCGGACGTTCCAACCTACGACCACCAGCCGGAGATGAGCGCGCCGGAGGTCACCGATATTGCCTGCCAGCGCATCGAATCCGGCAACTACCAGTTCGTGGTGATCAACTACGCAAACGGGGATATGGTCGGCCATACCGGAGACTTCGATGCAGCAGTGAGAGCGATCGAGACCGTCGACGAATCGCTCGGCAGGATCGTCGAGTCAACGCGATCCGTGAACGGCGTCGTCATCGCAACCGCAGATCACGGCAACGCCGAGGAGATGCTCATTCCGGGAACCAACGACGTCTGGACCGCCCATACAATGAATCCGGTCCCGCTGGTTCTGATTTCGGGGGATGATTCCCCGGTTAGAAGCGTTGAGATGATCGCTGAAGGCCGTCTCGCCGACATCGCACCAACGGTACTGAGTCTGCTGGACGTCGAACCGGCGCCCGAGATGACTGGGACTGTCCTTTATCGTGAGTGAGCGGCAATACTAGTTACCCGTTTCGAGACCGCCACCTGTCGAACGGACAATTCTAGCAATAACGCAATTATTGACAATCCATTTATCATGGAGATACCGACCTGACGGAGGTTCACTGATCGAGCCGCTGTGCTGCGGTGTGGCAGCCGCTAGAGCTGCCCTCATCGTTGAATCGAGCGAACGCACGATCGGAGGTACATCTTGCAACGAATCGCGATTGCAGCACCGATCAAGCCCGGTAAAACAGAAGCCTGGTTGCAATACATTGCTGAGCTCAAGAATGAGTGGGAAACGGAGTGGAAGGCGGATTTTCGGAAGTTCGGGATCGATAATGAGTCGGCGTGGTTACAGAAGACCCCGAACGGTGATCTAGCCATCCTGCTCTGGGAAGTTCGGGATCCGGAACTTCATCGGCAACAGTTCGAAGAACTCATGACCTCAAACGAGGATTTTCACGTCTGGAGCCGGAACAATCTGATGGACATCTTCGGATTTGAACCGGCTCAGGAACGGCCACCACTTCCGGAACAAGTCGCTCACTTTGAGGTCTAACTGCCGGTGGTGTGCGCGCGACGCCACTCTAAACATGCAACAGCGCGGCTCAGTGGCTCGATCTCTCAACAGTCGACTAGGAAGTTTTTCGGCCAGCGCGATTCTACGTTCGCGCCGGCCACCGTTCTGACCTGTCAAGCCCGATTATCGAGATAGTCGACTGAAGGCGCTTCGCCCTGCATACGTTGACTGATCGCCGAGAAGCTCTTCGATTCGGAGCAACTGGTTGTACTTCTCAACGCGGTCCATGCGGGAAGGTGCACCGGTCTTGATTTGTCCAGCATTGGTTGCGACGACAAGATCTGCGATAAACGAGTCAGCCGTCTCCCCACTCCGGTGCGAAATCACCGATGTCCAACCGGCCCGGTGTGCCATATCAATCGCCGCGAATGACTCGGTCAGCGTACCGATCTGATTCACCTTGATCAGGATCGAGTTACAGGTGTTCTGCTCGATCGCCTTTGAAAGCCGCTCGGTGTTCGTGACAAGCAGGTCATCACCGACGAGCTGGACGCGGTCACCGATACGCTCGTTCAGCTTGGCCCAGGTGTCCCAGTCCTCTTCGTCCAGGCCGTCCTCGATCGAGGCAATCGGGTATTTGTCGGTAAGCTCAACCCAGAAGTCGACCATCTCGTCCTGGGAGAGCGTGCGTCCCTCGCCTTTAAGCTCGTACTTCTTTTTCGAGTAGAACTCGGACGCGGCCGGGTCAACGGCCAGCACGATATCGTCGCCGAGCTTGTAGCCAGCCTTCTTGATTGCGTCGGAAATGACCTCGAGTGCATCGGCGTTGCTCTTCAGGCTTGGGGCATAGCCACCCTCGTCACCGACGGACGTCGCGAAGCCCTTGTCCGACAGCACGCCCTTCAGCGCGTGGAAGATTTCAGCACCCCAGCGAAGGCCCTCCCGGAAACTCGACGCGCCGACCGGCATTACCATGAACTCCTGCATGTCGACACTGGAGCCCTGAGCGTGCGCGCCACCGTTCAGAATGTTCATCATCGGCACCGGGAGCGTGTGTGCCTGAGGTCCACCAAGATAACGGTACAGCGGCAGGTTTGCAGCCGATGCAGCGGCCCGGGCCACGGCCAGCGATACACCGAGGATCGCGTTCGCCCCGAGCTTTTCCTTGTT
>SLMJ01000268.1 GCA_007133615.1 Thermomicrobiaceae bacterium | reverse complement strand
GCGCCAAGCGTGCTCGTCCCGTTCCCGATCACCATTGCCACGCCATCACCAGCAAAGGCCATCGATGCGTGCCGATCAACATCCTCGAGTCGCCCAACGATTCCAACGGTTGGAGTCGGGAAGATCGCGGTATCGCCAGACTCGTTGTAGAGGCTGACATTCCCGCTGATGACAGGAACGCCGAGCGCTTCACAGGCCGCGGACATCCCCTCGACCGCCTGCTGCATCTGGTAGTACACACCGGGATCTTCGGGGCTACCGAAGTTGAGACAGTTCGTGATCGCCAGCGGTTCGGCGCCGACACAGCTGACGTTCCGGGCCGCTTCCGCAACGGCGTGAGCACCACCGGCAAACGGTTCCAGGTAGCAATATCGCGGGTTACAGTCCGTCTTGACCGCAAGCCCCGAGGTCGTCCCTTTCACGCGGATGACCGCAGCATCAGCCTTGATCGGTGCTACGACTGTGTTGCTCATGATCGTGTGATCGTACGTGCGGGTTACCGGTTCGCGGCTCCCGATGTTTGGCGAACGCAGCATCCGCAACAGTGCATCGCCGGCCTGACCAGCTTCCAGATCCGGAACGCTATCGAGCTCGAATTCCCGGAGCGTGATGACTGACTGTTTCTCGATGCCTTCCCGAACATAGACCGGACACTCGTCGGTATAGAGTCGAGCCGGAACGTCGGCGACGACCTCGTCACCAGACTTGATCCGCACATTGCCGTCGTCAGTAACGTGACCGATCACATCCGAGTGCAAATCGTAATATTCGAAGATCCGCTGGACCGCTTCCAGGCCCTCCGGCTTGACGACGACGAGCATCCGCTCCTGGCTCTCGGAGAGCATCACCTCGTACGGAGTCATGCCTGACTCACGCCGAGAAACCTTCTCAACGTCGATCTCGATGCCGACGGTTCCCCGGCTGGCGCATTCCACCGCTGAGGACGTGAGCCCAGCCGCACCGAGGTCCTGCATCGCGACCACGTGTGGCGTCTGCAGAAGTTCCAGGCAGGCCTCGATCAGCAGCTTCTCGAGGAACGGATTACCGACCTGGATCACGCCGCGGTGGGACTCTTCAGGATTCACGACCGATGCAAAAGTAGCGCCCTGAATGCCGTCACGTCCCGTATCGGCGCCGACCACGACAACCAGATTCCCAACGCCGGAGGCCTCCGCGGTTGTGATCTGATCCTGCCTGGCAATACCGACACACATTGCGTTCACCAGCGGGTTTCCGGAGTAACTCGAGTGAAAGAAGATATCGCCGGCAACCGTCGGAATACCCAGGCAGTTGCCGTAACCGCCGATCCCACCGACAACGCCTGAAAACAGGTACTGGGTCCGGGGCTCGCTCAGGGGACCAAATCGTAGTGAGTTCAACATGGCTGTCGGTCGGGCACCCATCGTGAAAACATCGCGAACGATGCCGCCGACACCGGTCGCCGCCCCCTGATATGGCTCAACCGCGCTCGGATGGTTGTGAGATTCGATCTTGAATACAGCGGCGAGCCCATCGCCAATGTCGACCGCGCCGGCATTCTCTCCGGGTCCCTGCAGGACGTGCTCACCGGTGGTCGGAAAGCGCTTCAGCAGGGGGCGGGAGTTCTTGTAGCCGCAGTGCTCACTCCACATCGCGCCGAACATTCCAAGTTCGACGGGCGACGGTTCGCGGCCGAGTTTCTCGACGATCAGTGCGTACTCATCTTCTGTGAGCGCGACTTCTGCCAGAACTTCAGGGGTAATCTGCATCAATCTCCTCGTTCACTCAGATTGTCAGGCGAAACCAACCGGAGATCCCGGTCATGATCCGGTTGCTGCGCTGACTCCTGCACCAATCACTGCCGAAAGAATCTTCACCCCGTCATCACCGCCGATGAGTTCGTCGTAGGCTCGCTCTGGATGTGGCATTAGGCCGACGACATTTCCCACTCGATTACAGATTCCGGCGATATCGTCGACCGACCCGTTCGGATTGACCGAACTGTCTCGCTCACCGGTAGGTGAGCTATACCGGAAGACAATCTGTTTGTTCGCTTCCAGTTCCTGCAGAAGCTCCGGCTCGGCAAAATAGCGACCGTCACCGTGAGCGATCGGCAGATGAAGGACCTCCCCTTCGTCAAGCTGCGCGGTCCAGACTGTTCGGGTGGTTTCCGTGCGAACATGCAGCCAGGAACAGCGGAATTCCAGCGACTGATTCCGGAGCAATGCACCGGGCAGCAAGCCGGATTCGGTCAGCACCTGGAATCCGTTGCAAATGCCGAGTACCGGTCCTCCGGACGAGGCAAACTCCTCAACCGCCGCCATAATCGGGGCAAACCGCGCAATCGCACCGGGTCGAAGGTAATCTCCGTAGGAAAATCCGCCCGGCAGCAGGAGTGCATCGAATCGATCCAGGTCCGTTTCCTTGTACCAGACTGCTTCGACCGGCATTCCGAGACCGAGTTCAACCGCCTTGAGCGCGTCGTGCTCGCCGTTACTACCGGGAAACGTGATGACCGCATAGCGTGTAGTCATGACCTGACCGTCCCACCCTCTCTACTCGGACACCGGCCGAACGTCGAACCGGTAACTCTCGATTACGGTGTTGGCCAGGAGTTGCTCGCACATCTCGGTTACCCGGGCCTCAACTGCCGATTGATCGGCGCCAGTCAGGTGCAACTGCATGTACTTGCCGGCCCGGACATCCTCGACCTCGTCGTAGCCGAGCATATGCAGGCCATCGCGGATTGCCAGCCCTTGTGGATCGTTTACAGCAGGCTTGAGCGAGACAAAGACCTCAACCAGCCAGGTCTGCTGCGTTTTGGCGTCAGTCGCAGTCACGATGCGGTTCCCCTCAATCATCAGAAAGGTCGATCTCCAGCGTTTCGCCCGTTAGTCGCTGGAACACTTCGTAATACCGTCGGGCTGTGCGCAACGCGACGTCATCGGGCAGTCGCGGCGCCGGCGGTTCCCGGTCCCAGCCAGCTTCGGTGAGCCAGTTCCGGACGATCTGCTTGTCGAATGATGGCTGGGACGTTCCAGGCTCGTAGAGTTCGGCATCCCAGAATCGCGAGCTGTCAGGCGTGAGCGCCTCATCGATCAGCGTCAACTGGTCATTGATCATCCCGAATTCGAACTTCGTATCCGCGATGATGATGCCGCGCTCCCGGGCGTAGCGCTCGGCGTAATCGTAGATCCGAAGTGTCGTCTCCTGCAGATGGCGGGTCAGATCCTCGCCGAGCAACCCTGCCATGTGCTCGATGCTGATGTTCTCGTCGTGCTGACCTTCCTCGGCCTTCGTAGCCGGGGTGAATATGGGTTCAGGAAGCCGGTCGCTTTCCCGGAGTCCCTCCGGCAGGCGCTGTCCGCAGACTGTCCCGTGCTGCCGATATTCGTCCCAGGCGCTACCCGACAGGTATCCACGGGCCACACATTCCACGTCGATTCTCTTCGCTTTTCGGACAATCATCGTCCGTCCGGCCAGCAGGTGCTGGTAGCGAGTAATGTGTTCCGGAAGTCCATTCAGCTCGGTACTGACAAGATGGTTCGGAACGATCTCGTTCAGCTCGTTGAACCAGAACCGGGCGAACTGGGTGAGAATGATGCCTTTGGCTGGAATGCCGTTCGGCAGAATACTGTCGTACGCCGAGATCCGGTCGGTCGCCACCATCAGGAGTCGATCACCCAGATCGAACGTTTCCCGCACCTTTCCGCTGGCGAAGTGTGGAACGCCGGGTAATTCCAGTTCGGTCACCGCTTGCTGCACGAAACCTCCGTCATGACCCGGCTGCCGCGGGAGCCGTCAAGCCGAGTCGCTCGAACGTTCGGTCGATGTGCTGCACGTGGTAGCTGACATCAAACATTCTATCGATCGCGCCACCATCAAGATGCTCTCCGACTTCGGGATCCTGCTTGAGGAGATCCGAAAGGTGGATCTCGTCGTTCCAGGCACGCTGGGCATTGCGCTGCACGATCTTGTACGCGGCCTGCCGATCCATCCCGTGTTCGATAAGTGCCAGCAGAACCTGTTGCGAGAAGATCGCTCCGTGCGTCGCATCCAGATTGCTTCGCATCCGCTCCGGGTAGACAACCCAGTCGCTGACGACCTCGGTCATCAGGCCGATCATGTAGTCGATCACGATGAAGGCGTCCGGGAACACGACCCGTTCCGCAGAACTGTTGCTGATGTCGCGTTCGTGCCAGAGCACCACGTTCTCCATCGCCGGCGTTACGTAGCCGCGCAACAACCGGGCGAGCCCGCTGATCCGCTCGGTCTCATGCGGGTTCCGCTTGTGCGGCATCGCCGATGACCCCATGTTTCCAGGGTCAAACGGCTCTTCGAGTTCGCGCACTTCAGTGCGCTGTAGATGCCGGACCTCGGTCGCGAACTTATCCAGTGAAGTTCCCAGCAAGGCAATCGCGCTGATCACCTGCGCGTGCCGATCTCGTTGCAGGATCTGAGTCGAAACCGGAGCCGCTTCCAGCCCCAGGTGCGCGCAGACCGACTCTTCGACATCCGGCGGAACGTTGGCGTGTGTCCCAACGGCGCCGGAGATCTTGCCAACGCGCATCATCTCGCGAGCCTCGAGCAGGCGAATGCGATGCCGGCGGAGTTCGTCATACCAGATAGCCAGTTTGAATCCGAAGGTAATCGGCTCCGCGTGAACACCGTGCGTTCGGCCGATCATGATCGTGTCCCGATGCTTGACCGCCTCATCACCGACGGCGGAAAGGAGTTTGTCCAACTCACTTACCAGATGATCAATGCCGTCGATGGTCTGCAATGAGAGCGCGGTGTCGATGACATCCGATGACGTCAGACCCAGGTGAATGTGGCGAGATGCATCACCGACGGTTTCCCCCATCGCCCGGAGAAAGGCAATAACGTCGTGGTCGGTTTCCTTCTCGATCTCCTTCATGCGTTCAAGATCGCAACTGGCACCGCGAATTGCGTCCATGTCCTCCGCCGGGATCACCCCGCGTTCGGCCCACGCTTCGCAGACTGCGATCTCCACCTTGACCCAGTGGTCGATCTTGCGGCGTTCACTCCAGATCGCACCCATCTCTGGCCGGGTATATCGATCGATCACGCGCTATGCCTTTCCCTGATTCGCGGCTGACGACGTTACTGCACGAACCCCGTCGCGGAAGGTTTGATATGCCCGGGCGTCGACGATCTCGTTCTCCCCGGTCCGCGAGCTTTCCGGAACGTACACCCGAACGTAGTTTCCACTGAGTCCGGCGCGGTAGAGCGTTCCGTCCTCGTCCTCGTGCAACCGGCCTTCGAGCAGAACCTGCAGGTCCTGTCCAACCTGTTGTTCCAGGAACGAGTGCGACATTCGCTCGCCCAGTTCTCTCAATTGCTCTGATCTGGCCTGCTTCACCTGATGATTAATGTGATCGGGCATCTCCGCCGCGGCGGTATCGCGTCTGGCGGAAAACGGGAAGACGTGCAGGTCGGAGAAGGCAATTTCCTCAACAAATGCCATCGTTTCCTCGAACTCGAGATCCGTTTCTCCGGGAAAACCGACGATCACATCCGTCGTCAGTCCAATATCCGGGACTGCCTCACGCAGGAATCTCACCGAGCGCCTGAACTGCTGCAGGTTGTACCAGCGTTTCATTCGTCGGAGTACGGTCGCGCTTCCGCTCTGCAGCGCCATGTGGAGATGCGGCATCATGCGCGGGTGCCGGAGGATTTCGATGAACCGCTCATTGATCTCGTGTGGCCCGACAGAGGTAATCCGGACGCGCGGAATCTCGGTCTGATCCAGTACGCATTCGAGCAAATCCGGGAGTCGCCACGTCTGCTCGTCTTCGGACTTCCACTTGTAGGTCCCCACATGCGTGCCGGTCAGAACAACTTCACGGAAGCCCTCCTGCTCGGCCAGCCTGATCTGATTGATGACCGAATCCGGCGCGGTATTCTGCGGCGCACCGCGGGCTTTCGGGATCACGCAGTAGGTGCAATGCGCCCGACAACCCTCCTGGATCTTCACCATCCGACGAGTGCGGTCGCCCGCACCAGCAACCGTCTCGGGTTCCAGATCGAACGCCTGATGCGACGTCCCAACACGCTCGAGGATGTCATCGACAACGGTGAGTTTGTTGATCGAGTCAACAACCAGATCAACTTCCGCCATCCCCGTCAATTCCTCTGGCGAAACCTGCGGGTAGCAGCCGATCGCGGCGACGATCGCATCATCGTTCCGGCGCTTCGCTCGTCGGAGCATCTGCCGCGAACGCCGATCAGCCAGATGCGTAACCGTGCAGGTGTTGACAATGTAGACATCGGCGGGTTCAGAGAACGGGACCTCTGCGAGGCCGGCATTGCGCAACTCGCGCCGGAGATCACTCTCATCTGCCTGGTTGAGCTTGCAACCCAGCGTGCAGATCGCGAAGCGAGGGCGGGTTTTGACGTTGTCAGTCCGGTCGAGGAGGTGAATCGGTGAGCTCATACTTTCCTTCGCGCCGCTGAGCCGATTCTTCAGGCCAGATTATACATGACAGCCTGGCCAGCGCCCTCCGCAACTGCAGCAGGCGACTGGGACCGAATCAGTAGCTTGATATCAAGTCCGTACAGCGATATGATGACCTTGACAGGTTCGTCAAGTTACGGTGGCGATCCGGGATTCGAACACGACGACACGTTCAAGTAGCGCCGGAACTCATCGTCGAGGAGATGAGTTGACGAGGTGGAGGCCGATCGAAACGTTCGGCGGATGGTCTCCCGGCTGGCACGGTCGAAACGATCAGAACAAAACCGGCAGGCGACTGCCGGGACAAAGGCTGGTCGATGTGCGTTTAGGATCCCCACCTGATTCCCTGTCGAGAGAATAGCATCGTAGTCGGCGGCCGGTTACACAAACCTGCCGGGCGTGCGAAGCTGTCGTTCACAGCACTGGACTTATGTTCAGTAACCACGTGCGCCCTGGAATCCAGACGTTCCGGTTCGCCAGGGAAGGGCTCAACTCATCATGTGCGGAATAATTGGGTTTGTCGGAAACGAACAACCACTCGGCGGAATGCTGATCGAAGGACTCCGCCGTCTCGAGTATCGAGGCTACGACTCCTGGGGCGTTGCAGTCGGTCAGAACGGGACGATCGAAGTCGCAAAGCGGGCCGGTCGCATCGTCAAGGAAGCCCCCACTCTGCCGAGTGCGTCCATCGGGTTCGGGCATACCCGCTGGGCTACACACGGCGGTGTGACCGACCAGAACGCTCATCCTCACGTCGATTGCTCAGGACGCTTCGCCGTTATTCATAACGGGATCATCGAAAACTTCCGGAAACTCCGCCAGCAATTGCTCGACGCAGGCCATGAATTCATTAGCGAGACCGACAGCGAAGTGCTGGCGCATCTCATTGAGGATTCAGTCGGTGATCGCACTGACGTGACGTCCGTCACCGAGGGTGTCCGCACCGTCTTCGGGATGCTGCGTGGACTGAACGCATTCATCGTGCTTGATAACCACTCTCGCCATCTGTTCGCAGTCAAGAACGTTTCTCCGCTCGTGCTCGGCCATAACGACACAGGTTCGTATATCGCGTCCGATTCGCTGGCACTGGTCGAGCATGTCGATGACGTTCACTACATGGAAGACGGACAGGTTGCGGTGATCGGCCCGGGCGAGATTCGCCTCTATAACCACGAGTCCGGCGACCAGTTGAATCTCGACTGGAAACCGCTCACGATCACCACGGGCGATACCAGCCTCAACGGCTACCCGCATTTCATGATCAAGGAAATCAGCGAACAGCCAGACGTAATCCGGCGAATCGTCACCGACGGGATCGAACCGGTCCGCGGACTGGCGGAACTGATTCGCGAGTCATACGGAACGTTTCTTGTCGGGAGCGGGACATCCAGCTATGCGGCCCTGTCTGGCTCGTACCTCTTCTCTCGGATCGCCCGGCGGCATGTCAATTTCAACGTCGGATCTGAGTTCAAGTACCAGGAGCACTTCCTGACAGATCGAAGTCTGGTCGTCGCGCTTTCGCAGAGCGGTGAGACGGCAGACGTCATCGAAGCCGTTATGGCCGCGAAGGAACGTGGTGCGAAAATCGCCGCCCTGGTCAACGTACCCGGTTCAACGCTCGACCGAATGGCAGATTACTCGGTCCATCTGAATGCGGGACCGGAGCAGTGCGTGCTTTCGACAAAGGCGTACGTCGCAAAAGTCGCGATTCTGCTTCTGGCTGCCCACATTCTGAACGGGAGCGAACACGCCGGACGCGAGATTCTTTGGCAATCTGTTGACGGAATCGAGCGGCTCCTTTCGCCGATTGCCAGCGACCATATCCGGAACGTTGCAAGCCAGATCGTTGATCGGGACCACTGTTTCATCATCGGACGTGGCCTGTCCTATCCGACCGCGCTGGAATCTGCGCTGAAGATCAAGGAGGTCAGCTACATCCATGCCGAAGGCTTTGCCGGCGGGGAGTTGAAGCACGGCGTCATCGCGTTGATCGATACGGGCACGCCGGCGATTGTGTTCTCTCCTCTGGATGAGACACGGGACGACATCCTGTCCGGAGCAATGGAGATGAAGAGCCGCGGTGCGGTCATCATCGGCGTTTCACCGGAGGACGACGAAGTCTTCGACATTCACGTGCCGGTCGCTGATGTCGGTGATGGCTCTCCGATCGTGAATGTCGTGCCGGCGCAGTTGCTCGGGTATCAGTTGGCCCTGATGCGGAATCTTGATCCCGACAAGCCGCGAAACCTGGCGAAGAGCGTTACGGTCAAGTAAATGCGTCTGATCGACACACACTGTCATATCGACCTCGATGCGTTCGACGAAGACCGCGAGGACGTTATCCAGCGCGCGCTCGATGCCGGTGTCAGCAACATGCTGGTCATCGGCTTCGAGCCGGTTCGGTGGAAAGCTGCGGAATCGCTCGCCGAGCAATGCTCGATCATCAAGGTCGCCGCCGGGCTGCATCCGAACAGCGCCTCGCAGTACAGCCCGGAACTGCTCGAATCGATCGCCGAGCAACTCCAACGGCCGGAGGTTCTGGCAATTGGAGAAACGGGGATCGATCTGTACTGGGACGACGCCCCGCTGGATGTTCAACAGGAAGCGTTTCGCTCTCAGGTGGCGCTGGCACGGGATCTCGGCGTCCCATTCATCGTTCACCAGCGAGATGCCGAAACCGAAGTGCTGGAAGTACTCGAGTCCTTCGGCCCCCCACTGAACGGGGTATTGCACTGTTTCACCGGTGACTGGCAGTATGCACAACGGATTCTGGCGCTCGGTATGCATATCGGTCTTGGCGGGGCAGTGACGTTCAAGAGCCGGACCGACCTGCATGATGCGGCGACGCGCATCCCGCTTGACCGAATGGTCCTCGAAACCGATTCGCCGTTCATGGCGCCTGTGCCGCACCGTGGGAAGCGTAACGAGCCGTCATACGTTCGCAACGTGGCCGATCGGCTGGCAGAATTGCGGCAGGAATCCCTGGAAGTGATCGCACGCGGAACGACGGAAAACGCGCAGCAACTGTTTCCAGGCATCGATTCCGAACGAAAGTTGTAGACTGTGACGCAGATCACCATTGTGCTGGCTTCAAACAACGAAAAGAAGGCACGAGAAATGCAGTCACTGTTACCAGACGACTTTGACGTGATCACAGCCAGTCAGGCCAGTATCCGGATGCCGGAAGAAACGGGCGCGACATTCGAAGAAAATGCCTTATTGAAGGCGCGTGAGGCCGCTCGGCAGAGTGGCCATCTTTGTGTGGCCGACGATTCCGGCCTGGAGATCGATGCGCTGGATGGACGTCCAGGTGTTCGATCCGCCAGGTTTGCGGCGGATTACGACCGCCCGGAGAACGACGACGAAAACAACCGGCTTGTTCTCGAGTTGCTCGAGAGCACACCGGATGCCCAACGTGCCGCCAGGTTCGTGTCCGCGGTCGCTGTCGTCACACCAGCAGGTGACGAAGTCGTCATTCGCGGTGAAGTAGAAGGCAGAATCGGACGCGAACCGCGAGGCGAGAATGGGTTCGGATACGATCCGCTCTTTACACCAGCCGGATCAGATCGGACAATGGCCGAACTGACGAATGACGAGAAGAACGCGATAAGCCACCGTGGGCGTGCTTTCGAAGGAGCACTGCCCCACATCATTGACGCTGCAAACAGGGATCTCAACCGGAACGGATGAGCTTGACGGCCGGTCTGGCTCATTCAGAATTTAAACGTACGAACTGGTATTACATTATGAAAACCTACGTCTCGACGACGGACGATAAGCCTCACCAGACGCCGCCCGCACTACCGTCGCTGCCAATCGTTGCGATTGCCGGCACACGCGGAAAATCGACGGTATCGTGGCTGTTGAACGAAATCCTCGAAGCTGAACGAATGCGCGTTGGGCTGTGGACGACCAGCGGGGTGTTCATGAACGGTGAACACCTGGTCGGAGAGCTGGGGCCATGGTCGGACGTTGTGAGCAATCTCGCGCGTGGCGAGCTCGACGTCGCGATCCAGGAACTGGAAGACCCCGTCGTGACCGGCGTCGGTCTTCCCGAACATACATACCCACTCGCGGCGATTTCCTCTCTCTGCGGCAACAACGACGAATGCCTGATTACGTCAGAAGCAGCCCAGGGCGCTCAGGCGCAGCACATTGTTGCCCGGGCGGTTCGTCCGGATGGCTTTCTTGTGCTGAATGCCGACGACCAGGCTGTTCTGACTGCTGCGGAGGAGACCGAGGCGTCTGTCACGCTGTTCGCACTTCATCCGGACAATCCCACGCTGCGCCGTCACATCGAGGAGGGCGGCAACGCGATCTGGCTCGAAGACGATCAGGTTATCGTCTGCTGTGACGGCAACCAGCGTGCAATTGCAGATGTTTCGACCGCTAGTTTCACTCTCGGCGGGTCACTGACATTTCAACTTCAGAATCTGTTGTGCGCAGCAGCGCTCGCCTGGCACATGGGAATCGATCCAGATTCGATCGCATCCGGAGTTCGGACGTTTCAGCCGGATGTCGAGCTCCTGCCGGGTAGCTGCAATATCGTTCCGCTGGATAATGCGACGATCCTGCTGGACTCGGCACGCCACGTCTGGACAGTTCGATCGCTTATCCGGGGAATTCGAGACACCGCGTTCAATCGTACAGTCGTCGTTACCGACTGCTTCCCTCACCTTGGTGAAGAACAGACCCGGGAAGCGGGGCGGTTGATCGGACGGGTTGCCGACGTGGTAGTGACACAGCGCCATCCGGACATCGAAGAGAGTCTCACGCATTTCAAAGAAGGACTGGCCAACAACGATGTCCCACCGCTGGTGTTCACCATGCCGAGTGAGATTGATGGAATCGAACGCGCAATACGAATGCTCGATTCGGGTGACCTCTGTCTGATTCTGACGCAGTACGTGTTCGAGGCGATCAGCCGGGTGCGTGCCGCATCCCGAACGCAGGTGGACGCCGAGCCTGCTAACTGATTTCGCACTGGATGACGGGGGTTCCTGCGGTTCGTTATCATGCCTGCGTAAGGTGATCGGGCCTTGCTGGACACGGCATGAAATGAGGTTCCCTCTTGGTCTTTGACTTTCACACCCATACCTACTGGAGCGACGGTGTTCTCTCACCTGTTGAACAGGCAAGACGCGCCCTCATGAACGGGTACCGGGCGATCGGTCTCACTGACCACGTCGGGATCGGGAACGTCGAGCACCTCATCACCCAGTTCAAACGCGAACGAGAGATCGTGGAACGGTACTGGGATATCACGGTCGTTGTCGGTGTGGAACTCACCCATGTCCCCGCCGCGGGAATCGCCGAGGCCGCGAAGTCGGCCCGTGATGCCGGCGCCGAGATCGTGGTTCTCCACGGAGAGACTCCAGTCGAACCCGTCGAGCCCGGCTCGGATGCGGCCGCGATTGACTCCGGTTATGTCGATGTGATCGGCCATCCCGGGCATATAACCGAGGATGAAGTGCGCCGAGCGATCCAGAACGATGTCTTTCTGGAAGTTTCTGCTCGAGGCGGGCATTGCCTGACGAATGGGCACGTTGCCGCGCTAGGGCAGCGTCTCGGGGCGAAACTCATCGTGAACAGCGACGCTCACTCCCCTTCGGATCTCCTCAAACCAGACTTTCAACGATCTGTCGCGCTTGGCGCAGGTATTGAGCACGGACTGTTGACCAGCGTGCTGGAAGACTGGCCACAAGAGCTTTTGCAACGCTGCCTCGCCCGACGAGAAGGGTAGACCGATGAAGAACGAGGATGTCGCGAAACTGCTGAGTCAGTTCGCAGATCTACTGGATATCAAGGGCGAAAGCGGTTTCCGCGTCAATGCTTACCGTCGTGGAGCAGACACGGTGAAGCGGCTGGATGAGCCAGTGCAGCAGTTGGTCGACGAAGGCCGCCTCATTGATGTGAAAGGCATCGGCAAGGGACTCGCCTCCAACATTGAAGACATCCTCGAACAGGGACAATTTCCGGACCTCGAGGAACTGCAGGATGAGATCCCCGGGACATTGCTTACGATCGTCGCCATCCCCGGGATCGGTGCAAAAACGGTAGGCCGCTTCTATCGTGAACTCGGAATAACTAACGTCGAAGAACTGGAGCACGCCGTCGAAGAAGATCGGCTAACTGCGCTGAAAGGGATCGGCAACAAGCAGGTCCAGCGAATTACCGAGGGGATCGAGTTCCTTCGACAACGGACTGGCAGGATCTCTATCGGCACCGCTCTGCCAGCCGCCAGAGACATCTCACGCGCGATTGGCGAATCGCTTGGCACGCGTGCCGAGCCCGTGGGGAGTGTCCGGCGATACGCCGAAACCGTCGGCAATATCGATCTGCTCGTAGAGTCGACTGATTCCGACAGCATTACCACCGTTCTGAAGGACCGGTTTAAGGCAAGTGAAATCGAGATCGAGCCAGCAGACCGCGTTCGGGCGCAGATCCCGATGGTCGGTTCGCTGGTGATCTTTCTGTCAGATGCCGAGCATTGGGGGAGTGATTCGATTCGCTACACCGGCAGTTCTGAGCACGTTGACGCGTTGGGATTGCCGGAGTCGGTCTCCGCAACCAGCGAAACTGCCGCTTACGAAACGCTCGACCTGCCATGGATCGCTCCCGAGCTTCGCGAGCACCGGGGTGAAATTCAGGCGGCCCGGGAGCACAGGCTACCTGAGTTGGTCGAACTTCGTCAGATTCGCGGCGATCTGCACATGCACTCCACCTGGAGCGATGGCCGGGCATCAGTTCGTGAACTCGCGGAGCGCGCGATTGAGCTGCAATACGAGTACATCGCAATCGCCGATCATTCTCACGGCCTGGCCGTGGCCAACGGGCTTGATGCTGAACGGCTGCGAGAACAACGCAAAGAAATCGAAGAAGTTCGCGCCGGTTACCCGTCACTGACGATCTTCTGCGCCAACGAAGTTGAGGTGCGGCGGGATGGAACACTCGATCATGCCGACGAGGTCCTCGCCGAACTCGATCTTGTCGTTGCGTCTCTTCACAGTGGCCGAAACATGCCAAAAGAAGAGTTGACCGAACGGGTTATCGGGGCGATCAGGAATCCACACGTTGATGTCATCGCCCACCCCACCGGACGGATCGTCGAGCAGCGCCCTCCGGCCGAATACGATTGGGAGCGCGTGTTCGAGGCAGCAGCCGAGACGGGAACGGTGCTCGAGATCAACGCCAACCCGGCAAGACTTGACTTGCCGGAGCATCTTGTTGCGCAAGCTGTCGAGGCAGGCGTCAGTATCGCGATCAATTCAGACGCGCATAACCTTCGCGGGCTGGACGTGATGGAATTCGGGGTCGGGATTGCTCGTCGCGCCTGGCTGAGTAGTGAGCACATTGTCAACACCTGGCCGCTGGATCGCGTGGAGCAGTGGCTAGGCCGTTAGCGCCAGCCGTCCGGCGTTCGTCGGAAACTCTTCACGCTCGCTGACATCCACATGATCCCCGCCGATGAGTTCGGTCAGCGCCATCTGCACATCCTGGCACCAATCAATGCGCAAGCTCGAACGCAGCGTTACGTGGTGGCCGTTCACTGGCAACCGCAGCATGAGCCGATCATCACCCGGGAATTCCTCAAGCACAGTCCTCAAGCGGCGCATCAGCTCGACATCTGTCTGTATGTCGTCGCTCACTGGAATACTGACGAGCACCTCATTGAAGCGAACTGGCTCCACCGGTTCGGGCTCGGAGAAGTCCAGCGTGGTCGCAGTCTGACAGACCAGTTGCAGGCTTTCGTTCCTCTTCTCCACTTTGGCAGTCAGGCGAATCGGGTTGTCGATCTCCAGCAACTCCACGTGCTCCTCATACGAACGCGGGAAGAAGACCACTTCCATCGAGCCGGTCATGTCCTCGAGTTCGACAATCGCCATTGTGTCGTTTGACTTTGTCGTAACTTTTCTGATTGACGCCACGAGACCGATCACCTCGATCTGCTGGCCCTCAGTTTCCTCTGTCACCTCGGCGATCTGAATGAAGCCGCCGTCCCGGATTTTCTCGGCATGACCGCGCAACGGATGCGACGACAGGTAGAGCCCCAGGTGCTCTTTCTCCCACTGCAGCATCGTACTTTCCGGAACTGGCGGAACGTCCGGAATGGTCAGTTCCAGCGCAGGAGCAGCATCTCCCATGCTGGCGAAGAGATCCGTCTGCCCTCGCTGCTGAGCCTTCTGTCGACCCTGCGCCGACTGGACCGCCTGTTCCAGCACCGAAAGCAAGCCCGCCCGTTCGCCCAGCGAATCAAACGCACCGGCCTTGATCAGGGCTTCGACCGTTCGCTTGTTGACCTGGGACCAGTCAACGGTGTCGCAGAACTCCTGGAAACTGCTGAACTCGCCAGCCGGCAGGCTCTGCCGTGCTTCGACGATCGCATGCACAGCCGCTGCGCCGCAGTTCTTGATGATCGAGAGACCGAAACGAATCCCGGCGGCACCGTCATCGAGTTCCTCAACGTCGAACGTCTCGCCGCTCTTGTTAATATCTGGCGACAGCACCGGAATCCCGAGTTTGCTGCACTCGGCAACCGCCGCCGCAACACGCTGAGCAGGACCTGCGGGATGACTCGGGGCCATTCGAAGGACAGCAGTCATGTACTCGGCCGGGTAGTTGGCCTTGAGGTACGCGGTCTGATACGAGATCGTCCCGTAGCATACAGCGTGCGCCTTATTGAAGGCATACCCCGCGAACGGCTCGATCAGGCGGAAGACGTTCTCGGCGTCCTCTTCCGAATAACCTTTCTCGATCGCCCCTGAGATGAACGTCTTGCGCTCGGCGGCCATCTTTTCCGGGATCTTCTTGCCCATGGCCTTGCGCATGATATCGGCTTCACCGAGCGTGTAGCCGGCAAACTTCTGTGCGATCAGCAACACCTGGTCCTGATAGACGATCACACCGTACGTTTCGTCCAGTACCTCCGCCAGATCGGCGTGCGGATACTTGATCGGCTCCTCGCCATGTTTGGCGCGGCAGTATGTCGGGATATGCTGCATCGGGCCGGGTCGATAGAGCGCGACCATCGCAGCGAGCTCCGCGATGGAGTGCGGGCGAAGCTCCCGGATGTAGCGCCGCATTCCGGCGCTCTCGAGCTGAAAGACACCGAATGTCTCACCGTTGGAGAGCATCTCGAACGTCGGCTCGTCGTCCTCCGGCAGATGTTTCGGATCGATCTCAACGCCGTGCCGCGATTTGATGACCTCCACCGCTTCACCGAGAATCGTGAGGTTGGCGAGGCCGAGGAAGTCCATTTTCAGCAGGCCGATATCGGCGACCGTCTCCATCGGGAACTGAGTGGTCGGCAACGCGCCGTCCTGTTCCCGGGCCGGACGCTGCAGCGGCAGGTGCTCGATCAACGGGGAATTTGAAATCACCACACCCGCGGCGTGGGTCCCGGCGTGTCGGGAGATGCCTTCCAGCCGCTTGGCGGTGTCAATCAATTCGCGGGCGTCCTGGTCCGACTCATACTGCTGGCGAAGTTCCGTACTCTCCTGCAGTGCCCGGTCCAGCGACATATTGAGCTGAGCCGGAATCGTACGCGCAATTCGGTCAACGTCGCCATACGCCCAGCCCATGGCGCGGCCGACATCACGAACCACTGCTTTCGCGCCCATCGTCCCGAACGTGATGATCTGCGCGACATGGTCGTGCCCGTACTTTTTCGCCACGTAATCGATGACCTCACCGCGGCGATCATCAGCGAAGTCCATGTCGATATCCGGCATCTCCCGGCGCTCGAGATTCAGGAATCGCTCAAAGACGAGCCGGTTGGCCAGCGGGTCGATGTCGGTAATGCCGAGTGAATAGAGCACGATGCTGGCGGCAGCACTACCCCGGACACCAAACGGAATCTTCCGCTCGCGCGCAAAGTCAGAGAAGTCACGGACGATCAGCATATAGCTGGAAAATCCAGTCTGTTCGATGACGTCAAGCTCATACTCGAGTCGCCGCTGAACTTCCTCGGTGATCTCCGGATACCGCTGCCGTAGTCCGCGCCAGCACTCATTGACCAGGTGTTCGTGCGGCGTTACGCCGTCTGGAATGCCCGGGTCCGGCAGATGCAGGCGTCCGAACTCGAGTTCGACATTGCATCGTTCGGCTATTCTGACCGAATTCTCAAGTGCCTCCGGAAGCTCCTCAAACAGGGACCACATCTCGGCCGGACTCTTGAAATAGAGCTGATCAGAGTCCATCTTCATTCGCTTGGGGTCATTGATCGAGGAGTTCGTCTGAATGCAGACAAGCAGTTCCTGCGGGCCGGCGTCTTCCTGATGGACATAGTGAACGTCATTTGTCGCCAGCAATGGAAGATCGAGCGACCGGGCGAGATCAATCAGTTTCCGGTTGGTCTCGGTCTGACCTTCGATCCCGTGTTCCTGAACCTCAATGAAGAACCGATCCGGCCCAAAAATGTCGCGCAACGCTTTTGCCTGTCGGGTGGCCTCGTTGTCGTTGCCTTCGAGAAAATTGTTGGCAACCGGTCCACCAAGGCATGCAGACGTCGCGATAATGCCCTCGTTGAGTTCACCGAGAAGCTCCAGGTCAATGCGAGGTCGGTAATAGAACCCTTCGAGGCTGGCTTTGCTGGTCAGTTTCAGGAGGTTCTGATAGCCGGTCTGGTTCTCGGCCATCAGCATGAGGTGGTACATGCCGCGATCCCGCTCGTGCATCGAACCATGAGCGAGATAGGCTTCGACACCGATCACGGGGTGGAGATCATTTTCCCTGGCAGCGCGGTACCAGTCGATGGCGCCGTACATCACGCCATGGTCGGAGATTCCGACATGCTGCATCCCATAGTCGCGGGCGAGTTTCATGTACTCGTCTATGCGGCCCATACCATCGAGTAGCGAAAACTCGGTGTGGAGATGAAGATGGGCAAACTCCCGCGAACTCATGAAAACTGCCCCCAGATTTCAGAAACGGCGTGCGACTTGAAGCGGATATTCCGTAGCTCGTGCCGGAGACCCTGTACCAATACTTCCGGCAACAGCCAGATGGTGATTCTGGAACTGAATGGTACCAATCCGAACCGGTAGACGGCCCGTGCGCGCTCACCCTGGAACGCTCCCTGTTCGCACGGTCGTCAGCACCTCCGGTGGATTAGTCAGCCATCAGGTGGCCACCCGGATCAGAGGGGAAGTCTTCCGAGTGTGAGGCCAGGCGAGCCTGCTGGACCATCACCTTGAGCATCTGCCGCACATTCATGCGGACCGGCTCCGGAATATCCTCGTTACTCAGCAACTGAAAGACATCACTGAGCACCGGCTCATCGGCGAACAGGCTCTCGACGCGCTGCGGCATGAACCCCGCTGCAGCCAGGAGCGTGTCGCGCTGGTTGGAATCGAGTCCGAGCGCATCAGCCAGTTTGCTGACTGCCTCGCGCGTTGGAGCACGATTACCACTCTCAAGTCGACTCACGTAGCTGTGATCGAAGTTCGACGCCTCGGCCAGACGGCTCTGGGAGATCCCGCGCTGTTCCCGGAACTCCTTGAGCATACGGGCGAACGGTGTCGACTCCTTTGGTGCCTCGATTGCGCCCATTGGCATAACCTCTCGATTGTGTTCGCTACCAGCGAACGTACGCATTGACCTGCTGAGCACACTATACCCCCAGCGTGACACCCTGTCAACCAGATTTCCCGGTTTTCCACACCCGTACGCACACCCCCTCAACCAATTATACGCATTGGATGATCTCGCGGCCGTACTGATCAGGAATCTGGCAGGAACATGACATTATCCGCACAGAAATTCGTTTGCTATACTGCCGAACTGATGCGGGATTTACCCGCGTTCATATGCACTATCCGGCCAAAGCAGGAAGTGGGCACCGCATGGCTCAGCGAGGAACGAACTGGACGATCACCGGGCTCACCGATCAGGTTGCTCGCCCCGATCAATTCGCTGGGGGCGGTGCGGTCGCCGCCATGTCCCTCGCCGGGGCAGCGGCAACAGCTGAGCTCGTCTTCGAACTCAGCTCGTCGCGCAGGAAGATCAGTGAGGCTGACCGATCTCGCCTGCGTGAAGCCGTTGCGCTCTGCCAGCGCCTCCGCACGATCTTCGAACACGCCATCGATGAGGACATCGCCGCACTCAACGAATTGATGGACTCGCAGAGCCAGCTCCGCTCTGCCCGCCGCCAGGCAGACGAGATTCCAGCCCACATCAGCGAGCGTTCTAACGAGGCGGTTGAGGCAGCCACGGAAACCCCGCTGCGAGTCGCCCGGGACGGGAAGCGCCTGCTACGCACCATCGAAGAGCTCCAACCCCTGGCGCGGGCATTCACAGCCAGTGATCTCGGCGCGGCGGCAGCAACCTGCTCGGGCGCGATCACGTCTCTTCTCCTGATGGCTGAAGTCAATCTTTCCCTGATCAACGACGAATCCACTGCTACACGCATTGCACAGGAGATTGAAGACCTTTATTCTCAGAGTCGGGAACAGGCGGACCGCATCGTCGCCTCAACCCGTGAGGTTATCCGGTAAGTCGGCAGACAGGACACTCGATGCCCCAGCTACTTGAGGGAAAACCAGTCGCACTTGAGATAGAGCGGCGATTGCGTGACGAGATCGCCCTTATCGACGACGCACCTGGTCCACCTGCGACAGCCGCAGCCGTCCTCGTGGGTGACGATGAATCGAGCTATTCATACTTTCGGTCAATCCTGCGAACGTTCAAACGCGTCGGAATCGACGTCGTTCCCCGGGAAATCTCGGCGGGTATTTCGGATTCACATCTTCGGCTCATCCTCGGAGAGCTGAACCACGACCCGGAAATCGACGGTGTTATCGTGTTCCAGCCGTTGCCACATCATCTCGATCGCAGCCTTCCGGCGAACGTGCTTTCCGCGGACAAAGACATCGACGGAATTACCTACTCCAACGCCGGTCGTCTGTCACTCGGCGTGCCGCACCTTGTTCCCAGCACGCCACTTGGTGGTATCGAGATCCTGAAGCACTATGGAATACCGATCGAGGGAAAGCATGCCGTCGTGGTCGGGCGCAGTCCGATTGTCGGTCAGCCAATGGCGTTGTTGCTGCTTGGTGAGAACGCAAGCGTCACCGTCTGTCACAGCCGGACACCGGACATCGGCTACTTCACGCGCCAGGCAGATATTGTGGTCCTGGCGGCCGGGCGAACGGACGTACTTACCGCCGATATGATTTCTCCGGGGGCGGTTGTACTTGATTTCGGGGTCAACTTTGTCGACGGGAAGATGACCGGCGACGCCCACGAGTCGGTTCAGGAGGTCGCCGGAGCCATTACCCCGGTTCCGGGGGGAACGGGTGTTGTAACCCAGCGGGTACTGGCATCCAATACGGTGAAGGCCGCGCGAATTCACCGTGAGCTCGTCAGGGAAGTGGATACGATCGGTTAGCAGCCAGTACGCATGAAGGGATCGGACCAGGCAATGCCGAGCGACAGTGAAATTGCCCAGAGTGTGACTCCACGGCCGATTGTCGAGATTGCGGCGGACCTCGGGCTCGCAGAATCCGAGATCGAGCAGTACGGGCCGTATAAAGCGAAGGTTCGACTCGACGCTGAAGATCGACTGGCTGATCGCCCCAACGGCAAGTACATTGTGGTGACTGCGATCACGCCGACTCCACCAGGTGAAGGCAAGACGACGACTACCGTGGGACTCGGCCAGGCGTTTGCTCACATCGGCCGAAGGTCGATTGTGGCAACTCGCCAGCCGTCACTGGGGCCGGTCTTCGGCGCCAAGGGTGGCGCGGCTGGAGGCGGCCACGCCCAGATTATTCCGATGGAAGATCTCAACCTTCATTTCACTGGGGACGCCCACGCGGTGACCGCTGCCCACAACCTGTGCGCGGCGTTTCTCGACAATTCGATGCATCATGGGAATCCGCTGGATATCGACGTCAACAACATTACCTGGCGCCGGGTGCTCGACGTCAACGATCGCTCGCTCCGCGACATGATCACAGGCCTGGGCACTGGCAATGGAGTGCCCCGAGAAACCGGCTTCGATATCACGGCTGCGTCCGAGGTCATGGCGGTGCTCGCCCTGGCGACCAGTTACACCGATCTGCGCGAACGACTTGGTCGGCTGGTTGTCGCCTACTCCAGCGACCGGAAGGCGATCACAGCGGAAGACATCGGGGCGGCCGGCGCGATGTCGGCGCTTATGGTCGATGCCCTGAAGCCGAACCTGGTCCAGACGCTGGAGCATACACCGGCGATCGTCCACGCCGGACCGTTCGGCAATATTGCCCACGGAAACAGTTCGATCCTGGCGGATCGCATTGGCTTGAAGCTGGCCGATGTTCTGATCACCGAGGCCGGATTCGGCGCTGATCTGGGAGCTGAGAAGTTCTTCAATATCAAATGCCGGGCATCAGGACTCAAGCCGGACGCTGCGACGCTCGTCGTGACGGTTCGGGCATTGAAATCCCACAGCCCGCGATTGGGCCGGAATCCGTCGAGCGAGGATCTGCAGCAGGAAAACGTTGAGGCGCTGCGCGAAGGCATTCCGAACATGGTCAAGCAGATCGAAAATGTGCGCATGTTCGGAGTCCCGGTGGTGGTTGCGATCAACCGGTTCCCGTCGGACAGTCCAGCGGAACTCGAACTGATCAAGCAGGTCGCGCTCGAATCCGGCGCGTTTGATGCGGTTGAATCCCACGTTCATGCCGATGGTGGCGCCGGCGGAGCCGAAGTGGCGCGCGCGCTGGAACGGGCGATGGAAGAAGTGCCAAGCGAGTTCAAACCACTCTACGAACTCGAGCAACCAATCAAGGCAAAAATCGAGCGTATCGCCCAAGAGGTGTACGGAGCCGATGCCGTAAACTACTCGCCAGCAGCCAGCCGGCAAATCCGCCGGTTCAGCGAGATGGGTTACGAACACCTTCCCGTTTGCATGGCGAAGACGCATCTCTCGATCAGCGCCAACCCGTCTCTGAAGGGGCGCCCCACCGGTTTCGAAGTGACGGTCCGAGAAGTGCGACTGTCAGCCGGAGCCGGATTCATCTATCCGCTCCTCGGGGACATCCGAACAATGCCTGGCCTGGGTGCCATCCCAGCGGGAACCGAGATCGAGATAGATGAGAACGGGCGGATCAGCGGCTTGTTCTAGCAAGACATCATAGGAGCTAATCACCAGATGATGACCGATACGATCATTGCACTCGGCGTCTGGCTGCCTTTAGGGACAGTGGTGCCCCTGATCCTTGCCAGAGTGACAGGCGCCGATTGGCGGGGCGCGTTCATCGAGGCGTCGATCTTCGCCACGATGGGTATTCTGATCTTCCCGATTCTATTTGCGTTGACACTGGGGCTGCTGATAAGCGACCCGAATGTTGATCTGATTTTCGGTATCAGCTATCTCCTTGCGCTGGGATGCGTGCTTCTCTTCCGGCGGCAGTCGAACAAGGCGGAAATGGAGCGACGTTACGGAATCAAGTAACCGATTCCCTTCCCGTCCCCGTTGCCGAATACACTGACGCACTAACCGGCTTCGTTGTTCAGCGAAGTCGGTTTTGTTGTCCGTGCATAATCTTCTCGCCACCCTGGCGTCGCCCATTAGATGACTGCATCCGGCACCACCCTCTCTCCAACGGGTCACGTCCTGAGCAATCGACAAAGACGGTGGCAGCAATAATGGGCGTACGAACAAGAAAACAACGCAAGGCACAAAGGCGGAACTGTGTACGTACAACTATTCCAGAAGGTTTATGGAGGATGATCTCGGACGTGAAACGGGGACGTTAAACGAAACAGACCGCCCGAAGGCGGTCTTGCTGGCTGGGGAGCAGGGACTCGAACCCCAACTTACTGATCCAGAGTCAGTTGTCCTACCATTAGACGACTCCCCATTGCTTTTTCGGCCCCCGTTTCGAAGCCACAAACTAGTCTATCAAATGACCGGGGGCGATTCAAACTCTTATTGCGGCGCGATCGTTGGTCAAAACGGTGCCTGCTGCCCGTCAATTCGGCATACTAGACTGCGTTGATCTGACCGGAATCGACGTGATACAGCGGTAGCTGTTCCAACTGTTCCACCTGGATGAGCCTCGCATCAGTTGCGGTCACCACGACCTGGCCACCGAGCGCCCCGACAAGCTCCAGCAGGCGCTGCTGTCGACGTTCGTCGAGTTCAGACAGCACATCATCCAGAAGCAAAACCGCCGTCTGCCCACTCACCTGCTGGATGACATCCACTTCCGCGAGTTTAACGCTGACAACCGCCAGTCGCTGCTGTCCTCGCGAACCGAACGACTCTATGTCGCGTCCATCCAGGAGGAACATCAGATCGTCTCGGTGAGGCCCAACCGCCGTCACTCCTCGACTGAACTCTTCCGCTCGGCGATTTTCGATCTCATGCTGCAACCTCTGGCTGATCTGTCGCTGCAATCCGGTGAAATCGTGCACATCAACGTCCCTCTCGGATCCGCTCTCGTCGAGTCTGGTTGCGAGCTGGTAGTCGACGCGGAGTTCGTGTTCCTCTCCGAGTAGCGCCTGAAACGAACGTGCCAGCGGATCCCGGGCCTGATCCAGAAAACGCAGTCGCGCTGCGACGATGTACGCCGCGCGGTTGATCAACTCGCTATCCCAGTAATCCAGTTCGCCCGAACGTGCGGATCTGGTGGAGCGATCCTGATCACGAAACGACTTCAGCAGGCTGTTGCGCTGTTCCAGAATCTTGTTGTATTGACTCAGAATCCGGAGGTAGGTTGAATCCAGCGTTGAAATCGCTACGTCCAGATACCGACGGCGAACAGACGGCGACCCCAGAACCAGGTCCATATCCTCAGGCTCGAAGAGGACGGTCTTCAGCCGGCCAACTGCATCGATCGATCGAGTCGGCTGGCCATCCAGCTTGATCTGTTTTTTCGTGTGATTGGGTCGGTTTGCATCAGCGGTGAGGATGATTTCGATTGAATTGACGTCAACTGCGCCTTCAGCCCAGCCCTGAATCCGGGCAAACGGCGGCAACCCGAATTCCGCGTTGCTCTCCCAGTTGATCAACTCACGCTCAACACTCGCCCGAGCTGACTTCATCATCGAGAGCAGTTGGATCGCTTCGACGAAAGATGTTTTCCCCGACGCATTGGAACCTGCCAGACGGATTCCAGCTGGCGGCAACTCGAGTTCCTGACGCGTGTAGCACCGGAATTGCTCGAGGTAGATGTGCGCCAGATGCATGGATTTTGTGGACCATTTCTTTGTCGCGACACCGGACCGGGATCGTCGCAGCCGCTGCCGGCGGACCTGCTACCCGGGGAGATTCTGGATCTCGCGTGCTAGTTGTTCCCGATCACCATCGGCATGATGACGTGAGTGAACTCGGTGTCTCCGATCGGGCGAATAACG
>SLMJ01000125.1 GCA_007133615.1 Thermomicrobiaceae bacterium | reverse complement strand
TTCCGTCCGGATTGGGGCGGACGTTGTTGGCGTAGTGGATTTCAAGCGCGCTGAGCCAGAGCACCCGGCGCTGGATCTCCTCGAGCGTCGCCAGATACTCCTCGCTGAGGTCGGAGTGATCGGCGACACCGGTAATGTCAACCGGGTCGTCAATTGGAAATGCAGTGGACATCGGTGTACTCCCGTCGCGTGAACTGTCTGCAACAGGCACGAAAGCATACGTGTGCGGATTCCCGTCCTCAGCATTCTACGTGAGGGGCCGGAGCGAGGCAATTGGAGCGTTCTCTCGCGTGACAAGTTGCCAAGAATCATCTATGATGCATGTACGTTCAGTGCCTTGCGCTCTTGACATGCTGGCACAAACCCGTATACTGTACGTACACTAAGTGAGTGCAGCAGAAAGGGTTTTTGATGGCGACTCCAACATTTGACAATCCGGTCGAGGATCTCGGCTTCTTTGACGATATTGTGGCTGATGAGCGAGTTCAGGCCGAATACAACGCGTTGAACCAGCTCCTGGACACGATTGATGAAGTTCCTTCTGATCGGCTTGAGACAAACTCTGATCCAACCTGGCGTGTCGAAGATCACGAAGTGTCGCGTTGGCACATTGTCGTGAAGGGTCAGACCCGACTTGACCGAATTGCTCATTTCCGGAGCGAACTTCAGCGGCGCGACGATATCATCGATGCCCGGGTTGAGCGGTTCGACGGCGGAGAAATCGCCATCCGCCTGGTGACAACTGGTGGCCTTCCGATGGGGCCGCTCGAACGGGCGGTCTGGATGCTGACCCGAGACGGGGCTCAGATCACCCAGACCAACTAGCCTTCATCGCCACGTTGCTGCATGTCTAAGGAACCCGAGGCGGCCGCACCTTTTGTTTCAGGTCGGCCGCTCTTTTTGTGCCGCTTATGGTTCCTGCGGGCTACTCAGCAGTACAAAAGCACCGAGTCGACGGGCAAATTGTTCGTGTACGTTCGACCCGAGTACTCGCACGACCGGGACGATGTCGAGTTGACGTATCACGAGGTGTACGGATACTCTTCTGACCAGTGGTAAACGTGCACATTTCCTGATCAGGCTGGAAGGGATGCCACGCCCGTGATTCAGGGTATCGGAGTTTTGTCTTCTATGGACAATGATCGGTCGACACCCAACCCATCTGGAGACCGGCAGCCTTCGAACGCCGGAGGCGGAGCTCCGAAGTCGATGCTATTGCAGCTCCTCGACCCGGCATCGAATCACTCACTCGATCATCCCGAGCTGCGACGTGAACTCGCCTCGATGGTCGAGCTCCTGCATCGGCTCGAACAGCTTGCTCAGGAGCAGATGGAACTGCATGCCGAATGTGACGAGATCCCCGACTGCGACGTGATCGATCAGGGACCAGGTGAGGATCCACAGGCCATCGACTCCGACGTCGAAGAAGATGACCTGATGATTGGTGGACATGTTTTCGCGTTTGATCCGTCGGAATTCTCCCAGGCGCCGCCTGTGAGCCAGCCGTTCATTCCGGACGCTCCTCCACTTGAGCGTGATCATGGCGCACCGGCGTTCGAGGTGCCGGTGGCTCGCGCGATCGCGGAAACGGAGTCGGATTCGTCCGATCAGGAGAGCGACGAAAACCTTGAGCGCTGGTGGGTTCAATTCAACGGTAACGTGAGTCTCGAGCGACTCGCCCGAATGCGGAAGGTTATGAGCGATTCTCCGTTCACGATCGACGCCCGGTTTTCGGAGATTACTGATGGACTGATCGTTATGCGATTGGTGACTGGACGTCCCTTGTCGACGGAACAGGTAGACTGGATCGTGAGACAGGTGATGGACGCCGTTGGGCTTGATCGCGAAGCGGCGATTCTGTCCCGAGAATAGAAACCTGGTGTGCGTGATGGGCTTTTACGGCGAACTCGAAGATCTTCCCTTACAGGATATTCTCTACGTCATATCCAGCCACGGGAAGTCCGGACTGCTGACACTGCAGACCCCCTCTCACGACATTTCACTCAAGTTCGATCGCGGAGCAGTTGCCTCGGTCACAACCAGCGACGGCTCGCTGAAGATTGGTCAGTTGCTGGTGGCTCAGGGCTATGTGACGGACGAAAAGATTGAACATGCCCTCGGACTACAGGCAGTGAATCCGGAGTCGACCCGCATTGGCGATGTGCTGATCGAGGTCGGGTACGTCACCCGGGAACAGATTCAGGATGCCGTCAACGCACAACTGGAGGCATCAATATTCCGGATTCTGGTCCAGCAGGGCGGGACGTTCTCGTTTGAGCCAACCAGCGAAGTGGAGACCGATCCGATCGCCAGTGGCATCCGGCTTGAATCGATGGTTCTCAATGCGATGCGGATGGCCGATGAGTGGGGTTCCGTGCATGATCCGTCCGTGCGGATCGAGCTTACTGACGCATTGATCGATTCTGCGTCGATCAATGAACTGTCTGACGATGAGCGCGCGGTCGTCATGACCGTGCTGAATGGTGATACGACGATTGACGTCATTGCCTTGCGAAGCGGGCTCGATGCCGGTCGCTTCAAAGCGGCGCTATCATCGCTGCAACAGCGAAACATGATCATGTTGACGTCAATCAGCCAGGTCGAAGACTCGACAGTGTAGTCCCCGGTGTATCGGGACGAGTAGCAGGCGGCAGGTTCGGCGTTTGTCGGGAGAAAAAGAACGCGAACATGTGGCGCAGAGTATGAATCCATCGGCGAACCGGAGCAGGCTGGACGCCGTGCGGTTGCTGGAGCTTCTGGCGATGCTCGGGCGACAGCAGCGGTCCGGTTCCCTGACCCTGACATCATCTGATGAAACGGTACACCTGGCGATTGTTCGCGGTTCGGTTCGTTCCGTTTCTACGAACGACCCTGCCCTGCGAATCGGGCAGGTCCTTATTCAGCTCGAACTGATAACCGAAGAGCAGATCGAACAGGCGCTCGCTCTGCAATCGATCGCAACCGACCCGGAGCGTATCGGCGAGGTGCTTGTCGATGTTGGATACATCACCGAGGCGGACGTGGGGACGGCCATGGCCACTCAGATCGCGTCCACGCTGGGTATCATGCTCAATGACCGGAATCCGTCCGTTTCGTTCACTCCATGGAACCGCCCGCCAGACGGACTGATTCAGCCGGCGATCGAGGATGATCCGCTGATCCTGACGGTGCTGTTCCTTGCCGAGTACTGGTTTGAAACGGCGTCCGGGCAGAACGCACGTCGTTCAGGTCCGACGGGGCCCACCGATATCTCTGATATCGACCTGGATCCGGACGAGCATCCGATCTATCAGCGTCTCAACCGAATCCACGAGGCGGTAAGCGAACACGCCCCACCGGGACGGCAGGACGAGGCGTGGCGAGTTGCCCGGAGCCTGGCAACGGCACTTGATCACCTTCGTGAACACCGTGCCTCGAAGAATGATGAGGCCCAGAGTGACCGCACCCCTCGGCCACGTCCTGTGTATCGGGTCCGGCTCGTTGATCGAACAACTGATGTCTGGACGCTGACGGATCTGACCCGGGCCGCTCGTCAGATGCTGCTTTGCCTGTTGAACGGGGAACAGCGTCTCGATGCGCTTCTGTCAGAGCTTCGCCCGTTTACAACCCAGCCAGACCGCGCGGTGCGGGAACTTTCGTCGGCAGGCCTGGTTGAGATCGTGCCGGACGACGATCGTGAGGACGAAGATCCACCCGGGAACGGTCCCGGCCAGGATCGAACTGTCGTTCTTCGCTTTCTCCCTTAGCTGATCCACCTGCTGTGACGCCGGAAACGGTTTGAGATTATCGGGGCGATACGGGGTTGCCGATCTCCAGGGCTTCGTTGTCGAAGATCGATGCTAGCTGTTTATAAGTACAACCCCGAGCAGATTGGCTCCAACGCGCTGGAGAGCGTCCTTCGCGCGCTGTGCGTCTGTGCGCTTCGTAACCCCTGAATGAACCAGTAGCACGACCGCGTCAACGCCGGCCGCCACAGTCAGCGCCTGGCTGGACACGGGTGCAACGGTACCGTGAAAGATCACCAGCCCGTCGTTATCGAGCGCTGTTATCAAGGACCGGCAACGTCGAGCAGTAAGAAGGTCTGCCAGCGCGGCACGGGTAGACGCGTCGGATCTGACACCGGCGGGGAGGAGCGTGAGGCTTTCGATTCCAGTGGGAACCGTTTCTGGAGCCCCGGCATCGGCCTGATCGGCTCCCGGTAGCCAGTCGATGAGACCTGGACGTGCTGCTGCATTGAACAGGCCGGGCAGGGCCGGGTTGGCGACATCCAGATCAACCAGCACGGTTGGTTCGCCGTTCAGGGCAAAGCTGGCCGCAATGTTCGCGGCGGCAACTCCGGTGTCTTCCCGGGAGCCGGCGTCTGCGAGCAGCACCGAACGGATCCGCGAATCGTCGCCGGCATGGCGCAGGGTCTCCCGCACCGAACGGTAGGCCTGGGCCGGCTCGGAGTCCGGTTCACGGAGCACCACCAGATCCGGTTGGGTCGATTGTCGTGCCTGTTCAGACGCCATTCGGATCTCTCCCGTCGCTAGCGTTTCGGAATGTTCCCGAGGGTTGGCAAGTCGAGATAACGCTCGATGTCTTCCGGCTTCCGGAGCGCATCTTCGAAATAGGCGACACCGAAGGTTAGCAATACGCCGAATGCGAGGCCGAGTACTGCTGCTGCCGCGGTGTTGAGGCGTACGCGCGGGCCGGTCGGAGTATCGGGCGCGGTCGGTGTGTCCAGTTGAACGACCCGAACAATTCCGCCTCGATACACGGATTCGTCCTCGTCGGCGTACGTCTCCCGGATAATTTCATTCTCGATCTCAGTCTGTTGAACGAACTCGTTGGCCACCGCATTGACCACGATCGCCGCCCGTTCGGGGTCCGAGTCAGTTGCAATGACCTCTACCACATTGGCGTCAGGGTTATGACCAACCGAGAGGATCGAGGACGCGTGCCCCGGATCGACGTCGTGCTCCGAATTTGCAATCGCTTCGGCAACGAAGTCGTAGTTGTTGATCAGATCCCGATACGAGGCCAGGCGGTTCTTGGCGTAGAGATCGGTGTAGTAATCAGGCGGCTCGGCAATCGCCATGAGCCGGGCGGATGTTTCGTACGTTTCATCCTGCATCGAGCTATAGATGAACGCGACCCCGGCTGCGACAACCACTGTAATCAGCACCAGCCACCACCGGCGAGCGATGATGAAGAGATACTCCTCGGGCCTCATGAAGAGCCCTTCCCGTTCGGGACTTCACCGATAACGTCGAGATCCAGGGAATGCTCGACCATTTCCGAGCTGTAGATGGTGTCGTCGAGGTACTCCAGCAGAAGTCCGATAAGAACCCCGGCAAAGACGGCGAGGAGTAACTGTAGCGCCCAGAAGATCTGATCACGAGTGGCATCCTGCATCGCCGCTCCAGGGAACTGAATCGTCTCGACCAGTGCGCCACGCTCATCGTCATCGAATCCGAAGTATGTCGCTGCGTTTTCATTGAGCTGTCGCGTTGCGGACTGGGCAATCATCACTGCGGCGTCTTCGTTCTCATGCGCCACGTCGACGGTCAGAATGCGATGCGTCCGATCGGAATCCAGCGCCATCTGGACTTCGCCGGGTGGAATGTCAACGCCGAACTCGGCCTGGATTCGTTCGTGAACGTCTGCCGCGAACACGCTTCCCAGAACGACTTCGACCAGGTCATCGACAAAGAATTCGCTGGAGAGGAAGAGGTAATACTCGTTGTATCGGAACTCCTGAATATCCATCTGCTGAGGAACCCGGGTGACGGTGAACTGCGCGCTGGTGGTATAGGCTGGGCTGCTGATCAGGACCTGCACCAGCACGAACAATGCGACAAGTGCAGGCACCGCCACGACTGCGATCCAGCGTCGTTTCAGCATGGAGATGTAGTACGCGAGCTCCACCAGCCCTCAATCAGATGTGGTAGCGATCAGACTTGCCTCGTCACGGTGAAACCGTGCCCATGCATCGTCAACGAATGCCCGAATCTCCTTCTCGAATCGAGCACGACTGAACTGCCGGGCATGCTGCACAATCGTATCCGATGAGAACGTCAACTGTTCAAATCGCCGGATGGCATCGATCATTCCGTCAGGCGTCTGTGGTGAGAATAGCACGCCGGTCTCACCGTCTCGAACAGTCTCTTGTGCGCCACCGCGATCATAGGCGATCACCGGGCGTCCTGCTGCCTGGACTTCGACCTGCCCGATTCCGAAGTCGTCCTCCGCCGGAAAGATCGCGGCCCGGCATTGAGCGAACAGGCGATTCCGCTCGGCATCGCTTACCCGACCGAGAAACTCCACGGTTGGACCGGCCATCGCCTTCAGTTCGGCTCGAGCGCGTCCGTCTCCGATGATCTTTAGCGGAATGGCCAGCCGGTTTGCGGCTTCGATTGCGATGTCGAACCGCTTGTACGGCACCAGACGGGAGACCAGCACGTAGAACTCGCCCACGTCGCCGGGATTGGCCGGTGTGAAGCTGTCGGTGTCTACCGGGGGATGGATTACCGTGGATTCCCTGCCCCAGAAATCGGCAATACGCTGCTGCACGACGCGAGAATTGGCGATGAAATGATGCACCCGCCGTGACGTTGCCCGGTCCCAGTTGCGCAGGCGGCGAAGCACCGGCTGGACAGCCTTCCGCGTAAAGCCATCCATCCGCTCTCGATCAGCATAGTGGTCGAAATCCCAGGCGAACCGCATCGGTGAATGGCAATAGCAGATATGCAGGACTGATGGATCGACCCGTACGCCCTTGCCCCAGGCACTGCTTGACGAAATCAGTAGATCATAACGTGGATCGACCTTCAGAAACTTGAACGCAGCTGGGTAAAACGGCAAGTAGGGCTGATGATTCCGGTGAATCGCCGGGGCGTGTTGCAGGAACGACGTCCGGATGTCCCACTCACGGTAGCCTGGCGGCATCGAATCTGGATCATAGATAGAGGTATAGACCGGCGCGTGCGGATACATGTCGTGGAGAACTTCCACCACCCGTTCCGCACCGCCATACTGGTTCAGGTAATCGTGGGCGAGGGCAACCTGTGGTTCTGTCATGCCTGTCCTGAATAGCCAGCGAAAACGACGCAATATGGTGGGTAAGGATACTATCTAATACGCCCCGCGGCCGAACAGAACGGCTGGCACCGTCCGGAGCATCAGTTTGATATCCAGCCAGGGAGACCAGTTCTCGGCATAGTAGAGATCCAGCTTGACCATTTCGTCGAAGCTGAGGTCGCTCCGGCCGCTCACCTGCCACAACCCAGTGAGACCGGGTGTGACCTGCAGTCGCTGGAAGTGCCAGTCCTCGTACAGCTCGACCTCGGCCGGAATCTGGGGACGCGGACCCACAACACTCATCTCGCCGAGCAGGACGTTGAAGAACTGTGGAACCTCATCGATCGACGTTTTCCGAAGGAACCATCCGACGCGAGTAACGCGGGGGTCATCCTTCATTTTGAAGAGGGGGCCGTTATTGCCTTCCTTCTCCATGAGTTCTCGCTTCAGGCGTTCGGCATCCTGAACCATCGAGCGAAATTTGTAGCAAATGAATTCCTCGCCGTCCCGGCCGACCCGGGTTTGCCGGATGAAGACGGGGCCCGCGGAATCCAGCTTGATCGCCAGCGAAATCGCCGCCAGTATCGGCGAGAAGATGATCAGCACCCCAGCCGAGACCAGCAGGTCCATCGCACGCTTCACGACATAATTCCAGCCCCGGATGCGGGACTCGCGTAGCTCGATCAGCGGCAGGCCCGCGACCTCGTGAATCGTCACTTTGTCCAGCGCCATCTCGAAGAGGTCCGGCAGGAAGGTAAACGAGACATCGAGCTGGCGGCACTGCTGGATCATCCGGAAGATATTCCGGTGCTCGGCTGGTGGAAGCGCGATGATCACCTCGTGGACCCCGTGCTGGCGGATCGCCTCTTCGATCGCGCCAGGATCGCCAAGGTAGGGTGGACGTTCCACCCTCCGTTCGGTGGCGATACCCCAGTTGGCATCGTCGGGCGGATCGCCGAGGAACCCGACCACTCGGTAGCCGAGCTGCGGGTTGCCATAGATGTGCTGCATGATGCGTTGTCCGGCGCGTCCCGCGCCGACGATCAGGACCCGATCGACCCCGATCCCTCTGGCCCAGAATCCCTGACGGACGAGGCGGACGATCAGCCGTTTGCCGACGAGCAGCAGGATCATCAGAATCCAGGCGTAGATGAAGATCAGACGAGACGGGAAGAACCGCTGCAGGTAACTGAAGAGGATGATGATCGCCATCGCCGTTGTGGCGCTGCTGGCGATTAGCAGTGCTTCGTCCAGAAAGCTGGTCCACCGGGGTAAACGGTAGATCCCGCGTAACTGGAAAACGATAACGGTTGCGACGACGAGTGGAATTGCGACGGTATCGAGGAAGAATGAAAACGGCTGGCTGAAGCCGGGAAGGACTTCACCGCCGAGTTCGAGTTCATAGCGGAACCAATACGCCAGGCCGAACGCGGCAAATACGAAGACGGCGTCAATGCCCGCCCGTGCGAACGGCATGATCCATCGTTCGATTCCAGCTGAAGAGCGCTCGGAGTACGGCCGCGCACTTGAGAGCAAAGTCGACATGTTCGTGGTTCCGCCCGCGTACTCCCGATTTGTCGCGGTGTCAGACAGTCATAATAGGAGCCAGGAGCCCCGATGCCGCAGTATATCAGAAGCGGTGCCATCTGCTCGTTGGTCGATCGTCTGTCCGGATCGAGTACTGCTGGACGTATCGGCCAGCCTCTACAGGGACTTTCGGGTCAGGAAGCGCCCGGGCCTCTGTGCTAGGATCAGATGTACGTGCGGACGTATCGTACCGGCGGAAAGTGCCTTCAACAATGGAACGCCTCTGGACGCCGTGGCGTATGCGCTATGTCAGTGGAGAAACGCGCGACGCCTCGTGCATTTTCTGCACCAAGCCAGCATCCGGTGATGATGTCGAGCAGTTGATCCTGCACCGCTCGACGCATGCGTTCGTGATCATGAATCTCTACCCGTACAACTCTGGCCACGTGATGGTTGTGCCGTACCGGCATGCCGCCGAACTCGAAGAACTACCCGCTGAGGTCAACGAGGATCTCTGGAGTCTCATTCCGTGGGTAACCACCGGCCTGAAGCGTGTCTTTCGCTGCGATGGGTTCAATGTTGGGCTCAACCTGGGCAGCGTTGCCGGGGCGGGCGTCTCGGAACACCTGCATATTCACGTCGTCCCCCGGTGGGAAGGCGACGCCAATTTTATGCCGATTCTGGCCAATACAATGGTCCTGCCCGAGCTGATTCCGGTGACGTACGCCAAGATCCGGGCCGAGTTCGAACTGGGTGCCTGGACGTCCCGCGACCAGCAGCCAGTCGTACCGCAGGCCGGTGCGATTCCGGTGCTTCCGGCTCGCAAGGCGGTCGCACTGCGACGGACCGCCGATGGGAGCCTTGTGCTGCCGAAGGGCCACATCGAAGAGGGCGAGGCGGCCTTCCAGACCGCGATTCGGGAAGTCGACGAAGAGATGGGTCTGCAGGCTGTTCCGGCCGGATGGGGTGGCTTGCTCGAGTTTGAGTACGGCGGCAAATGCCGGCGCGTCGCCAACCTGATTCTGTCCGCGGACCCCGGGCCAACCTTCCAGGATCATCTCGGCACTGACACCGAGCTTTACAGTCCGCGCGAAGCGGTAGAGGCGCTAACACACGATCCGGCTCGCGAAATGCTTGCGTCTGTCCTACCGGTTATTGATCGATTGATCGAGGATGAGACATGAGACGGTCTCTGATCGCACTTGCACTGATTGCCGCCCTCGTTGTCGGGCCGCTCGGTCAGCAGACTGGTCGGGCGCAGTCTGAACAGATCTATCTGGCTCTTGGTGACTCGATCCCGGCCGGGTTGCTCGCGAGCCTGCCGGCTGAACGCGGCTATCCGGGGCTGTTGCATCAACTGATTGAAGCCGAACGCCTGGCTCAGGATGAACCGGCAAACGTTGAACTCGTCAACCTGTCTGAACCAGGTGAAACAGTTCAATCGTTTCTGTCGGATGGCCAGTTGGACGATGCAATTGACGAAATCGAGGCTGCGCCGAATGACAGTATCGGGACAGTCACGCTCACGCTCGGTGGGAACAACATTCTCTCACTCTGGGAATCCAGCGCCGCGGAGCGTCAGGATGAACTGGACGAATTCGAGGCACAGTTTGCCAGCGTTATCGACGAGCTTTCTGACGCAGTTGCCGGCCACGATGCCGACGTAATCGTGACGACCTACTACGACCTGACCGAAGGTGATCCCGATGTCGAAGGCAGCAACGCCTGGTGGCTGCGGCAGTTCAACGAGGTCATCTCCGAGACCGCCGGTGATGCCGGATTCGATGTCGTCGATCTGGAGTCGATCTTCCGCGGGCGGGTGACGGAACTCACCTGGTTCCCGGCGGACGTTCATCCGAACAACGCAGGGCATCAGGCGATTGCCCGGGTGATCTGGGAAGAGCTTTCGTACGACCAGGAACCGCCGGAAATCGAGATTACCCGACCTGATGACGGAGAAGTCCGTAGCCGAGTTCCAACCGTTCACGCGTCTGTCTCGGACAACGTGGAAGTTGAAGATGTTCGTCTCGAGTCTCCGGACGGTGATTCGGTCGAGTTGCTCTACGTTCCGGATCTGGATGCATGGGTGGGCATCTGGGATGCCCGTGGTTACCCCGATACCGAAGCCGAACTGACCGTGGTCGCGACTGATGTATCCGGGAACGAGTCCCGGGAATCCGTGACAATCCGCCTGCCGTCCGCCTGAACGTTGGGTCAGGTATAGCGATGCGATACGACATGACACCAAATGGAAACGCAGCCGGCGAGTTTGACCTGCAAGGCAAGCTGGGTGTCTTCACCCTGTCGGATCTCTTCCAGATGCTGAGCTACAGCAACAAATCCGGCGTGCTCACACTGATTCAGGGATGGAACACGCGCACGATTACCTTCCAGGACGGTCGGATCAGCTACGTTGCGGCAGGAAGTCGCCTGCCGACGATGAGGGACCTGCTGTTGCGACACGGCAAGGTTTCTCGTGACCAGATCGAGAACCTGGCCCGCCGCGGGTATCGGACTGACGAAGCGATCATCGCGGAGCTCACCCGCACTGGATCGATCACGCAGGAAGATGTTTCGCTCTGCCGAGACCAGCTGCTGGAAATTTCGATCTTCACCCTGTTCCTCTGGCGAAACTGCTACTTCACCTTCAAAGCCGGTGAGATCATCCGCGAGGGCGGCGTCAACGTATCAGTGGACTCGATGCAGCTGATTATCGAAGGTACCCGTCGTGTTGACGAGTGGATCGAGATCAGCCCGGTGGTTCCCTCCATCTATATGATTTACCGACGGACGAATCGTCCACCTGCTGCGAATCCGCCACGGGACCTTCGCTCGGTGTTCAGGCTCGTCGATGGAAATCGTGACGTCGCGACGATTGCTGGACGGGCGGGAATGACGCAGTTCGACACCGCGAAGGCGCTCTATGATCTGGTTAACGCGGGCTATGTGGAATCGATCCCGCCGGACAAGCAGAAAGTCTCCGAACTCTTCAACATGGCGGTCGAATCGATCTACTTCAAGCTGATCCTGTTCAGTCAGGGCAAGACGGCCGTAGAGTTTGAAAACCAGCTGAACCAGTTCGCCATTGAGAACGGTCTGAAGGTTCGGATGTCTCAGGGCAAGGTTCTGATGAGCGACCAGCGAACGCCGATCTCCCCGGCAGAGCTAGTCGACCTCTATAAACTCTTCATCGCGATCCAGAACAACAAGTTCTCCAAGATGTTCGATCCGGTCGTTGCCCAGGGCCTGATGGAAGGGCTGTACCTGCACACCGATCCCGAGTTCCAGGCGATGATGCGGATGTACGAGTTCATCGAGATCGAAGGCCTGCTCATGCTGGAGATGTTCGGTAGTCACCAGTCGGATGACGCAGTCGAGGCCCCCGCTTAGCGATCAACCTCCTGTCCGCGCCATCACTCGCGCAGTCTGTTTGACGCCCTTTACGAAATCCGCAATGCGCATGTTTTCGTTGGGCGAATGGACCAGCGTGTTCGAGTACCCGATCCCGACGTTCGAAATCGGCACATTGAGCAGCCGGACGAACGGATCCATCGGCCCGGAACCACCGCTCGTTGGCGACACGACCGGTTCTTTGCCGTAGACCTCGCGGGCCGTCTCGATTACGGTCTGGACGAAGGGCGAATTCGGGTCCACCCGGGCGGCCCGGGATCCGTTGTGCTGGATGACCTCGATATCATCGAAACCCTGATCGGCGAGGTGTTTCCGGAGCTTTGCAACCAGATCGTCAGGCTCCTGGTCCGGCACGATACGGAAGTCGATTTTCGCCATCGCCTCGGCGGGCAGCACCGTCTTGGAGCCAGGTCCCTGATATCCCGAGCCGATTCCAGCGATCGTGCAGGTCGGCTCGAAGAGCTGCTGCCGGAGCATCTCCACACCATCGACGTTCTTCAGGAACGAGTTAAGCCCGAACGATTTTTTCAGCGCCTCATCCGACCGCGGTAGGTTCCTGAGCAACTCCATCTCGGCTTCGGTCGGTTCCCTCACGTCGTCATACCAGCCGGGGATCTGGATGCGCTCGTTCTGGTCCTTCAAAGTCGAAAGTGCCCAGGTCAGTCGCCAGGCAGCATTTGGGAAGATCGAGCCGCCAAGTCCGGAGTGGGCGTCGTGGGAGATCGTCTTCGCCCGCAGCTCAACATAAACATCACCGCGCATCCCGAGTACGATCTCCGGACGATCCTCGAAATCGACCCCGCCGAACTCCCAGAGGCACCCGTCCGCACCGGCGAGCATGTCTCGATGTTGCTCGATAAATGGCTCCATGCTCATCGAGCCGATCTCCTCTTCGCCCTCGATCAGCATCTTGACCGAGCACGGGACCTCGCCGTAGACGGCGTTCAGCGCTGCGATCGCGGCCAGCCGGCAGACGATGTGGCCCTTGTCGTCAACAACACCCCGGGCGTAGAGTTTCCCGTCACGCTCGGTCGCCTCCCAGGGCGGTGAATCCCAGAGTTCGAGCGGCTCGGCCGGCTGGACGTCGTAGTGGTTGTAGCAGAGGACGGTTTTGTCGCTGGACCCGGCAAGCTCGCCGTAGACCATCGGGTTCCCGGTGCTCGGCATGACCCGGGCGTTGAAGCCATACTTCTCCAGCAGCTTCGCGGTGAAATCGGCCGTTTCGTCGATTGCCTGATTCTGGGCGGCAACGGTCGGATATGAACAGAGTTCAGCGAGATCGTTCAGGAAATCCTGTAGATGGTCGTCAATATATTGATCAACCTGTTGCATGCGCTCATCGTGGGTCATTGATTCCCTTCTTTCTGTTCTTCACGTTCTCAGAGCATCCTACGCACCCATGTGGCGGCTGTCTATCGTGGAACGTAGTCTATTCCATATGTAGTGGAGTGCCGTGAAAGGCAGGCTCAGTGGATTCGGGTACACGACGGCGAGAAAGTTCAGGATGGCTCGATCAGTACCGGTATCGGCTGACAGCCGGAAGCCTGGTGCTCGATCTGGGTTGCGGCGTCGGTGACGACAGTCTGGAGCTTGCCGAGGTGGGATGCCGGGTGGTGGCGCTTGATCTCGATCCCGAACGCGTCCGGCACGTTCCGGCCGCGGCGGTAACCGGGAGAGTGGCCGGCGATGTGGTCGCATCCTTGCCGTTCCCTGATTGTCTGTTCGACTGCATCGTAGCCAGCCTTTCCCTGCATTACTTCACAGTCGAAGATACCAGCCGGGCGTTCGCTGAGGTTGCACGGGTTCTGGTGCCGCGTGGTTGGTTGATTCTTCGAGTCAATGCGGTAGGTGATGTCAATTTCGGCTATGGCGTCGGTGGGGAAGTCGAGCCTTCGCTTTACCGACAACCGGAGGGTCACCTGAAACGGTTTTTCGATGAGGAGATGCTTCGCCGTTTTCTCGATCCGTGCTTTACACTGGAGCACATAGTGCCGCGTATGATTCTGCAGCACGGAATCGAGAAGCAGACCCTGGAATGCGTGGCACAGAAACGTGGATGATTCATCAGGCACTGGAGACAGGATGACAGAGAGCACGTACCAGCGCCAGATATTTCCGCTGCTGACCCGGCTCGACGCCGAGCGCGCTCATCGATTCGCGCTCCAGAGCCTGCATATCGCCGAACGGTTACCCGGTGGAATTGCGGCAATGGCCCGGGATGTCCCGGCGCCCGATCCGAAACTCGCTGTTGAGACGCTCGGGCTTCACTTTTCGAACCCGCTCGGTGTGGCAGCCGGGCTCGACAAAGACGCCGAGGCAATGGACGCACTGTTCGCGCTTGGGTTTGGTTCGGTCGAGATCGGGACCGTCACGCCGCGACCGCAGCCGGGGAACCCGCGTCCACGGGTCTGGCGGATCCCGGGGGACGAGGCCGTGATTAACGCGATGGGCTTCCCGAGTTCAGGTGTAACCGCGGTGAAGAAGCGGCTCTTCGGCCGTCGATTTCCTGGCGTGGTGGGCGTGAATCTTGGAAAGAACAAGGAAACCTCGTTGGAGAACGCGGCGCGGGATTATACGCGAGTGCTTGATGACCTCTGGCCGATGGCGAACTACGTGGTCATCAACGTCAGCTCTCCGAATACCCCGGGGTTACGCGAACTGCAGGGTCGAAATGCACTCGGTCAGCTGGTTGGAGAGGTCCAGCGATTGAACCGCTGGAAAGCCGACGTCTTCAGTCATCCGCCGCATCCTGTGCTCGTCAAGATTGCTCCCGATCTGGATGACTGGGCACTTGACGAGGTGCTTCAGGGCGCGATCGATGGTGGAGCCAGCGGATTTATCATTTCCAACACGACGATCGACCGCTCGGTGCTCAGTGAGCCGCATGCCGAGCTCCCTGGCGGGGTCAGCGGCCGGCCTCTTCGCAGCAAGACCAACGAGTTGACCCTGAAAACCCGGGCTCGACTCGGCCAGGACAACCAGATGCCGATCATCGGCGTCGGCGGGATCAGTACCGCGGATCACGTCATCGAGCGCATGATAGCGGGCGCCAGCCTGGTACAGATCTACACCGGCTTCGTCTATGGTGGCCCCGGCACCCCGGCCCGCATCCTTCGCGATCTCAGCGCATTCTGCGATAGCGAGGGCATTTCCTCGATCAGCGAAATCGTCGGCGCTGCGGCGCCGGTCAGGGCCTGACCAGCGTAATCGAGGTAGGGGCCGACGTCCCTGTCGGCCCGGTGCGCGTGTCGGACAAATCGGTCCCACAGGGGCGTGGGACCCTACAGTGATGATTACCCCCGCTTCGCCATCTCGTGCAGTACATCCGCAATCGTGTCGACGATGGTATCGATGTCCTCCTGCGGGATGTTCAGCGGTGGGGAGAGCTGGATCACTGGTTCCAGGCGATCGTCCGCCCGGCAGATGACACCACGCCGCAGCAGTTCGTCCGAGAGCCAGCCGACCAGGTTTTCACCGGTCATTGGTTCCTTCGTCTCCCGATCTTTGACCAGTTCGACCCCGAGGAACATCCCCTCACCTCTGATCTGTCCGACGTTCGGATGGTCTCCGATCGACGTCATCAGCCGCTGTTTGAAATAGGTACCCATCTCCGCTGATCGTCCGACCAGGTTCTCCCGCTCCATGATCTCCAGGTTCGCGATTCCGGCGGCACAGGCGACCGGATGTCCACCGAAGGTGATCCCGTGCATGAACGGAGCTTTGTCTTCACCGGTGAACGGCTCGGCGACTTCTGCCGTCGCGACCGCGGCACCGAGCGGGGCATAGGCGGAGGTCAGCCCCTTGGCGATTGTCATAATGTCTGGCTTGACGTTGTAGAAGTCAGCGCCAAACCAGGTTCCCAGACGGCCGAATCCGCAGATCACCTCGTCCATGATCAGGAGAATGCCGTGCTCGTCGCAGATCTCCCGAACGCGCTTGTAGTAGTCCTCGCTGGCGGTGATTGCCCCGCCGGCATTCTGAACCGGTTCCATGATCACCGCGGCGACCGTTTCCGGGCCTTCGAACTCGATCAGGCGTTGGACCTCATCGGCACAATCGAGCGTGCAGGCGCCCTTCTCCGCGCAGTACTGGCAGCGATACTGGTAGGGCGGTGGAACGTGCCGGGCACCGGGAACAAGCGGCTCGAACTCGTTGCGGATCGGCGTCAGACCGTTGACCGAGAGCGCGCCCATCGTCGTACCGTGGTAGGCAGTGCGCCGGGAGATCGTCTTGTATCGATTCGTGTCGCCCCGGCGTCGATGGTAGGACTTCGCCAGCTTCAGCGCGCTTTCAACCGCTTCCGAACCACCACTGACGAAGAACACGCGGGAATCGGGCCCCGTCGGCATCAGCCCGGCGAGTTTGTCAGCCAGTACCGTTCCCGGGACGTTAGGGAAGCTAAAGCTGGAAACGTAGTGGATCTGCTCGAGCTGCGCCATCATCGCCTCGGCGATCTCACGCCGGCCGTAACCGGCGTTGACGCAGAAGAGCCCGGCCAGCGCGTCGATGTACTCCTTGCCGTCCGTGTCCCAGATCTTCGCACCCTCACCCCGGGCCATTATCGGGGCATTTGCTGGGTTCTTCGCCCGATCCATCTGATAGAAGTGCAACCAGACGTTTTCGTTGATCGCTTCACGCAAGCTTGCCGTGTCCTGTGCCATTTTCAGCCTCCAGAATTCTGTTCGGTTGTAAGGACTTCAGGTTCGGTAGACGGCCACCTCCGTGTGGCCCAGCCCAGCGAACCCGCCCGACTCAAGGTGGCAGACGGAGCTGCCCGGTCTACCGCGGACCACCTAACGGCAGTGAACCTACTCCTCCACGATCCCGCACCAGCCCAGCGAACGTGCCCGATTGACAGGGGCAGACGGAGCTGCCCGGTCTACCGAAGACGACTTCAGGGCCGAACCTACTCCTCCACAATCCCGCACCAGTCCAGCAGGAACGCCGCGAGGACCTTCGCTGTCGGGACAAGTGTGGTGACGTCCAGGTATTCGTCCGCTGCGTGAGCGCCAACGCCGCCCGGGCCGTAGCAGCCGCACGGAATCCCGGCGAAGTTGAAGTAGCGCATGTCATTAGTGCCGGTTCCGGAACGTGGTCGCATCGTCTCTTCGTTCAGGTACTGATGCCAGCTTCCGAGCAGTTGAACATGCGGCTCTTCCATAGAGACAGTCGATCCACCACTCTGGAAACCGTGATAAATGATCTCCGGTGGGTTCTCTCGCAGCCAATCGTCAGTCTGCGAAGCATGCTGGACCGCCTGTTCGACCTCGCTGCGCATCTCTTCGACCGACTTACCCGGGTAGAAGCTTACCCGGCAGTCGAGCTCGGCCATGCCCGGAACAGTACTTGGCCAGTCGCCGGAACTGATAACGCCGATATTGAGGTTGATCGGATGATCGATTCCCTCGAACGCCGGGTGTTTCCCTTCGTTCAGCTCGCGATCGAGATCCTCCAGCGCCCGGATGATCGGTACGGTCTTGGAGATCGCGTTGACCCCGGTTGGGGCGACGGCAGCGTGCGCCGAGCGACCTTTGACCCGGATCTTGAACCACATGACCCCGACGTGTGCCGCGGTGAACGTTCCGCCACTCGGTTCAGTGATGATCGCAGCATCGGCCGAATAGCGACGGCTCATATCCAGTGCGCCGTTTCCTGTGCACTCTTCTTCAATCACGCTCTGAATGGTGATGTCGCCCTGCGTCTTGATGCCGACATCCCGCAGCCAGCGCGGAAGCATCAGGTTAATCGCTACGCCGGCTTTCATGTCGAGCGCACCGCGACCATACATCCGGTTGTCCTCGATCTCGCCTGCCCACGGGTCGCGTGTCCAGTTCTCGACCGGCTCCGGACTGACGACGTCGACGTGGCCGTTGAGAATCAGCGATCGTCCGTTGCCGTAGCCACGCTGCACTCCGGCGACGTTGGGTCGCCCTTCGAACGGCACGCCGCTATCGCCAGACTCGGGGAGTTCTTTGAGGGATTCCTCGATGTCCCAGACATCGGTCTCCAGTCCGGAGAGCTGGAGGTGCCCGGCGACGAAGTGCTGGATGTCCGCCTCGTTGCCGAGCGTGCTCCGATACCAGACCAGGTTGGAGACAAGCTGGATCAACTCTTCTTCCCGGTTTTCGATCTCTCGCCACACGCGATCGATTGCAGGATGGACTTCAAAATCGGTTGGGTTGGTTCCGCTCATTGATATCGCACCTCACCCCACTCACGTGGATGCTCCGCCAGCGCATCGAGTACGCCGGCGCGTTCGAAGCTTTCTTCCGCGGCTCGCTGGGCATCGTCCAGGATCGTTTCGACATCGATCCAGTCGTACTTTCGATCCTGCATCAATACCCGTCCGTCGACCATCATAAACTCAACGTCCAGCCCCGATCCCACGAAGACCAGCCGCTGCGGGATCATCATTCTCGGGTACATCCGGGCAGTTCGCATATCCAGCGCAATGATGTCGGCCTTCTTGCCGGGTTCGAGTGAGCCGATCTGGTCATCCATGCCGAGCGCCTTCGCGGCGTCGATCGTCATCATCTCCAGCGCTTTGCCGGACGGAATCAGGAACGTGTCCTGGAAATGGACATGCTGCAGTTGCACGGCAACTCGCCCCTGGGAGAGCAGATCAAATGACCGGTCCGGCCCCGAACCGTCTGTCGAGATCACGACGTTGACCCCGGCATCCAGCGCTTCGATCAGCGGAAAGCGGGCTCTGGCGTACGCCTTGGTTAGCGGTCCGTGTGTGGCGCTTACCCGGGTCTCGGCCATGGTGTGAATCTCGTCCTGCGTGATCCCGGCGCAGTGTGCCAGGCAGAGTTTCTGGTTGAGGATCTCCGGGAATGCGTTCGCAGCAGCCCGGATCTGGCCCTCGTAGGCGTGAGCGTGGATGTTCACACCTTTCTGGTTCGCGAGTTCATGCACGCCCCGGAGTTGTGCGATGGCAGAATCAGTTGCGTTACCATCAGCATCCATCCCGTTCGTCAACGAAGATGGCCCGACGAAGCAGGAGAGGCGGCCTTCAGCGGTCCCGTGAATCTGATCGATTGCCGATGCCGTGGTTGCGAGCGATCCATCGAGATCGGTCTGGTGCTTTTCTCCGGTTTCCACATCGGTGTAATCCCACGGTGGATCGCCGCCTGGCGGTCCGAGCGCGACGATATGCCGGAGCCCGAGATCCTGGTATCCCTTTGCTGCGGCCACCGCGAACTTCTGATCGTCAACCCGCGGCTGCGATCCGGTCATGGACAGGGACGTCGTCACGCCAAACTCGACGTGTTCCAGCGCAGAGAGGAAACTCTCTGCTCGCCAGAACTCGGTATCCGATCCGTGGAAATAGACCTTCGCGATTGTCTCCAGCCAGTCCGCTCCGGGAGCGATGCCCTTGGTCATCCCGTGTCCGGCGTGTCCGTGTGTATCGACGAGTCCGGGCATGATCACCGCGTGCGAGAGATCAACCTCGCTGGCTCCACTGTACTGGCTGCGCAGGTTGTCAGGCGTGTCAACGGCGAGGATGCGGTCGTTTTCAACTGCCACCGCGCCAGGGTCGAGGATGCGGCGTTGCTGGTCGATCGTGACGACCGCGCCTCCGATCAGCAGCGTTACGCCGTCCGGTCGATCGTGCATTGCATTACCTCCAGGATTGTTTCCGGATCGAAGTCATCGCGTCATGGCACTTTATCGCACGGTCCAGCCGCCATCGACAACCAGCGCGTGACCGGTGACAAACGAACTGTCGTCGCTGGCCAGATAGAGGGCAGATTTCGCGATTTCGTCGGGTCGTCCGACCCGCCCGAGCGGCATCCGGCTGCTGATGTCTGCCTCGATCTCATCCCGCTCGCCTTTTTCTTCTCCCCAGAGCATCGGGGTGTCGACCGCACCGGGGCAGATACAGTTGAACCGGATCCCGGCTTCGGCATAGTCCAACGCCAGCCCGCGTGCCATCCCAATCAACCCGGCCTTCGATGCCGAATAAACGGATGCGTTTGGCGAGCCGACCAGTGCGAGCTCGGATGCCGTGAAGATGACCGATCCGCCGCCGGATTCAACCATCCTCGGAACTGCGTATTTGGCGCAGAAGAACGGCCCTCTCAGATTGACCTGGATGACACGGTCGAACTCTTCAGCGGTGACCGATTCCAGATCGAACCGCCCGCTGATACCGGCATTGGCGTACACGATATTGAGGGCGCCAAATTCGCTGACCGTCTGCTGCACCAGGTTCTTAACGCTCACTTCATCCGCCACATCAGTGCGAACAGCGATCGCGCGACCGCCGCTTCTGCTGATCTCGCTCGTTACCTGCTCCAGCAACTGTCCGTTTCGATCTGCCAGCGCAACGTGTGCGCCTTCCGCTGCGAAGACCCTGGCACTTTCAGCGCCTATGCCCGACGCCGCGCCCGTCACGATTGCGACCTTGCCTTCTAACCTGCCTGCCACGTGATTGCTCCCTTGCATTGCGAATTGGCGTCGATTGCTACTCATTATCACCCGGACAGGCGGAATCAGTCACCACCATGATTGCTAGACGGGATCCGATGGAAGGTTTAGGATGCCCGGTAGTCTCGCTCGGACAATCTCCGATTGATGCGTAAGAACAGGAAAGGGAGCCCACAGATGGATCTCGGATTGAAAGACAAAGTCGCACTTGTACCGGCGTCGAGTTCCGGCCTGGGACGGGCCGTGGCGATGGCGTTCGCCCGGGAAGGTGCGAAGCTGGCGATTTGCAGTCGTCGCCAGGATGCGGTCGACGAGGTGGCCGGCGAGATCAAAAGTCAGTATGGCACCGACGTGCTGTCGATGGATGCCGACCTTTCAAACAAGGATGATGTCGACAAGGTCCTGAAATCGACGCTCGACACGTACGGCACCATCGACGTGTTGGTCCTGAACGCCGGCGGACCGCCACCGGGTACCTTTGACACGCTGAGTGACGAGCAGTGGTACCAGGCGTTCGAATTGACGATGATGAGCGCGGTCCGGCTGATTCGCGGTGCGCTGCCCTCGATGCAGTCCAAGGGTTCGGGCGCGATCGTCTCGATGAGCTCCAGTTCCATCAAGCAGCCAATTCCGAACCTTTTGCTGTCGAATGCGATCCGTGCCGGTTTGCAGGGTGCGCTCAAGACTCTGTCGGACGAAGTTGCTGGGCAGAACATCCGGATCAACACCGTGATTCCCGGCCGGATTCGAACGCCGCGCATCGTCCAGCTCGATGCCGCAAATGCCGAAAAGCTTGGTAAGAGCCAGGACGAGATCACCAAGGCGTCCGAATCGGCAATCCCGATGGGTCGCTACGGCGAGCCGGAAGAGTTCGCGGAGGCTGTCGTCTTTGCCGCGTCCGAACGCGCCAGCTACATGACCGGCGGTGTCTTCCAGGTCGACGGCGGAGCGGTGAAGTCGCTGTGGTAACCGCCCTCACCCCCGACCCCTCTCCCAGAATTGGGAGAGGGGAGTATTGATACAGGTTCCAGCGACTTACGGCGCAAATAGCAACTGAATCATCGAACATTCGCTTCGCTTGTCGTGAGAGCTCAAGAAGGATTGCCGTTGGATATTTGTTGAGAATAGCCCCCACCTTGCTGCTTTAACCCCTCTCCCAGCATTGGGAGAGGGGGACAGGGGGTGTGAGGGCCGCTTAGGAGCAAACAACTTGAATTCATGGACAAACCTCGAACGTGCCGTGAACGAAACCCCGTTCGATGCCGGGGTCTCGGCGATGACGCTCAGTGGTGAAAGCTGGGGGATTCGCGCTGACGAGCAGTGGTCGGCTGCCAGCGTGATCAAGATCCCGATCATGGTCGAGATCTTCCACCAGATCGATGCCGGCAAGCGTGCGCTCGACGATATCTACACGCTCAAGAAGGACGACAAGACCCCGGGCAGCGGCGTGTTGCTCGAGATGCGTGAGGGCCTGAACCTCTCCCTCTACGATCTCCTTTATCTGATGATGTCGATCAGCGACAACACGGCCACCAATCTTCTCATCGATATGGCCGGGATCGACCAGGTCAACGATCGCCTGCGTGGATGGGGCATGACCGGCACTGTCCTGAACCGGAAGATGCAAGGCAAACCGGCGGAACCGGGTCAGAAAGAGAACTACATCGTCCCCGCGGAATGCAGCGAGCTCATCCGGATGATCCTCGCCGGAGAAGCCGCTTCGCCCAGTAGTTGCGAAACGATGTCCTACATCCTCACTACCCAGCAGAACAAGCGTCGCCTCGCCCGACCACTTCCGGCCGACAGCGAGATCGAGTTCGGCAGTAAGACCGGCACGATCAAGGGCGTTTGCAACGACTGCGGGTTCTTCCGCATGGGTGACAGCGTTCTGATTCTCAGCGTGCTCCAGCAGAACGTGACTGATGATCTCGACGGCGAAGCTGCGATCGGCGCAATTGCCGGGGCGGCGTTGCGGGATGTGGGGATGCTATAGCTCGAAAACACTGTTCCGCTCGATGAGCCAATTGTGTTTGTGATGACAAGCAAATAGCGTACTGTAAGTCGTTGTTCGCGACCCTTTTGCCCATGAATCCACGTGCTGGATTCGTGGGCACTTTGTTTACAGTTGCAAGTACGGTACAAAAGTGCTAGCCTGTCAGGCAGTCATTACAACCTGTACGCGCAGCATCTGGAAATGAGGCAGGCATGTCCACGGCCGAGATCCAGGGGCAACTGTGGGGCTCAGAAGCGAGGGACTGGGCGGAGATTCAGGAACCAGTTCACACGCAGCTGTGGGGCGTCATGCTGGATGCGTCTGGTGTCGGGCCAGAGACCGTTGTTGCAGATCTCGGGTGTGGCGGCGGCGGTGCGAGCATGCTTGCTGCTGCGCGAGGGGCAGCCGTGTACGGACTCGACGCGGCAGATCCACTGGTAGAAATCGCTCGAGAGCGAGTTCCCGGGGGCGATTTTCGAGTTGGGGACCTCGAAGATCTGCCGTTTGAGTCCGACACGTTCGACGTCGTTTTCGCCGCAAACTCGCTGCAATTTGCAGGAGATCCGGTGAACGCCATGGCGGAAATGCGCCGGGTGTGCCGAGCAGACGGACGTGTCGCGATTGCCGTCTGGGGCCTTCCGGAGCATTGCGATACCAGGCATCTGTTCTCGGCCGTGGTCGACACACTGCCCGAGAAACCCGGCGGCGGTGGTCCGTTCGCGCTGTCCATGCCTGGCGTGCTCGACGACTTGATGCGACAAGCAGGGCTGACTCCTACGAGTGAGCAGGTTGTTCCGATCACAATGAGTTTTCCCGATCTTGACACCGGCTGGCGCGGAACCCGCTCGGCCGGTCCGCTGCAGGGCGCAATCCGGACTGTTGGCGAAGAGAGGATCCGGCAGGTTGTCGAAGACGTCCTCAACCAGTTCGTTCAGCCGGACGGACAGATCAGCATGGAGAATGAGTTCAAGGTTGTAACGGCGGTGGCTAGTTAGCGTGGTGCAATCTGACCGACAGTCATATCTCACTGATATCGTCTGTAATCTAGAACGTGTTCTTGACGAAATATTCCACTGATGGTACAAAAGTAACAGGAACATATCAGAAGCGAATACGGAGGCGATGAAGCGTAGATCATCAGTTGGGCGCCTGATCCGCGCAGAGCCAGTGGCGCAACCGGCCGGGGGCTCCCGAAGGCCGGTTCTTCGCATTTGAGTAGCGGACGGACTTCCTAGATCGGAAGGAGGTGGACTGTTAGCTAGTATAGCTCTGACCGTTCACGAACTCGTTCTCTGGCGTTCAGTGGAAGCACCATTTAGGGGGAGTAATGAGAGTAGCCAGATTTACAGTGTCAAGTGTCAAAGCGCTCGTCGCATTGATCATGATTGGTGTGCTCGCAGTTGCATTCACAGCACCGGCCATGGCACAACCTCAGGGCAATGAAACCGTCGTACCCGGA
>SLMJ01000167.1 GCA_007133615.1 Thermomicrobiaceae bacterium | reverse complement strand
GGACGCTCACCCTGCGATCCTGAACGTCTCCGAATCCAGACGTATCGGGTGGAGATCGAGGGCGGGGATGTGGTGGTCAATCTGTAACGAGGATGCGGCAGGCGAGCTGCCGCGCTACCTCGCGACTAGCGGTGCTTGTGGAGAAACTCCATCGCCGAACGGGCGAACTCCGAAGGGGCATCCTTGTGAATGTTGTGTCCCACGCCGTGGAACTTCTGATGCTCCCCATTCGGAAGTTTCGCGACGATTTCTCCAGCGAGATCATCCGGCAACACGCCGCCAGCTTCGGGATCGGACTGCATCAGCAAGGCAGGACACTGGACTCGCCCCATGGTTCCGACGATATCCGGCGAGTATCCACGTTCAGCCCACTCAATGATCACCTCGAACGGACCGTCTGCGGTGTTGCGAAGTCGGCGGGTCTGGTCACGCCATCTAGCCTCACCCAGGTTCGGGCCAATCTCTTTGAAAAAAGTGTAGGTCTCTTCTTCGGTACCCCGTTTGATCTCCAGCATCGGCGTAATCCGGGAACCGGTGTTGGAATCAAATCGGCCCGGCGGATCCTCGAGAACCACAGCCTTTACGAGAGCCGGGTAGTCAGCCGCCAGATAACCCGTCGTCACAGCGCCCAGGGAATGACCGATTACCGGGATATCTGAAAGCCCCAGCGTGCGGATGACACTGGCGATATCCGCAGCATAGTCGGTTGGTTCATAGCCTTGCTCCGGCTTGTCCGATTTCCCGTGGCCGCGAAGATCGACCGCATAAACGCGGTACTCAGCTGCGAAATCATCGTAGACCAGGTTCCAGCTCGACCATTCGTCATAGATTCCGTGGATCAGGAGCAGCGGCGGTTTCTCCGGGTCGCCGATTGCCCGCAGGTTGATTTGAACGCCAGACCCGGGGACGAGTTGCTCGTCGATTCCGGAAACGGTCACGCTGTTGTGTCCTTTCGGTCATGCCACTCCGCCAGCGGCCGGGGATGACAGGTCCAGGTCTCTGCTACGGATTCGTGACCTTCGAGGTATCCGCGTCCGGTTGCCCACCGAAGGATCTGCCAGGGATTGCCTTCCTTCGGTGCCCACGGGAACAGACGATCGAGCACCCGGCGTGCGAGTTCTGGATCGACATTACACTCGATCTGAAACGCCCAGCAGATGTCGTCGGTGTGAATCAACACCTCGGTGCAACCGATCGCCGCGAAACCACTCCAGTCCGCCGGGCCAAGTGGGTGGTAGCCACGAGCGTCGTCCGGGGCGGCGAAACAGACATCGGAGAGAACAGCCGAGCCAACCTCGACCAGTTGCAGGAGTTCGTTGATCGACTGGTCTGAACTGGCCTTCCGGAGCACTTCCACCTCTTCGACTCGGCGGATCGCCAGATCGCCAGCGTACGCCGTCAGGGCACCCACTATGTGGTCGAGCGTAAATCGGCAGGTCCACTCCAGCCCGGCAGCGTTACGCTGCCAGTTCATGTCCCGGGCGGGATAGAGCGTTTCAACGCAGAACTGACCGGCCAGGCGAACATCTTCAGGCCGGACAATATGTTGATCCATCGGAACTACCTCCGGATAAACGTCGCGACGCGGTTAATCACGCCGGTTGATCGTGCCGTCCCAGTCATCACGCGGAGCACAGTGCCAGGACCACTTCGGATCGAGCTTCGGCATTTCAGGCAATTCGGTCCGTCCAGCTGCCCAGCGAAGAACCTGCCAGGCATCGCCTTCTGCTGGCGCCCAGGGAAAGATGCGATCGAGCACGCGCCGGCAGAGCAGCGGATCGGCATTGAATTCGATATCGAACGAGCGGGCGATGTCATCAGTGTGAATCAGGATCTCGGTGCAGCCCATCCCGACGAATCCGCTCCAGTCCGCCATTCCGGCAGAGTGGAACCCCCGGGCATCGTCCGGAGCCGAGCGACAGACCTCGGCAAGGATGGCAGCGCCGGTTTCTACTGACAGCAGCAGATCCGATTCCGGTTGCTGGTCGATTGTGTCCCGAAATCGCGGTCGTCGAGCCGGGGAGCGCGTCGCCAGGTGTGTCGCGTAGTTGGCCAGCGCGTTGACCGTGTGATCCAGGGTGTAGCGGCTTGACCACTCCAGATCCCCGGCAGGGATCGCCCAGTCTTTGTCGCTGACCGGCGAGAGAGTTGTGACCAACTGCGACGCAGCGAAATTCAGGTCATCCGGCGTTACTATATGCGTTGCCATCGGTTTCTCCCGCATCAGTTCCAGGTATTGTTGAGAACACGCAGCCAGTTTTCGTGGGTCACGAGCGCCAGTGACTCTTCATCATAGCCCCGGGTCCGCAGCTCGGCAATAAGCCCGGGGAGCGCGGCCGAGTCGGGTAAGTCCACCGGCATGACTGCACCATCGAAATCCGAGCCGAAAGCGACGCTCTGGATCCCGATTCGTTCGGCCACATAATCGATATGATCGACTATGACCGATACTGGTGTCTCCCGATTCAGATCTCCGTCTTGCCGCAACATACTGACATCGAAGGCGATCCCGATCAGCCCGCCGGACTCGCCAATCGCATCGATCTGCCAGTCCGTCAGGTTGCGAGTCGATTGACAGAGTTCGTGGACGCAGGAATGAGTGGCGACCAGCGGTGCATCGCTGAGCCTGGCAACGTCGCTGAATCCAGCCAGGTTCAGGTGCGAGAGGTCGACCATGATGCCGAGCTCGTTGCATGCCCTAATAAGATCCCTGCCAGGATCGGTCAAACCGGGCCCGAAATCAGGCATTGCGGGGAAGGCGTACGGGACGCCGTGTCCAAACGCGTTGTTCCGGCTCCAGACCGGCCCAATCGAGCGTATCCCCCGGTTATAGAGCTCTTCCAGATTCGCGAGGTCTGGAAGAATCGCTTCAGCGCCCTCAATATGTGGGATGGCGAATGCTCTCCCATTCTCGAGGACCTGGCGGATATCGTCCACGCTGAGGCAGATTCGAAACTGGTCTGGCTCCTCACCGGCAAGCGACTCCAGCAAATCCCACATCAGCCCGCTGCGCTCGAGCGCATACGGTTGGGTGATCCCGCTGGCAAGCTGGACTTCATAGCCCTGATCGGTGAAGGTGATAATCTCCTCTTCGTTGGGGGTCGGGACGAACATCGCGAAGAAACCGCCTGCCATACCGCCCTGTTGCATGCGCGGCAGATCAACGTGTCCGATCTCGCTATTGTCGAAAAAGGAGCGCCCGTACCCGCGCTCCGGCAGGAGCAGGTTCATCAACGTATCGTTGTGTCCGTCGATGATCGGGAACGTTGACGGCATTCGACTATCGATAGAACAACTCCTGTTCGAAGTCTGCCGGTTCGGCCAGTCCCAGCGCCTCACGCGCTTCGCTCACCGCGTAGAGCGAGCCGGTCACGCAGATCACATGATTGTCGATTTCAGATCCGGAGATCACACGATCAAGGGCTGCACTGACACCCGTTTCCGCACTCACTGGAAGTCCCGGCGCCACGTCCCGAACGATGGTCGCAAGTTCTTCCGGATCAGTCGCCCGGGGGGATCTGGACGCGATCGCAACGATCTCGCTGGCTGCCGGTGCGAGCCTCTCGATCATCCCGCGAACATCCTTGTCCCGGGCGATTCCGAGCACGAGCGAGACACGATGACCTGGAAACTCTTCCTGCAACGCCTCGACGAGGCGCTCGCTCGAATCAACGTTGTGGGCGCCATCAACAATGACTACGGGCTCTTCGTGCGCCCGTTCGAAACGACCCGGCCACCAGACATTCGCGATGCCAGTCCGGAGCTGTTCATCACTAACCTGAAAACCACGCCTTCGGAGCTCCTGGATTGTCACCACGGCAAGTCCGGCGTTCTGAACCTGATAAGCGCCGGTCAATCCACAATTCAGGTTTGCGATCTCCCCACCCGGCCCGGTCACCGTGAAGTCGCGTGTGGACCCGGACGCGTTCCAGTCCCGATCACCAAGCGAAAGTGTCGTATTACGCTCATCCGCGATCCGCTGAAGTGTGTCGGCCGCTTCCGGTTTCTGACGTGACGCGATTACCGGACGACCGTCCTTGATGATTCCGCCCTTCTCGGCGGCGATCTCCCCCAGCGTGTCCCCGAGAATGCCAGTGTGATCCAGGCTGATCGAACTGATGACGCTGACCAGTGGCTTGATCACGTTTGTCGCGTCAAGGCGTCCACCAAGACCCACTTCGATGATGCCGACGTCGACCGGCGCCCGGGCGAACGCCAGGAAGGCCAGCGCCGTGGATGCCTCGAACGCCGTCGCCTCACCCCAGTCAGGATGCTCCCGAGCCAGGCGCTCGTTCATCGGAATCAGCTCTTCCGTCAACCTCGCAAAGTCTGTTTCACTGATCGGCTCCCCGTTGATCTGAACCCGTTCCCGGAAGGTGTGCAGGTGCGGGGTGGTGTAGAGCCCAACCCTGTATCCAGCCGCCCGAAGAACCGAATCGAGCATCGCTGATGTCGAGCCTTTCCCCTTGCTTCCGGCGATGTGCACGGTCGGGTAGCGAGTATCCGGAAAATCGAGCATCTGCAGCAACGCTTCGGTGCGACGCAGGCCGATCGATTCGGCATCGAACGGATTGGTCACGAACCCACGATCGTAGCCGGAGCGATCAATAATATAGGTAATCGCATCCTGATAGTTCACCCGCTTGGCCTCATTGTCCCAGACGCGGTTGCGTCAATCTCACGATTATTCATCGCATCACGGGGTCGCGACCCCGCGTAAGGTATGGTATCGTCTCCGGCACGAAGGAAGGGATTGCGCAGGCGTCCACCGCCTGCTACTAGCAAAGGCCAAGAGACTACTATGCTCTTCGGTGCTGAATCCAATCTTGATCTTGCACAGGCGCTGTTCGACCTCGGTGGCGTTGAGTTCGGTGAGTTCAATCTCGGCCCCACAGCCGGGACTTCACCTATCTACCTTAACCCACGCGTGGTCATCAGTCATCCAACCGTCATGCGGCAATTTGCCCGGCTGGTCCATCACGAGGTCCAGGCCGATCAGCAGCGCCGCCGGCCGCGGCTGGCCCACTTCGGCGCAGTGGCCGGAGTTCCGATGGGTGGACTGCACCTCGCGACGGCGTACTCACTGATCAGTGACAATCCGCTGATCTACGTCCGAGCAAACGAGGACGAGCCGGTGATCGAGGGTCGGGTCATTCCGGGCCAGACTGTACTGGTCATCGACGACCTGATGACTGGCGGCACCAGCATCCTGCAGACCGCTCGCGCGCTGGAGAGCGCCGGGCTGGAAGTACGCGACGCGATCGTCCTGGTCGACCGCGAGCAGGGCGGGGTCGAGCAACTCGATGAGCAGGGCTACAACGTGATGCCGATCCTCCGGCTGCGCACCATGCTCACCTACTACCACGAGAGCGGCCTCATCTCGCGTCCGAAATTCCTCGAGGTGATGGAGTACCTGAATAGCGACGGCAAGTAGATCCAGACGCGGATTGACTATGCAGTCAGACCAGCTCCTCCCGGGCCGCGACAGCAACCGCGGCTGTGCGTGACTCCACATCCAGTTTTCCGAGAATGCTGCTGACGTGCCGCATTACAGTGTTCGGTGAGATGAACAGTCTCTCGGCGATCTGCTTGTCGGTCAGTCCTTCACTCAGGCAGCGCAGAACTTCCAGTTCACGCGGCGAGAGTCCGAACCGGGAAGAGCCACCTCGACGACCGGTGCGGCCAACAAGTTGGTCAATGTGCTCCAGCAGCGGTTTGGCTCCAAGTGCCATTGCTGTGCTTCGTGCCTCGTCGAGCAAGCGCCTGGCACTATCCGTCTCATCACACACCAGATGCAGCTTCGCCTGTTCCAGCACCGTTCGGGAGCGTTCAAAGGGGAGATTCGCGGCCTCGGCGATTGACCGTGATCGGTCCAGGAAACACTTCGCCTGCCCGAGATCGCCGGACTTCATCCCTCGCTCTCCCAGAAACCGGTAGATCTCCATCTGTGCCATCGGCTGTTCAGGGTCCGACGCCAGCGCCAGGGCAGAGTGTGTCGCCTCCTCGGCGAGTTCCTCGTTCCCCTCAAGCTGGTGAATCTTCGCCCGCAGAAGCTGCGATTCCGCCCGTCCGATAATCGCCCCGCTCTGCTCCATCCAGTAATCGTGGTCGTCGAGCAGCTCACGCGCGTATTTCAGGTCGCCGGTCTCGAGCGCAATCTCAGCCGCAATTCTGGACGGCTCCCTCGGGACGAACAGCATCTGGTCCTGCGTTCGAGCCTTTCCCGAGTCGGGCAGGATTGAGCTGATCAGCTTCCACGCCTCATCGCGCCGTCCCTGATGCCAGTCAAGGCGTGCACGAACCGCGTAGGCGCTATTCCGGAACACCGCGAGCGTTGGCGGCTCGTGTTCCTCGATTAGCTTCCGGAGTTCGTGCCAATGGCCCTCCAGATAGAGAACTCGCTCGTATCCCCACAACGCGTTTCTGGTGCCGATCGATCCACTTGAGATCCGGGTGTTGGTTTCGATCTCTTCGACAAGTTCCCGGCGTTCCTCGAGGTTTGCTGGACTGAACACGAAATGGTGCATCGTCAGATAGGAACTGGTCACCGACATTCGGTGAGCGAGATGCTGGAATTCGGCGAGAGCTTGACGAGCGAGATCGAAGGCGAACTTCCCACGACGAACATCACCGAGTGCGGTGAGCGTGATACCAAGTCCCCAGAAGCCATCAATGAAACTCGCAGACGAATCCAGGATCTCCCGAAAACGGGACTGGTGGTCAAGATCGAGATCGACGTGTTGCTCGGTTACTGAAATTGCTTCGTGATATCGGCCCGCGTAGGAAAGTTGCGCTACGTAGGTTCCAAGGGATGAGATAATCGGATCGATCCTGGCGGGGAGAACTGTCTGGGACCAGCGTTGGGACGTCAAGGCATCATCCCGGGCGCTCAGCATTTCCTCGATTCCCTCCTGCATCTGTTGCAGCCCCGTTCCTGGGTTGCCGAGCATGCACGTCTGACTTCCCTCGTTGAACAGGGCCAGGCCAGCGATTGCCGTATCTCCCGAAGCCCGAGCCGCAGCCCGCGCACGCTGGTGAAATGGGATGCCCCCTTCTGGATCGGAGAATCGCATCAGTCGACCGAGCTTGAGGTACAACCTGGCGAGCGTAGCCTCGTTGCCGCGAGAACGCTCGAGAAGCTCGGTGGCCGCGTGATGGCGTTCGATCGCCGCCGGCCAGGCAAAACGCCGCTCGGCCTGTTCTCCGGCACGAATCAGCCACTCCGCCGCGCGTTCATCTCCGGCATGCTGCAGATGGTAGGCGACACTGTCCGGATCTGCGGACGGCTGGTCGATCAGCGTTTCGGCTACCCGACGGTGTAGTTGGCGACGGGGGAGTAGTCCTATCCCCGCGTAGACCGCTTCCCGCACGAGTGCATGGCGGAAGGCGACAGACCGGCCATCGGGGCGTTCACTAATGAGCCCCGATTCGATGCCGGCCTCCAGTGCCTGCACCATCGCGTCGCCGGAGCTGAGTTGTTCCCAGAGCTCGACCGGAACGACCTG
>SLMJ01000325.1 GCA_007133615.1 Thermomicrobiaceae bacterium | reverse complement strand
CGGTCCACGATATCTGAAGCCTGCTCGGGCCCGCGTTAGTTTCGTGGGAAACACGCTTGTACAACGTGGGCATTCTCGACGGGACCGTCCTGCTCGCCCGCAACGACTGCATCCTGGCCCACCGTCAAGGAGAAGATGCTCCTCGCACTCGGCACAGATCCACGCATTGCTCCGTCCGCAACCGGCACAGGTTGCCGGGAGCAGTATGTTCATGAGGTGTGGCGATACATGCTGGCCCCAGCGAATCGCAGAGGTCTTCAGTCTGGAAAACACGAATCCGCTCGATCAGCGAATGAGTTCGATCCGATCGCCCGCTTCAGTCCCGGTTGCCTCGATCGTACCGGGTGGCAACTCGATGACCCACTTCGAGCCCGTAAAGACCGGACCGATCCGCCATGGCTTCATCCGCTGATCTGCCCGGATGACGGCATTATCGCGATTCATATAGAGTACGTCGAGGGGGAACCGCATAAAAAACGTGTGGATAGAGCTACAGGGATCGATGATAAGCCCCTCTCCCCGTTCGAGTTCAGGAGCAAACATCAGGCCTTTGCCGCGAGACAAGAAGGTGCGAGCCTCCCGGATCTTCGTGCCGATCACCTGATCGCGCGTTGCGTTCCGGACAGTCAGGACCGACACGAATCTGCGCTCCCGTGTTTAGAAGGATTCCAGCAGCCGGGGAATCGCCGGACCGAGCAGGACGATGTAAAGCGCAGGGAAGATCAGGAAGACCATGGGGAAGAGCATCTTGACCGGAGCCTTGTGTGCCTGCTCCTCCGCGCGCTGACGGCGACGCATGCGCATCTGTTGCGACTGTACGCGCAGCACCTGCGAGATGCTCACACCAAGCTGGTCCGCCTGGATGATCGACGAAGTGAACACGTTGAGATCGTCAACATTCACCCGCTGGGAGAGTTCGCGCATCGCTTCTCGCCGTGATTTTCCCATACGGATTTCGGAGAGCATCCGGCCGAACTCCTGGGTGAGCTCGTTGTCCCACTTCTCAATGACGCGAGAAAGCGCGGGGTCAAATCCAAGCCCAGACTCCACGCTGATCGTCAGCAAGTCAATCGCGTCTGGCAGCGACTGCTGGACAGACTTCTTCCGTGCGCTGATCTTTCGTTTCAACCAGAATCCGGGAAGCATGTATCCGAGCACCAGAAGAAATGCGCCCAGACCAATCCCCATGAGCATCGGCGCTCCGCCGAGAACGAACAGCAGGATAATCGTGCCGGACAGCCCGATGGCAGTTGCGACTCGAATGCCAATGTACTCCACCGGCCCAATTCCGGACGGCGACCCTGCCTCGATCAACTCCTGTCGAAGGTTGTTCATCGCAGATCGCGGCGTGAACCGCCGGCCCAAGCGGGATAGCTTCCGCAGAATCGGGAAAAGCACGCGATCCTGGAATGGCTGCTCCAGTTCGAGCTCGGTAAGTGAACTGATTTCCCGGTGGCCGTACTGGGACAATCGATCTTCGATTACGATGTCCTGATTGGCGCGCCGATATCCAATGACCACCAGCCCGAGTGCGCTCACAATCATGAGGATTATTGCAATTGCGACGATTTCACCGCTCATGATGGTCCAACCTTGTGATTCACTACCTAGACTTCAATCTCGACGATCTTCTGCATCGCAAAAAATCCTGCCGCCATCAGCGCGACACCGATAATCGGCAGGCAGATCCACGGCCAGACGAACAGTTCACCAATGTAATCCGGATTGATGAAGAACATCAGCGCAGCCACCCCGATCGGAAGCGCCGTGATGATGTACCCCGAAATCCGTCCTTGCGACGTCAGCACCTGGATTTCGCCTTTGATTCGGACGCGCTCACGAATCGTTTCGCCCATCACGTCCAGGATCTTGGCCAGGTTACCGCCGACCTCGTGCTGGATATTGATCGCGGTCACCATCAGATCAAGATCTTCACTGGGAACGCGCTCGAGCATGTGCTGCATCGCCTGTTGCGGGCTGATCCCCAGCCCGACCTCGCGAACCACACGGCGGAACTCGGTTGCCATCGGCTCCGGCGTTTCCTTAGAGGCAAGCTCCATCGTCTGTAGCAGCGAATAGCCGGCCCGGAGCGAATTGGACATGAGACCGATCGTGTCGCCGAGCTGATCGTTGAACTGCTTGGCGCGCTTCTTGGCGACACTCGAGACGTACCAGTGCGGAGCCATCCATCCCAGCACACCAACGCCGAGTCCTGCCAGCACGCCCATGACCGGCTCTGAGAACCCACGAGCGATGACGAAACCCAGCATCGCTCCCAGCATGGTCGAGCCCACCCGAAGCAGCATGAACTCACCGACCGTCATCCGGATGTCAGCCCGTGCAAGCAGGACGGCCATGTTCCGACCAACCTCACGGTCCTGAACCGCCTTGCCGACCTGAGTGGCAAAGACGTTCTCACGCTCACGCGCCTCATCATCCTCATGGGGATGATGGTGGGAGCCGAACCGCTCCAGGCGTTCCTCAACATCGTGCGAGGCTCGCTCGCGCGTGAGAAACCCAACGATGATCAGAGCCAGCGCCCCAACGATCAGCAGAATTGTTAGCGTCATCAGATCCATTGCGTGACTCCGGCTAGCTGACTGAACGTACTCGGTTATGCACAGCTTCCTCGCGCCTAGAACAGTCGCTCATACGACGTACCGAAGATGTTCGGTGGCAGGTAGATGCTGTGGCTCTCGAACTGCTCCACAAACTTCGGTCGGATTCCGGTCGGCTTGATCGCGCCGATTATCTTGCCGTTCTCCTGGCCTGTCTGCTCGAAGGTGAAGACGTCCTGGAGCACGATGACGTCGCCCTCCATACCCTGCACCTCGGTGATGTATGTGACCCGGCGAGAACCATCTTTGAGGCGTGACTGATGAAGAATCAGATCCACCGCAGAGGCGATCTGCTCACGGATCGCGCGGATTGGAAGATCGTAACCTGCCATCAGACACATGGTTTCCAGACGGGCCAGAGTGTCGCGCGGGCCGTTCGAGTGCACCGTCGTCAGCGAACCATCGTGGCCGGTATTCATCGCCTGGAGCATGTCCAGCGTCTCCCCGGCACGGCACTCACCGACAACCACCCGGTCAGGACGCATACGCAGCGAGTTCACCACGAGGTCCTGAATCGAGACTTCGCCACGACCTTCAATATTCGGCGGCCGGGATTCCAGCGTGACAACGTGGTCCTGCCGAAGCTGCAGCTCTGCCGCGTTCTCGATCGTCACAATCCGCTCGTCATCAGGAATGAACGACGACAGCACGTTGAGCATCGTCGTCTTACCTGAACCAGTACCACCAGAAACGATGATGTTGAGCCGCGCTTCAACGCACGCCTTCAGGAACGTCACAATCTCGGGCGTTAGTGTCCCGAACCGAACGAGGTCATCCGACGTCAGCGGATCTTTGGCGAACTTCCGGATTGTTAGTGTCGGTCCAACCAGGCTGATCGGCGGGATGACTGCATTGATACGTGAGCCATCCGGGAGTCGCGCGTCAACCATGGGCGAGCTTTCATCAATACGGCGGCCCAGCGGTGACACGATCCGGTCAATCACCCGCATCACATGGTCATCGTCCTGGAAAACCACGTCCGTGCGTTCGAGTCGGCCAGCCCGTTCCACGTATGTCTGGTTCGGACCGTTGACCATCACCTCAGAAACGGATTCATCTTTCAACAACGGTTCGATAGGTCCATAGCCGAGAATCTCGGCTGAAATCGCTTCGAACAGACGCATCCGTTCGACGCGGGTCAGGACGATGTTCTCTGACTCAAGAACGGACGCAAACGTCTCTTCGACAGTCCGGCGGACTTCCTCCTGGTTGCCAAGATCCATCCGCGGATCGAGTTCGGAAATCAGGCGATTCTGAATCCGGCTCTTGAGCTCGTTGAAGTTGTCCGATTTCTGTTGAGTCGATCCGGTTTGCTGCTGAGTCCCGCCGATCGACGGACGCCGCAAAGCCCCCAGCTCGCCAGAACCGCCACTACGCTCTGCCGTTTCCCCGGATTGTTGCTGGCCCTGCTGGCCGGTGTTCTGGGTCTGGCTTCCGCCCAGGTTCCCCGTGGTGCCACTACGTTGAGTGCCAGGCTGCTGCGTTTTGTTGGATTGTTCCTGTCCAGCGAGATCCTGGGTTGTTCCAAGTCGCTTGAGTAGTGACATTCCCGCTACCTCTCAACGATGGTCCTGCCCGCGCCGTGCGCTTCCGCACTGGTCGGTGGACGTCCATCGCATCTAACGTTGGTGCCCTTGAAGCGGTGAACTATGACGACCGGAACGCAGTGCGTAGCCGCGACATCAACCCGCCGCGAGAGGCTTTCCCATCCGGTCCCGCGTTTTCCGCTTCAACGTCGATCATGCTGGAAGCCAGCCGCCGGATCTCCTGCGTAATCCGATGATCCGTTCGACTCTCAACCAGCGGGGTCCCTTCATTGACACTGTGCAATACAGCCTGAACATCTTCCGGAATCTGGAATTCGATCTCTCGTCCCAGGTTCTCGGCGATGTCCCGGGTCGGAATTCCCGAGTACGTGTTCATTCGATTCAGGACAAGGCGAATGCGATCACTCTGGTATCCAAGCAGCGACGCGATCTCCAGGAACTGAGTCGTATCCTTGATCGTTGTCATCTCCATCGATAGCAGGAGCAGCATTCGCTCTGACGCATCCATGACCGTAAGCATCAGATCATCAAATCCGGGCCGCGTGTCAATGATGACATAATCAGCCATCTGTGTGAGTACATTCAGCGTCGCCCGGAGATGATCCGCGGTAACGATCTCGGCCTCCTGCGGCGTCGGCGGCGAAAGCAAAACGCGGACACCCGACGAATGGGTAAACAGGATATCTTCCATCAACTCCGCATCGAGTGAGTGCGCCTGATCGACAATATCGACGATCGTCTTCGCGTCGCCGCTGTTCATCAGCACGCCAATATCGCCGAAATGCATGCTAGTATCAAGCAGGATGACCTCTTTCTGGGTCATCTTTCGCAGCTCCACCGCGAGATTGACACTCACGAAGCTGCGCCCGACTCCGCCCTTGGAGCTCACAACGCTGATGATCTTGGTATCGCCAGTCGCGCGTCGCGGCCCAGCCGTGCCAGGTTCGCTGTGATCCTGTGTCTGAGCCTGAACCACCGGGCGTGCCAGTTTGGAAACGTGGCGAACCGCCTCGATCAACTCATCGAGACTGAACGGCTTCGAGAGAAACTCCCGGGCCCCGGCCAGCATCGCGCGGCGGAGCATGTCAGGCTCGTTCTGGACGGACATCATGATCACCGCGGTCGACGGCACCCGGGTGGTGATCTCCATCGTCGCCTCGATGCCGTCCATATCCGGCATGTTTATGTCCATCAGGACGACGTCCGGCGTAAGATCAACCGCCATGTCGATCCCCTGCTGGCCGCGCTCGGCCTTGCCGACGACCTCGACATCTGGCTCGAAGCGGAGCAGCTTTTCGACGTTGTCGCGGCTTTCTGCGACGTCATCGACGATGAGAATGCGAATCCGACCCGCTGACAATCTATTCCTCCTCGTCGCCGGCGTCGTCTTCCGGGACTTCCGCGGGTTGCGGCATCGGCATGCCCCAGTCCTCGATCATGTGCCGGAACGTCGTACCTGGCGTGTCTACCATTTCTTCATCGTCGGGATTGCGCAGCGCCACCTGGAACAGACCGTCGTAATCGAGCATGAACTTCACCAGTTCGGCCGCAGCCGGTTCCACTTCGACAATCAGCAGATCCGCACTCGGCAGTCGATCATCGGGCGGCGCGTCTGCCGGAGCATCGCCATCATCATCGGCATCGTCGTTGTCATCCGTTGCTGGAGCAGCGTCCTGATCAGCGACCAGGCGCCCCTCATCGTCAACCGTGACATCGCCGGCAACGACCCGGAGCACACGCAGATTCTGCAGAATGAGTTTCGTCACAGGTTCACTACCATCAGCAGTCGCGACTGTGACCAGCGAGCCGGGAGCGAACGGAAGCGGAAGTTCTTCCATGTCTTCAGGGAAGCCTGGCATGGGCAACTGCTGCGCGGGCTGCTCTTCGCCTTCTTCGCCCTCTTCCGCTGGCGGTTGGGCTTGCTCCATTTCGTCGAGCATCTCGCGAAGGCTGGCGTAGAAATCTTCCAGTTCGAAGGTCTGCGAGTAGATCAGATCAATGTGATCCTCGGCGCGGACCATTCCACCGAGCGCATTGACGCGGTCGATCGGAATCGCCACCGCGCGCATCCCGTCTTCAACGATGTGAGACAGTCCTGGCGTCACCAGATTCGCCCGGAGAACGCGCTGACCACTCACAATGTCGCCTGACGCCGCCAGGCCGATCACCTCGCCGGTAGAACGCGCCGTTCCGGGAGAGACAGTTCCCTCTTCAACTTCAACAGTGGTGATATCGTCCTCGGTGATCACATGATTGACCGGGATGTCTTCGGCAGCTTCGATAACTTCGACCAGCTGTTCCTCGGGATCGGCCACCTCTTCGTCGTCACCGGTGTCACTGAATGCGAAGATGGCAAGTACGGCCGCAGCCAGTGCCAGCACCACTCCAAGCAAGATAAAGACGCGCCCACCTTTTCGCATCAGGCTCCCTTTCAGGCCGATTCCCGGCTTGCGATACGAGTGCGTGACGATTGATGCGATGCCGTTCTGTTGCGGACTTCGTCGCGCACGCTCTCTAACTACCCGCAAGCTAAGTGTAGAAAGGTTCCAGGCGGTCAACCATAGTACGTTGGTTTAGGATGAAACCGGGTATTTGGAGCCGAAATACCAGACCCGTCGTGCTGAACTGGACGTACACGACCCGGGGATGTTGATCCTGCAGCTGAGCATTTAACGTCTCTGAACAGCGGTCCCGAGATGATCTATTGCAGCGAGCAGTCGGGTTGGCACGTGAGGCCCTTAAACAAAACCGACCCTTCTCGGAGATGAGAAGGGTCGGTCTGTGTTGGTAGCGGGGGCAGGATTCGAACCTGCGACCTTCGGGTTATGAGCCCGACGAGCTGCCACTGCTCCACCCCGCGCTACAGCGAGTTCTGACACGGTACGCAAGTCGGCTTCGGTCTGGTCCAGATACCTGATGGCCTGGTGGGATGTGCGCGCGGCGGCCTCGCCTCCCACGCGGTCCCCCGCGCAGTACTCTCCGGCGCTGACGCCTGGCACGACCCGGTTCGGGATGGAACGGGGTGGAATCGACGTCGCTCTCGGCCACGCGCACATCTCACCAGTCCATCGCGCTCTCGAACCAGCCGTCTCCGGCTTTGCGTATCCTGCGTTCGGCAAGTGCATCCGAGCCACACTCATCACTGATGTGTGTCGGTGTCGTTGGTGTTTACTGCAGTCTCATGTGAGTCCTGCTGGGCTGTGCTGGCCTGTTCGGGCCAGTTCAGCCAGGGTAATGGATTCGCCCTCGACCATGAGCACGGCTCGGCTCCGGTCTGTTACCAGCCGTCCACCTGCCGCCTCGCAACCGGATCTTCTCTCCGGGGTCTTACCTCATTTCTGAGCGAGAAGGCT
>SLMJ01000087.1 GCA_007133615.1 Thermomicrobiaceae bacterium | reverse complement strand
GGCTCAGGGCTTTCGTTCGCTGGACGATTACCAGTGCGGAGTCGCGGTCAGACGAGTCGGACGCATCTGTGGCCGAATCGACCGACGACGTTGTCCGGCTGCTGACGATCCATGCGGCAAAGGGGCTGGAGTTCCCGATCGTCGCCCTGGTCAATCTCAACACCGATCGAGGCGGTGGGCGGGATCCGAAGACGGTTGCCAACTATCAGGACCGCCAGCTCGATATCCACATCGGCAACAAGGAATCCGGCTACGCGACTCCGGGATTCGAGGCGGCCTCAGAATTCGAAGGAGAGCATGAAAAGGCCGAGCGGCTCCGGCTGTTCTATGTTGCCGCAACCCGGGCCGCAGATTATCTGGTGTTGCCGGTTGCTGTTGAAGACGGCAAAGCCAAGGGGTTGCTCGAAAAGATGCTTCCGTACCTGCCCGCGCTCGACGAGGACACCCGCGGCAAGGATCGGGACGGCGTCCACGTTCTTGATACCCGGCAATTGCCAGCGATCGACACCTCACCGCCGGAACGAGCGCCGATAACGACCGACGAGGTTGCCGATGCGCACCAGCGACGCGAAATCTGGTCAGTCACCCGGGAGAAGCTACTTTCTGACGGAAACGATCCTCGCCGGGTCATCACCGCAAGCAGCCAGAAAGACTGGGATCGTGCCGGCTCCGAATCTCCCGGACCGGAAGCCGCCCCGGTGGATACGCCTGTGGAGCGGGATCTGCCACTTCGAGTTGGCAACGCGCTGCATCGGTCGATGGAACAACTCGACCTCAGGCGTCACACCTCGGTCGATACCACCGTCAGCCGGATCATCGAGAGCTCACTGGACGAGGCCGGGATCAGTCCGCACGATAATCTCCCACGCCAGCGCGTCAGAGATATGGTCGAACGAATCCTCTCGAGTGACCTGATCAGGCGGGCCCGATCCTCGTCCGAACTTGTGCAGGAGGTCGAGTTCGGCTACGGACTTTCTGACGACGGGATCGTTCAGGGCCAGATGGACCTTGTGTTCGTCGAAGACGGCGAGATCATCGTCGGCGATTTCAAGAGCGACAGAATCTCACCTGGCCAGGCAGAAGCCCGGACTGAAGAGGGTTACCGTGGTCAGGCAGCAGTCTACGCCTGGGCCGCGCATCAGGTCACCGGTCGACCGGTGCGGGAAGTGATCTTCTACTTCGCTGAAGTCGGAGAAACAGTAACCCTGAACGGCCCGGACCTGATCGAAGACGGTAACAGAATTGCGTCGGAGAGCCAGACGCGGGAAATCGGCACCGAAGCGGCAGACTGATCAACTGATTGGCGGGAAGATCGTGGTCAATGACATCCAGCTACTGTACGGCGATTACTGGGGTGCTGACCACGGCACGGCCGAAGCGCTGATCGGCACCAGCCTGCAGCCGCGGGATATGGACAGCCTGTACGAGCTGTTCGAGCAATCCGGCGTCAACCAGAGCGACCTCGTACTCGATATCGGCTGCCGGGACGCCAAACACGCGATCGAGATCGCTCGCCGGCACGGATGCCGGGTTATCGGGGTCGATCCGGTGCCGTACAACGTTGAGATCGCCCGGGAACTGATCGCCAACTGGAGCATGGACGGAATGGTCTCGGTCGAACCTGGTCAGATTGAATCGTTGCCCTTCGAAGATGCATCGATCGACCACATCTGGTGCCGGGATGTGCTTAACCATGTGGACCTGGCCGCGGGACTGGCCGAATGCCGGCGAGTTCTTAAACCGGGCGGCTGGATGATGGCGTATCAGACCTTTGCCGGCGAGTATCTCGAACCCGCTGAAGCGACCCGCATGTTCGCGGCGCTGTCGATCGTCCCGGAGAACATGTCTACTCTCGCGTTCCAGGAGACCGCCGAGCAATCCGGCATGAGCATCGAAGTCAAGGACATTATCGCCAGTGAATGGCGAGAGTGCTGGATCGAGAACGATGACCTGTCGATCGCGACCGACCTGCTAAAGATCGCCCGGATGCGTCGGGCTGAAGAGGAAATGGTCGAGCGAATCGGTCGCGGACGTTATGAGGCCGAACTCGCGGTTCGCCTGTGGGGTGTCTATCAGATTCTCGGTAAGCTGATGCCAGTTGCGTATTTGTTGCGGAAGGCATAGCAACTAACAACCGCATGATCGGCGACCGCCAATGCCAGTAACTCGAACCCAAGCGCAAAGGCTGATTCGACCGCCCTCATCCCCGGCCCTTCTCCCAATACTGGGAGAAGGGAGGCATCTCAACCTTCTAACACGAAGAGGCTCAGCGAGAGCCTCGGGAGAGAGCTCTCGCTGTAAAAAGAGGGTGGGGCAGAGGTCGCTGTGGAGGTAGGGGTTTGTTGTGCTGGTCCTCCTCGACCGTGGCTCATTCCGCGTTGCAGCACCGATGGGCAGGGAACTCGTTGCTGCGCGGATCTGGCTGAACCAACCGTCGCTTCAGACCTTACTGCCCGCAGTATGGGATATCGGAGACGAACTGGTGCTAAGGATTCGTTAGATTTCTCCGGAGGGTTCGTTTTCGCTGTGATTCTCACCGGCAATCGGCACAGTGAACCGAAACGACGTGCCATCACGGCCCTGACTTACCGCCCAGATCCGGCCTCCATGTAGCTGCACAAGATGTCGGGCAATCGCCAGTCCCAGCCCGCTGCCAGTATCCGAGCGCGATTTCTCCGTCTTGTAGAAGCGTTCGAAGACCCGGTCCAGCTCATCCGGCGGAATCCCGGGCCCCTGATCACTCACCGATAGCTCGATCTCACCATCCCGTTGCTCAGCAGCCAGCTGGATGTCGCTCTGCTCCGGGCTGAACTTGATCGCGTTGTGCATCAGATTCACCAGCACCTGCTCGATGCGCTCCGGATCCATGAACCCGCGTGGAAGATCATCCGGCACGGTAATCGAAACAGTGATCTCCTTCGGATCAGCGTGGGGCCGGAGCCGGGCGGCGACCCGACGCAGCAGATTCCCGACATCCGCCGGTATCTGATGCAGTTCGATCCGACGTGATTCCGCCCGGGAGAGCTCGAGGAGCTCTTCCACGAGACGAGCGAGATCATCGACCTCCACCTCCATCCGGGAGAGGAAATCCCGGGCAACGGTCTCGTCTTCCAGCGCACCAGCCAGAAGGGTGTCGACAAGCGCCTTGAGCGAGGCGATTGGTGTTCGGAGATCATGAGAAACGTTGGTGACGAAATCCCGGCGCACCGTTTCGGTCCGGCGCAGTTCGGTGATGTCGCGCAGGATAACGATGACGAGATCGGTCTCTCCCTGCTGGATCGGATAGGCGAACGCCTGAACTGCCCTTCTAGGCCGGCCAAGTTCAATGAAACTGCTCGGCAAAGGCAGATCTGGGTCATAAAGGCGGTGACTGTTTCTGATCAAACCGACCAGCTCGTGATCCCGAACAACCTCCGCATAGGTCCGGACAAGTGCACGCTCACGATCGACCGAGAGGAGTTCCTCGGCCGCGCGGTTTATCAGCGTCACTGCGCCACGCGGGTTGACGATGAGGATGCCGTCGTTCAGATGCTCCAGAATCGCTTCCAGGCGGGCTCGCTCGTAGTCGATCGCCTGAAGTTGTTTCCGCCATTCTGCAGTCATCTCGTTGAAGGCCTGCGCCAGGTCAGAGAGTTGTTCATATGAGTCGGTGCTGGCCCGGGCGTTGAGATCGCCACGCGACACCCTTCGGGCAACCTCGGTAAGCTCCGCCATCGGCCTCGTCATGATCCGGGGTATCAACGCCGAAACGGCGGCGATTCCAACCGCACAGAGCGTGAGCACCAGGACGATCGACCACGTCAGCGAATTCCAGGTACCGGGTGCTTCAGTTTCGGGCACGGAGTAGATCAACGCGCCGGCTGGAGTCTCGCCGTCCAGGATTGGCTCGACAAACGCAATCATCGCTGCGCCAGTTTCCGGGTGAGATCCCCGGGACGACGTCGCGTTTCCGTCTAGCGCTGCCTCGACTTCTGCGCGATCCACGAATGATTCAGAGTCGCCAACGAGGACCTCGATGTCGGAAGCCAGCACGGTCAGTGAAGCGGACGATTCACGCTCAACGTGCTCGACCTGAGATTGCAGCAGGTCCTGGAGATCTTCTGCTACTGCAGGCGCAAAGCTCGAAGCCACAGCGGCAGCAGTCTCTCCGGTCTGCTGCTCCCAGTCCTGTTGTTGAGAATCGCTCACACGCTGGACGATGTAGACGCCGAGGATAATGAATACGACACTGATGAGGAGCACGTACCCGCTGGCGAGCCGCACGTAGGCCCGGTTCATTGCACGCTCGATTCGTCAGACCGCGAACCGGTACCCAACACCACGCACGGTCTCGATATGACGTCGCCCATCGCCGGGAATCTCCAGTTTTTCGCGCAACCCGTGCACGTGGACCGCCACCGTCCGGCTGTCACCGAAGAAATCCTCTCCCCAGACGTTCTGAAGAATCTGATCGCTGGTGCAGACCAGTCCGGGATGTCGGGCCAGGAAGACAAGAAGATCCCATTCCCGGGGCTTGAGGTTGACTTCCTGCCCGGCAACGGTCACCCGATGTGCCCCCAGATCGATCTCCAGCTCTCCAGCCTGAATGACATCAGACTTGCCTGGCTGACCACCCGAAAGCTCCTCCTGCAGGATCTCGCGTCGACGAAGCAGCGCCTTGACTCTGGCCATCAGTTCTCGCATGGAGAATGGCTTGGTCAGGTAATCATCCGCGCCGATCTCCAGTCCAACGACCCGGTCGATCTCATCATCTCGAGCGGTCAGGATCAGGATCGGAATCGAGCTCGTTCGGCGGATCTGTCGGCAAACCTCGAAGCCATCGATAGACGGGAGCATGATATCCAGGACGACCAGATCCGGCTGTCGCTCCTTCACTGCCTTCAGGGCTGCTTCCCCGGTTTCAACCGCATCAACCTGGTAACCAGCATTCTTCAGGTTGTAGGAGACCGTCTCCCGAAGAACTGCTTCATCCTCGACGATCAGTATCGTGGCCAATACGAACTCCGTCTTGCCGCGAGCAACGCAGCACCCGCGTCTAATCCTTGCATCTGGAATCGTTGCGTTCACCACGGAACGTTAAGGTCTTGTTAGCATATCAAGCCATTACTCGGACGGCTCCGATACCTGGATTTGTCCCGTACGGTACACTACCGCGGATTCGTTCGCCGCTACGATGCGCAACGGCAGGGAAGCGCATGACCTCCGCGGATAGAGAACAGACGAGCAGTGCATCACCACCAGAATCCCGTGCTACCGTCCCACTCTGGCGACGTGCCTGGGAACTCCTGATCGGGCCGGCAGACGCTCCAGCCGCGGCACCGCCGCGCATGACCGTACTCACCATTCTGATGATCGCTGGCTTGATGGCCGTCTGGCGTGTCACGATCGGCGTTTTCTCGGACATCATCGCCCGGGTCAATGTGATCGAAGATTGGCCGGACGACATTAACCAGTTCGAGTTGCTGCGCTACTCGGTCCGCTGGGATTCCGGCTGGTATCTGACGATCGCCCGCGATGGCTATGAACACGTTCCGGATGGACAATCATCGATCGCGTTCTTCCCGATGTTTCCATCCAGCATGCGGTTCCTGGATCAGTTCATTCCCGGTTCTGACATCCTGGCCGGTCTGATTCTGGTCCACCTCGCGCTGTTCGCGGCGCTGATCTATATCTACAAACTGGTGCAGATCGACTATCCGGACATCGTCGCCTGGCGAACGCTGTTCTTCACATTGATGTTCCCCGCATCATTCTTCTTCTCCGCGCTCTACACGGAGTCTTATCTCCTGCTCGGATTCGCCGGAACGTTGTATCACGCTCGGCGTGGGCAGTTCCTGTTAGCCGGTGCATTCGGCATCTTCACGGGGCTCACCAAGCTGATCGGCATCGTGCTCGTCATCCCTGTCGGCCTGGAGCTGATCAAGCAAGGTCACCTGAGGCTCAGCCGGGAGCATCTCCGTCCGTGGCTGGGCACAGCGCTCGTTCCGATGGGCGGACTTGCCTACCTCGCGTCGATCCACATTCGGTACGGCGATTTCCGGGAGTATTTCGAAGCCCAGGGGCACTGGTACCGGGAGACGTTCAGCCCGGAACCGTTCGTCGCATTTCTGAATGTTTTGCGACGGGAACCGCCGGCGGAGTTTCCCTATTATCCCGCAAACATCACCCCGCTCCACGGCATGTTCACGGTTCAGGACGTCGGCGCACTGCTGATCTTTCTCGCCGCCGGCGTCTACCTCTGGTTTCGGGTCCGGCCGAGCTACGGCGCCCTGGTGCTGGCCGGGGCGATGGTCCCGGCACTGTCCGGAACTCCTCTGGCGCTGAACCGATATATGGCAATCCTGTTTCCTGTCTTCATTCTCATTGCCACGATCAGGTGGGAACCATTGAGACTGGCGGTCGCGATCGTCTTCGGGCTCGGACTCATGTTCACCACCTATCTGTTCGTCAACGGACTGTGGGCGGGATAGGCGCGGATGAGTGAGCAGCGGACCAACACATCGCCGCAGGACCCACGAACGGTCTGGAACCGGGCCTGGAACCTTCTGGTCCGCCCGACAGGAGAACCGGCTCCGGCGCCACCGAAGCTCGCGTTGACCACGGTTCTGCTGATTGCCGGCCTTTTGATCGCGTGGCGTGCAACCATCCTGATCATCACGATCGCCTGGGCACGCCTCGGTATTCTGAACCCGTGGGAAGGCGACGAGGAACGTCATCTCTTGTCACGATACTCGCTGCGCTGGGACGCCGGCTGGTACCTCTCGGTCATCAGAGACGGGTATTCGTACGATCCGGAGCAGCAGTCGAACATCGCGTTCTTCCCGGCCTTCCCGTATCTGGCTCGATTGCTGGAGGCGCCACTTCCGATCGGAGAGGTTCTCGCCGGGCTACTGGTCGTGCACCTGGCGTTATTCGGTGCGCTGCTCTATCTCTACCAACTGATCAGGATCGACTATCCCGCGGAAACCGCCTGGCGGGCACTGTTTTTCCTGCTAATCTTCCCGGGATCGTTCTTCTTCTCGGCGTTCTACGCCGAATCGCTCATCCTGCTCGGAATGGTCGCAACCGTCTATCACGCTCGTCGGGGACAGTGGCTGCTGGCCGGGCTGTTTGGAGCGTTCACCGGCCTGACGAAGCTGATCGGGTTGATCCTGATTATTCCGGTGGGGCTGGAACTCATCAGGCAACGAGCGCTCCGGCGCGATAATCTGCGCGCGTGGGCAGGCGGAGCCTTGACGATGCTCGGAGGACTCTCCTACCTGGCTTTTCTACACGTTCGGTATGGAGACTTCCGGGTCTACTTCTGGAACCAGGAGCAATGGGATCGCGAAAGCTTCGATCCCGATCCGATTATCACCTTCGCACAGTTCGTCACCGGTCGGGACTACGGGCATCTCCCCTATCCCGGTGAACTGATGGAGATTCACAACTATTACTTCCTGATGGACATGGGAGCGTTGTTTCTCTTCCTTGCGGGCGGGGTCTACCTCTGGTTGCGGGTGCTCCCGGCGTATGGCGCGCTGGTCCTGGCCG
>SLMJ01000071.1 GCA_007133615.1 Thermomicrobiaceae bacterium | reverse complement strand
TGAACCCGCGCCCTACCTCATCCACGTTTCACCCGTCATCCTGAGCCCCGTCGAAGGATCTCGTCGCCCGCTAGGCTAGATGCCCGGCGACGGGCGAGATGTTTCGACTCCGCTCAACATGACGTGTTCAGTGCCGGAGGACAGGTTCCGACCCGAGGTAGCGCGGCGGTTCATCCGCCGCAGATTCGTCCTCCGGCGACACGCGGCGCGGGGTGAACCCGCGCCCTACCTCATCCTCGACAAGTCCGAATTCCTCCCCTCTCCCAGATCCTTCGGCAAGCTCAGGACAGGTTGGGAGAGGGGCCGGGGGTGAGGGCACGCACTAGCCAGCCGGATTGTTCAGAGACAACGAGCTGCGGGGCGGCCATGAGATGTCGCCTACCCCTCCACCACCTTCTTGAAGTCATTCAGCCGATCTCGCCAGTACGCCTTCATCTCGGCTGCGGTGTCGGAATCGGCCAGCTTTTCATGTTGCAGGGATACCGAGGTCTTGTCGTCGCCCTTTGGCGTGATCCAGACAGCCACCCGAGTGCCATCGACCCACTCCGCACGGAACGACTTCGGTCGATTCACCGTTGTGGGATTGATCGGAACATCTGGCAGCCATTCGGCGCGCCGGGATTCCTCGGCGAAAGCATCGAATGCTCTTTCTGCAGAAACGTTGACTGTTTTGCTGGCGTTGGCCGAGAACTTTCCGTCCGGAGACTGACCGGGCTGGCGCATTCCCCTGGACTGCTCGTAGCCAACCGTAATCGTTTGCGCCCACCAGCCATCAACCTCGTGCTCCTCGACCAGCCATCGGGCGATGTCAGGATGTTTCTTGCTAGTGGCATCCCACTCATCCAGCAGTTTGAACCATTCATCCCAGGCGCGTTCAGTCCGGCGGGCGAGCGCCTCGTCGGAGATCCGCTGCCCTGCAACGGCGATCACCTGCGAATCGGAAGGGGCGGACCCGTCAGTCGCCTGTTCAATGAGATACATCCGGGCGGTCGTGTAACTCTCGCCGGTCTTCTCCATGCGTTCACGAATACGGGTTTTGAAGGATTTCTGCTTCGTCATGTGTGGCTCCCACTCATCGACACGGATTGCTGAACTCACGCTTCGGCGAACCCGGTCGGTGACGGGTACATGACTCGGTATGTCCCGAGAACTCGAGGTCCCCTTTGCCTTCGCGAAGCCGGTGGCGTGAGCACCAGAATGAAGGTTCGGCACAGGACGGCGCCGGTGAACACAGACTAGCATGCAGATGTGCCAATAAACAACTCGATCAGGGACTCTTGACGAGTTTCGAAAACTTCCCGGCGAGCCAGGGCTTACGTCCCCAGGTCACCATCTTCCCCGTCATCACCGGAGCCATCTGCGAACCACGCCCATACCCCATCAGCAGAAACGCCGACGGTTCGGCCGAGACATAGCAATCAGCCGGGCCACCCGGCTGCACATGTGAGACATGCGCCTCGCCATCTTCAAAATGCATCCGAAATGTTTCACCGCCTCGAATGCGGATCTCGTAGGTGGCAGTCAGCCCTCGAGCGTTCTCCCGATCGACCATTCGTGGCATCAACGGAGTGATCGTGTAGAGAATCAGCCGGGCATCACTCTCTGGAATCACGAACGGCTCGTGAACGACCTGCGCCAGGTCCCAGCCATGCATCAACAGCTCGCTGGACATCATCGCCATCGCCTGAGCAGGGGAAAACGAGGTTCCTCCGTGAAACGGAACCCGCGTACCGTTCGACATCTCTCGAAAGCGCCGCTCCATTGCCCGGAACTCCGTTGAGAATCGTGGTATCAGCCTGGCGAGATCACGATCGACGCGCTGAGCGAGCATCTCGGCGTTCATCTCGGCGATGCGCTGCATATCGGTGTACGGACTCGGCTTACCCTGTTGCAGATCACCGGCAATCTCCAGTGCCTGCACCAGATGCAGCGCCAGATCTCCAACGGTCCATTCCATGTGCGGAATTGCGGTATCCGATCTCACCCCGTGTCCGGGGAGCGCACTGAGGATGCGTTCGACCCGGCGACCGGCGCGTTGAAACAGATCGAACGCCTGATCACGCGGAACCAGATACTCCATGTCCCGACCTCTGCATTCGAGCGACCTTCTCATTCGGAAACTCGTGCTTCACAGATTGTACTCACGCAGCAACAATGTCGCCTGAACAGCTGCTACTGATGTACGAACACATAATTTACATTCCTGTGACGCTATGTCACCGCCAATGATCCCCGCCACAACAGGCAGCCCGCCCCTGGGCCACTCCACAGAAGTTCCGCCCCGATGGCCACGCAAATCCTCTGTTCGGACACATAATCGTCCGTACAGTTATTCTCCTCCGGTGGAAGCAAGGCACGGGTCGGCCAAATCTGCAACAATTCACCGGCCCCGGGGCGGGTGCTCTTTCATCGTGTTCACAGACAGACGGAGTGATGCGAAATGGCTGGAACCTTTGCCGAACGGCTCGTCAGCGCGATTGCCAGCACCCATGCGGTGATTGATCTGGACGCCTACGCCAGCAACGTACAGGTCATGCGGAACCGCCTCCGCAAACGCGGCAGCGAGTTGATGATGGCGGTCGTCAAGGCCAATGCGTACGGTCACGGGGCGGTCATGTGCGCTCGAACCGCCGTCGACGCCGGAGCCGACTGGCTTGGCGTTGCCCGGATCGAAGAAGCCCTTCTGCTGAGAGACCACGGCATCACTGCACCGATTCTGGTGCTCGGCCCGCTGAACCCGACACTCGTCACCCGCGCTGCACAGAACGACATCACCGTGACGATCGGATCACCGGATACGCTGGACCGCATCCAGCCGTTTCTGGCGCAGATCCCGGACGATACGATGTTGGACGTTCACCTGAAAATCGATTCCGGGATGCACCGATTCGGGGTTCATCCGCACGAGGCATCGGATGTCGCTCGCGATCTGCAGGAAGAACCGAAGGTTCGCTACTCCGGCCTCTACACCCACTTCGCGACGGCCGACGACGGCGACGATTCGTTCCTCAACGAGCAGATCTCCCGTTTCACTGAGACGGTGATGGAGCTGATGCCCGAGGGACTTGCCCCGTCTCTGATCCACGTTAGCAACAGCGCAGCGTCCATACGAGAAGCGCAGTTGCCGGATGTTCTGAGCCCATTCACGATCATGTACCGTCCCGGCCTTGCGCTCTACGGCATGTCTCCGTCCGGCGACGTCCCGATCCCGAACGAGTTCCATCGGGTGCTGACGCTCAAAACTCGGCTGGGCCGGGTCTTCCGCCTGGAAAAGGGCGAAGGCGTCTCCTACGGTCTGACCCACGTCGCCAAACACCCGACGATCTGCGGCACCGTGCCGATCGGCTACGGCGACGGGCTGGATCGTCACCTGTCCAACCGGGGCTGGATGTCCGTCAAGGGTCGGCGATGCCCGATCATCGGTCGCGTCTGCATGGACCAGGTGGTGATCGATATCAACAACGTGTCACAGCCGGAGGAAGGTGACGAGGTGATCGTCATCGGCGATGGCCGGAGCAATACGATGACCCCGGAAGACGCCGCGGCGAAGATCGGAACGATCAACTACGAGGTCACCACCGCGATCCTGCCCCGGGTGCCGAGAATCTACATGAGTTATGAGGACGTCGTTGCAGTCGAAGACCTGAACGGACTGGTCGAGAAGCCGTAGCAGATTGACACCGGCAACGAGATCGTTCCGTTAAAATGACCACATGCCCGGCTGTGATCAGCGCGGTCCAGCAACAGAATCAGCGAGAGGGAGGAACGTGGAATGGGAATGTGGTTCTTTCCGCTCTGGGGGTTCCTCGTCTGGCTACTCGCCACGCTGATTGTTCGCGTCTCGGGACAGCACTTTCTGGACACCGACGAGCCGGTGATTGTCGCGTTTCTCTTCCTGGGCACGATTCCGCTGATTGCCGCGGTGACAATCCCGATCTACGACTGGCGCAAAGTCAGCCTGCACGATCGTCCAGCAGCGGCGATTCTGATGTCGCTGCCCGGCATCCTGATCGACGTCGTAGTAGTGCTCATGTTCTCGACGGTGTATCCGAATCTCGGGGACGTCGCCGGCCTCTTCGGCGCCTGGTTGCTCTGGGCATACGGCCTCGTCCTGATCACCGGCCTGCTTCCCTACAACCGGCTCTGGCAGGTGTAGCGATTCAATTCAGTGCCACAAAGCGGGCGGCTGGGTGTAGCCGCCCGCGGTTCGCAGGGTGTGTTGGGAAGGGAGAGAGCGATGTATCAGGACTGTTCTGATTCCTCGTTCTTTTTCTGTCCGGTCTTTTCTTTGACCCATTCTTTGGCGTCGCCGACTGCCTGTCGACCCTTGCCTTTGGCCTCGTCGGCTTTGCCGCTGGCCTCGGTTTCCTTATCATCAGCCAGCGAGCCGTAGGCCTGCTTGCCTTTACCTTTGTATTCTTCAGCTTTGCCCTTGGCTTTGTCTTCTTCGTGGCTCATGACCACTCCTGTCTACGCAAATCGCGATCGGATTGCAAGAAACCTGCGTCTCGTGCAGTAGTGTTCATGCATGACTCGTGCCACGCCCTTGAAGGCAGAGAATCAAGATGGATCTTCAGGGATATGTAGCCTGGCGGCCCGGGCTAGAACTTCCCCAGCACCTGCTGCTCATAGAGCTGCTTCGTCAACAACATCTGCCCGATGTGCTCCCGGGTATGCCGCATTCCGTGAAACAGCCACCAGATCCCGGGCTTCTCCCGGTTCAACCGATCGTGCGGACGGGTGCGCATTGCGTCGAGATCATCAGCCGTTAGCTGTTCGATCAACCCCGGGATCATTCCGTCGATCCGATCGATCTCGGCGATCAATTCATCCGGACTATCGGCCACGGCCTGGAACTCGGCATCGCGGTCCCGATCAGACGGATTACCCAGCGAAGTCGTCACGCAGGACAGCTCGGCACCGAGGATGTGCGTCACCAGTACCGCTAGCGAATTCGTCTCCGGACCTGGTCGCCAGTTCAGGGCATCTGCATCCAGTCCGGAAACAATCTCACGCATGTCTTTGTGATGCTCGGTCGCAATCGACTTCCATCCCTCTTGAAGCGAAACGAGTGCGTCAGCCATCGCGATCTTCCTTTCGTTGCTGGATAGGTCGGAACGATGCGGCTCATTCGAAGTCGACGTTCACTCTTCTTCGGACGGACGGAGAAGCTGACGATAGCTTTCGTAACGATCCCGGTTGATCTTCCCCGCTTCCAGCGCATCCAGAACCGCGCAATCTGGTTCATCAATATGGGTGCAATCGCGATAGAAGCAGTCGTCGAGATACGGGCGAAACTCCGGAAAGTACTCGTCCAGATGATCCCAGTCCACTCCGAAAAGGCCGAGCTGGCGGATTCCGGGCGTATCAGCGATATACGTATCGTCGGCCAACGGATAGATCGTCGTCGCGGTGGTTGTGTGACGCCCCTTTCCTGTCGCATCGCTGATCTCACCGATACGGATCTCCTGCGTCGGATCGATCCGGTTCAGCAGGCTCGATTTCCCGACACCGGACGGACCGGCCAGCACCGAGATCTTGCCTCGCAAATGCTCCCGAAGCTCATCGATGCCCTCGTCCGTATCCACGCTGCATTCGACCACTGGATATCCGGCCTCGCGGTATCGATCGAAAACCTGACGCAGTTCTCCGGTCGTATCCAGGTCGATTTTGTTGACGCAGACTACGGAGTCGATGTCTGCCCGTTCGGCAATGAGCAGAAACCGGTCGAGCATCCGGGGATGTGGTTCCGGCTCGGCAACTGAAAAGACGGCGATGAGCTGATCCGGGTTCGCCAGGATCACCTGCTCGACATCGGTCCGTCCCCGTGCCTGACGAGAGAGCGCCCGTCGACGAGGAGCAACCGACTCGATAATCCCCTCACCGTCTTCCAGAAACGTCACGTCGACCCGATCACCAACCGCAACTGGATCCGTCTTGCGGCGCTCCCGTTTGACGTTTCCACGCACGGTGCAGAGGATCTGCCCGTGAGGTGTCAGGACGTCGTAGAACTTCCCATAACCACGGACAACCAGGTTGGGCGGCCATTCGGTCGATTGCTGTTGTGCTGCGTCGGCCATCGTGCTCCGAATCTACAGGTCTGACGGATTCAATTCGTTCGGAAATCGGCGTTTATCCGGCGAAAAGTGTAGCATGCACCCCGGAACGTACCGGGACTGGAGCAGAAGCCACGTGGACGATCAGCAACACGTCGAACCAGACAGCAACCAGACGAACGAAGAGGTGGTCGAAGATCAGCCGGTACCGGCCTGGATGACGTGGGCCGGGCTGATCGGGATTATCCTGATCACGATCGCTGCCGGCATCGGCCGATTGCTGGAACTCGGCTCGCTTCCCCGCGGTCTTGCTGAAGCCGAGCTCGAACACGGGTTGCTCGCCCGTCAGGCCAGTGACTTCGGCCTGCAATGGGCAACGGAAAACGCCGGGCCTTTGGCGATCCCGCTGGTGCTCGTGATCATGCTGATCGGTGAGCTGACCGGCTTCGACATCGAGACGCCACGAATCGCCGCCGCACTGTTCGGCGCCGGGTCGATCCTGTTCACCGGGCTCTGGCTCTTTCGAGCAATGGGGCCGATCTGGGGAGTTGCCGGGGCAGCCGTACTGGCCGGCTCCTTCTGGCACGTGCTCTTCAGCCGGCTGGCGACAGGCCAGATCGCCGGCACGTTTGCGTTTGCGCTCTTCTGCTGGGCCATTACTGAGGCCGCGACTCGCCGCGACCGCTCCGCCATGCCGTGGTATCTGCTTGCCGGATTTGCCACCGGGATCGGCTTTCTCTCCACACCGGCGTTGCGGTTGCTGCCGCTTGTCCTTCTCGTTGTTCTTGCCGTATCCCTCTGGCGAATGCGGTCCAATCCAGAGCAGTCTGAAGCACGCAGCTGGCTGGTTGCGACGGCAGCGAGTTACCTCACGATCAGCCCATATCTGTTCGCCCACCGTGGCGATCTCCAGCTCTGGACACCGTTCGCCGATACACCGGGACTGCCAGGTAACGACGCGGTAACGATCCCGACGCTGGCCACCTCGATCATCGACACGTTCACCGCCCTTTTTCTTCCAGACGATGCAGTGCGTGGACTGAATCTTCCAGCCGACGCCTGGTTCAGCCTTCTCATCATTCCATGGGTGCTAATCGGCGTACTCGGCTTGATCAGCGCTTCGAACAATCCGCACCAGCGCGCATCGTTTCAGGTTGGTCTCGCCGTGGGTATCGCAGTCCTTCTGGGAATCGTTGCTCGCAACGCGGGACACCCGGGTCAACTCGTCGTCATCAGCCCGGCACTGGCCGGGGTCGCCGTGCTTGGATTCCGGACCATCCTTCGCTGGGCGCGATTGAGGACCGTCCGCTATGCCCTGGCGGGCCTGATCGTCCTCGGAGTCGCCGGACAGGGCGTGGTCACAGCTCAGCAATACGTGGACGACTGGGCCACAGCCCCGGAAACCGAAGTCACATTTTACGCGAACGTGACCGATGCCCTGATCGCTGCCGACTCGCTTGACACGCGGGAGCCGGTATTCTTCAGC
>SLMJ01000338.1 GCA_007133615.1 Thermomicrobiaceae bacterium | reverse complement strand
TTGTCGTGATCCACCTCGGGCGTGAAGTAGCCCTGAGCGTCCCACCATTCGTACCAGCGGGATTCGACCGATTGCGGGTCGTATGATTTCGCGAGTTCGCTGGTCCGCTCTGTCTCTGCCATTTCTGCTGCCTCCCGATTCGGTTGTGGGCACTCCGGCCGGCCCCGCTTGATTAATGAGAAAAACCGTCCCTGGATTCAAGGACGGCTTAACCTGCCGCGGTACCACCTTGCTTCGGATGGCTCATGTGCGAGCCAAAACCGCGCTCGAACGCTGTATCGGGCGTACCCGTGAAACGCTAGCCGGATTTCCCGGTTCACATTCCAGCCTCCCAGGCGACTTCGATCACTGGTTACCGCACGGAACTCTCAGCCGGCGATTCCGTGTCTCTGGCGGCCCGCAGGTGATCTACTCCTCCTGCTCTTCGGCACCTTATTGACGTGTAGATTACTACTGACCGAGGGTATCGTCAATCACATGCAGCACGGCCGGCGAAACGACACGCCGGCCGCGCTGCGGGCTCTATCGGGGCAAATTGTGCAGCATCTCCAGCCGCCATTCTTCCGTCGCCGGGATTGCGTTGAATGTGTAGACGTGAAATCCAGCGATGCCGTTACTTGAGGTCAGCAACGGTTCGAACTGGAGAATCAGGTCGCCTGGATCGAATTCTGACGAGAACATCATCCGGAACACATTGCCGGACTGTCGTTTGAGAAACCGGAGCGAATCTCCGACGCCGATCTTCGATGCCATTGACAGCAACCTCCGCTGGGAAACCTTCCCCGGAATGCCGACGTAGACCGGGAGGTGGATGCCGTCTGACCGGATCGTATCAAGCCAGCGTGCAACCGCATCAGGCGAGAAGCAGAGCTGGGTGACGATGTACGTTGCGAAGGGAACCTTGCTACGCAGTGCCTGACGCAGTCCTTCGCTCGAGAGCGCCGGATGTCCCTCAGGGTAACCGGCAATTCCGATCTGGCTGAACGGGTTACCTGTTTTATCCAGGTACCGAAGCAGATCGAGTGATGATGTGTACGGCCCGGCGGGGGACGAAGCGTCCCCCGCCAGAACCATGATGTCATCTATTCCGGCGTTCACCAGCCGGTCGATGATTCCCGATAGCTCCGTCTCATCGCGGATCTGCCTGGCCGTGAGATGCGGAACCACCTGGAATCCGGATCGCGCGAGCTCTTCTGCCGCGCTGATTGATCGTTCGAGTCCGAGTCGGGGCGACGATGTAATCGTTACTCTTGCCCCTTCGGGAAGTCCTTCACTAATCGTTGCTACGTCGCTAACCGGAACAACTTCGTATCTCACGTTTTCCAGAGCTCCGGCGAGTAGCGCCCCGCCGGAAACCGTGATTGTCATCCGATGTGCACCTTCCAGGCTATAGCGCTTTGAGATCCCCGGAGGCACCCTTGGCGACGAACGGGACCGGCACTATCTTTGCCCGTACTGGCTTTGTTGTACGACCTGGCAGTTCCACCCAGAGCTCGGTTCCGATCACTTCCCGTATTCCATCCTCGTGCATCGGAATGTCCTCGCTGTTGACCATGGCAAAGGCGATGTTGCACTCTTTCAGCGGCGAGTAGAAGATGCTCGTTACGTAGCCGACATAATCCATCTTGCCGTTCTTCCGGTAGACCGGATAGTAGTAGGCGTTGTAGTCGAGCTGCTGGGCACCGCCCATCTCGAGTCCCACGAGACGTTGCAACACACCATCCTGCCGGACCTGCTGCAGGGCTTCCTTTCCGATGAAATCTCCGGACTTCGGCCGATACTCCAGATCGTCGTTCGCGCGGGCGATCCGGCGAGCGTCCGGTGTGCGAAGCAGGACTCCGTCGGATTTCCGGTAAGGACGATCGATGAGCCAACCAAGCCGGCACTCGTACGGGTTGTTCTCGAAATCCATGTCCTGACCGTAGGAGAGGATCCCGGTTTCGAGCCGTTTGATGTGGCTTGGTGCGATCACGGTCAGATTGAACTCGGCCCCGTGATCCATGAGGTAGTTCCAGACCTCTTCGGCGTACTTCGTCGCATCGTGGACATAGATTTCGAATCCGATCTCGTTCGAGAAACCGGTTCGCGTGATCGTGACATCGCGGCCGTTGATCGTGTTCTCCCGCAGGCCGTAGTAGGGGATCGTGAGGATCTCCTCTCCGAACATTCGCGTCATGAACGGCGCGGATTTCGGGCCCTGGACTTGCAGCGGGGCAACATCCAGCTCCTGGATTGAAACCTGCTTGAACTGTCCGGTGGCCTGGAATCCCTGCAAGAGGCCGCGGAAGTATCCCAGTACATCGGAGTCCGAGATCGAGAACCAGAACTCATCTTGGGAGATCCGTAGCAACACGGGGTCGCTGACGATCCCTCCGTTCGGATAGCAGATCACGACGTAGAGACATTGCCCGGGCGGCAGTTCCTGTTCGATATCCCGCGAGATGGCATATTCGACGAACCGTGCTGCTTCGAGCCCTTTTACCTGGATCTGTCGCTCAACGGCTACGTTCCACAGGGTCACATCATGCGTGAGATGATAGTGCTCGTGCAGCAGCCCCTGTGGCCCGGCAATGTACTTCCGCGGATGAAGCATCCGGTTGTAGACATCCCAGACGTGCGCCCCGGCGGCAACCGAGAGATCGTGGAACGGTCCTTTCCTCAAGCGCGGCCATTCGCAGATCTTGCCGTTGCTTTTCGGGCTGACTCGCAGGTTGACCCTCGGGGTCCGGTTCTTCAAACCGTATATGCGATTTGTGGATCCTTCGAGTTCTTCCTGCTCGATGCGCTGGAGGTCGATTGCTTCTGCCATTCTGAGTGTTCCGATCTAGATTGATAGACTATGACGCTCGTTACAGAATGTTTCCACTTGGTGAGGCTGCCTGAGCCTCTAGGTGTCGCCTGATTGTGGCTCCCTGACACGCGTTGGATTAACCACCATCCGATTTCGCGTCACGGTACCTGGCGTTCTGACTCTGAGATTGTCTGGATCAAACAGCCCATGGGCGCCGACACCGCGAACGGTGATCGGGAAGTGCTCTCCGAAGTACTCGATCAGCAACTGCTGTCCGACACGGGCGAACTCTTTTGGAAGATAGCCCATAAGGATCTGCTCGTTGACGGATGGCCCCCAGGCTGCGCTGGTGTTGTAGGATCTGCGATCTGCTGTATCGATGAGCACCTCCTTTGTGTCCGGATCAAGGATTGGCCACTGGCCAACGATGAAGCGTCGAATTCCGTTGCTGTCGAAACTAGTGTCGACGGTCATGGTTGAGAGATACGCTGGTTGATCTTCCCGGCCGCGGATATCGGCGTAGCATGCCCGGCCGACGAAGTCCGCCGACTTCAGACGCGGGCGTGCCAGTCCGGCTTCTATCAGGTTGTATTCGGTTTCCAGGTCGGTTCCCTGGAGCCGGAACGCTTTCTCGAGGCGCCGGGAATTGGCGTAGGTTTCGATGCCAACTGGAGTGACACCCGCGTCGAGGAGCGCTTTCCAGAGTGCGGCGCCCTCGTCATAGTGCACGTAGATTTCCCAGCCAAATTCCCCGACGTAGGACAGCCGGATCGCCCAGGCCGGTATTCCCGCAATGTTGATGTGGCGGGCGGTACCGAACGGGAATGATTCGTTCGAGACATCCTCTGGTTCCGGGACGAATTGCTCGAGAACCGTTCGGGCTTCCGGACCCCAGAGGCCGATTGTGATGAGTTCATGGGTTCGGTCGTTGATGACGGCATTGAAGCCCATGTCATCACGCCAGTTGCGAATCCAGAGGTAATCGCGGTTGCCGTCCGCACCGCCGGTGACGACTCGGAATCGGTCTGGGCCAAGTCGCATGATCGTTAGATCGGAGTGGATTCCGGCGTTTTCGGTCAGGAAGTTGGTGTAGACCGCTCGACCGTCGGCGACGTTGACGTTGGCAACCGAAAGGTAGTCAAGCAGCGCCAGCGCGTCGGGACCTTCGATGTCGAAGATTGCGAAGTGCGAGAGGTTGATCATCCCGACACGCTCGGACATCTCCAGGTGTTCCGCGTTTGAGACCTCCCAGAAGTGGCGAGCGTCCCATTCGTGCTCGCGATGCGGGATGCGGTCGCGGAATTTCTCGAGCAGGTGCTCATTCGCGGCGTAGCCGTGGGCCCGTTCCCACCCGGCCGCCTCCATGAAGTAGCCTCCAAGTTCTACCTCAGACGCGTAGAACGGGCTCTGGAAGATGTTACGTCCTTCGGTATAGGGCTCGCGTGGATGAACGATGCCGTAGACCTTTTTCGCGGTCTCCCAGCTCCGGTTCCGGACGAAATCGAGCTCGGTCTGGAACGGGTAGAACCGCTTGTAGTCAACAGCGTGCGGATCATGCTCGGGATGCCCATGTGTCATCCACTGGGCAAGCACGTGGCCTACGCCCGGCCCATCTTTGACCCATACCGCCTCCCCAAGCCAGAGGCCACGGATCTCGGTCTCCCCGAGCACCTGGTTACCGTCTGGCGTGAATGAAAGCAGGCCGTTGAATGAATGCCGGTCATTCCAGGGAAGTTCGCCCAGGAGCGGGACAGTTTCGCAGCCGAGTTCATACGCGCTGGCCACCTGCTCCATCAGGAGTTCGTTCATCGATGGCGAGAACAGGCCCTCGCCTGATTTCCGGATGTTCTCCGGGAGAACCACGCGCGGGTCGTACTGCTCGTAGTACCCGAACTCCAGCCAGCCGCCCTCGGTTGTTTTCGGGTCGCCGGTATCCCGGACGTACGCGGAGTTGCTCTGGTCCCGGAAGAGTGGATAGACCATCTCCTCACCTGTTCCGGTTAGCGTGTCCAACGGCCCGAAGAAGAGCAGTGGATGCTCGACCGGAACGAGCGGGATGTTGATGCCAGCCATTTTTCCGACCATTGGGCCCCAGATGCCGGATGTGATTACAACGTAAGGCGATTCAATAAATCCGCGACTGGTGTGAACACCGCGAACCCGGCCGTTGTCAACTTCGATATCGATCGCCGGCGTGTTTGGATAGGGGTGATAGGCACCTGTTGCGGTTGCTGCCTCGACGATCTCGGCAGCAGCCTGCTGTGATCGGGGCGTGACGAGGCCGGCGTCTGGATCCCACATCGCTCCCTGGATCGAGTTCTCATCAAGAAGCGGGAATTTCTCTTTGGCTTCTTTCGGGGAAATGATCGAGACGTTGGTTCCGAACGCCTTCCCGATGCCGACCTTGCGCTTGAGTTCGTCCATGCGCTCATCGTCACCGACGCGAGCGACCTCCATGCCACCTTTTTTCAGGTACCTGCCCATGCGCTCGAAGAACTGCTGACTGTAACGGGTCGTGAAGATCGTGAACTTATCTCCACCCGTTGAGTAGCAGAAGTCCGACGCGTGAGCGGTAGATCCGATGTTGGTGGGAATTGAAGAGGTATCTATGCCGACGACGTTTGTCCAGCCCTGCTGAACGAGGTGGTATGCGAGGAAGGTTCCGACAATCCCTCCGGCGCCTACAATGACGAGCTGGGCCTCTTTCGGGAACGTATTGGCCACGATGTACTGCCTCCTTGCATCTATGCACGGAACCGCTTCGCATTTGCTCACTTCCAGACCACTGCTGTGGTGAAAGCATCAGTACGCACATCAATGCGAGTAGCGCTACAAAGCGTTTGTGCTTAGAGCAAGGAGGCAGAATAGCTTCTGGCCTCTTCGCCAAATATGTCAGGCAGTGTTAAAACGGCCCAGTATTGCCCTATACGATATAAGTCCTTTTAGGTTACTCATACGACTATAACACGCATGTGTTACGTACGCAAGGCCTGTCAGTGAAGATCCGTTCATCCGTTTTCGTGCTCGGAAGATACAGGTTGTCAGAACTCTTATAATGCCCGTGGGGACAAGCCAAACGCGGCATCATGCGAGTGGGAAACATGACATTTTGGACAAGAATGACCTATCGGGTGAACGGCGATTCGGCATGGGCTTGCGGGACGTACCGGGTGGTCGGGTGCTATCAACTGAAGAGGTGGGTGTGACGAGTTTGCAGATGCAACGAAATGGCCTGTTCCAGCGCTAGCGCGCTGGAGGAAGGCCTTCTTCGGAGCGGGTCACGGCCATGATTTCCAGCGGATCAACCCCGAGCTCTGCCGTGATTGACTCGAACCACTGAATAACTTCAGGATGAAACGGGATACCGTGTTCACGACGATGGATCTCTTCTTCGTGTTCCAGCACGCCCGGATAGATTACGCGATCCTGGCCAGGTGCCGTTGGGGTGCCCTGCAGTCTCCGGAGCATTGCGTCCATCTGATCGAAGTACGAATCGAGATCAGTGAACGCTTCGATGTCGTAGGCCACGAAATGGTGCTTGAAGTGCTGGGTTGGATCCAGCATCGACGGAACCCCACCAGCAAGGAACGTCGACATGATTTCGGTCCAGAGACCGAGTCCGTAACCCTTATGCGAACCGTGTTCACGGGTTCCACCGAGTGGAAGAAGCTGATACTGCTCGCGTGGCGGCGCAATGGCTCGCTCGGTGATCGGAGAACCGTCCAGTCGGGCGATCCAGTTCGGCTCGAGTTCGCTCCCCAGTCGATGGGCCAGACGCAGCTTGTTCTCGGCGATGACCGTGGTTGCGATATCGAACAGGACGGGTGGCTCGTTTCGGGTCGGTGCGGCATAGGCGATAGGGTTCGTCCCGAGTCTGGGTTCGGCACCGTGGGTGGGCAAAACGCGCGGACCGGCCGCCGACATGCAGACACCGATCATGTTCTGCTCGGCAGCAAGCATCGCAAGATGTCCCGCTGCGCCCAGGTGACCGCTGTTTCGCATCGACACGACACCGACGCCGACGTTCCGGGCTTTCTCGATCGCGATGCGCATCGCTGCGGGCCCGATGATGATGCCGAGCCCGGCGTCACCATCGATCGATGCGATTGCCGGGGTCTCCCGGAGGATCGTCCAGTTCGGATCCGGGTTCAGACGGCCATTGCGAAACCATTCAACGTAGTTGCGTAACATGTTGGAAACGCCGTGCGAATCGACTCCGCGCAGGTCGGTCATCGACAGGACGTGGGCACCCTCGGCGGCCTGATCCGCGGGCACGCCAAGACGTTCGAAGATCTCGCGAACAGTCTTGTTCAGCGCTTCGGCTGAGACTCGAACTTCATCCTCTTTGGACACCTTGAATTGCTCGAGCATGGAGTTGTCTCCCGATTTTGTAGTGGCGACGTTTGTGAGGGTAATGTAGCACGGAAATCACCTGCTCAGCGACGGCGACTTCGCACGGAGGCCGATGCCCATGTCGGCTTGAAGTGTTCAGGATAGATGCCGGCTGATCTCTTGGGGCGTGACGCGACTCGATGTCTGGATCAATCTGCGCTTTGACTGCTGCTGCAGTGCGAAGCGGGGGCCGACCAGGATGCCTCTGAGCCTGGCCCGAGCGGCTGGCTCGCGTACCTTCCAGAGTGTCTCGAGAAATTGCTTCGACTGTTGCACCAGAAACCGCGGCCAGACCTGCCGTCGAAGGCGTCCAGGCAGATTCTTCGCCAGCACCGCGAACATGTTGCGCGAGACATAGTAGGAGGCGAGCGATCCACCACCGGTGGCCGAGA
>SLMJ01000173.1 GCA_007133615.1 Thermomicrobiaceae bacterium | reverse complement strand
GAATATTCCTTGCTGCTGCCTCCCGTAGGAGTCGGGGCCGTGTCTCAGTCCCCGTGTGGCTGATCGTCCTCTCAGACCAGCTACCCGTCATCGCCATGGTAGGCCTTTACCCCACCATCTAACTGATAGGTCGCAGAGCCCTCCACCAGTGACCTCAATGAGGCCTTTCCTTGCACACCCTCACGATGCGCAAGCGTATGCGGTATTAGCCCCGGTTTCCCAGGGTTATCCCCCGCTAGTGGGCAGGTTCTCCACGTGTTACTCACCCGTCCGCCATGGTCGGCCTCCGAAGAGACTCCCATTCGACTTGCATGCATTAGGCACGCCGCCAGCGTTGTTCCTGAGCCAGGATCAAACTCTCCATCAAAGTTCGCACCATTAAGGTGCATTGACGTTCCTGGTTCAATCGACCTTCATGCGAATCACTTCGCACTCAGATCATCTGGTCACGCTCCAATTGTCAAGGTGCTCGGGGCTCTGGAGATTCGCGCTTCCTGACTGCCCCTCAAAAGCGCGACACTCACTATAACGCGACCGATATCCTGTGTCAAGACATTCGGCGCGTTTTCTGTGTCCGGCATTCAGCGCGTGTTTGCCAGACGGTCTCGCGCGTTCTGGGTGCTGCGCTCACCGCAGCGCCAAGTACTCTAACACAGGGGTTGCCGGGGTGTCCAGCAATTGATTCACATACGCACACCCTCCACTTGACCCGGCTCCGTCTGAACCGGATAATCGGCCCATTGCTCGAAACCAGAAGCACACCATTGTGAGGAGTCCCGCCCACCATGAAGCCTGTTATCGGAGTCACGCCCAGCCCATCGACGGACACGCTCGGCCACGGCACCTTTCGTCGCTACGCTATGGCCGCCACATACACCGAAGGCGTTGAGGCGGCCGACGGGGTACCGCTCGTAGTTCCGCCACAGGCCAACAACGTGGAGGCTATTCTCGACCGGATCGATGGGCTTCTCTTCAGTGGCGGCGGTGATATCGACCCGGCTCGATACGGTGACAGCGAGGTCCACGAAAACACGTACGGCATCGACGAACTTCGCGATCGCTTCGAACTCGATCTTTTCACCGGCGCGCTGGAGCGGGATATGCCAATCCTCTGCATCTGCCGGGGAATCCAGGTCGCCAACGTGGCACTGGGCGGAACTCTCATTCAGGACATCGCCGGTCAGTACAGCGACGAGATCGAACACCGCCAGCACGTTGCCGGCTACAACGCACCAGACAAATCCCACAGCGTGGAGGCGGATTCCGGCTCTCGCCTGCATCACGTCTATGGAACCACGGCAATCGAGACCAATTCGTTCCATCATCAAGCGCTCAAAGATGTGGCGCCCGATCTGGTCGTCATTGGTCGCGCCCCGGACGGAGTCATCGAAGCGGTCGATCGACCCGCCAGCGCATGGTTCCTCGGCCTTCAATGGCACCCGGAAATGATGTTCAAGGAGCACCCGGAACACCTCAAGCCCTTTCAGGGACTCGTCAATGCTGCACGCGTCACGCTTGACGCACGTGCCGGCGTGATCGGATCCGATTAACCGGGACCCGGACGACATCGATTTGGCAAACCGCGAACGCAGTCAGTAACGAGCTGGAGGAAGCATGGTTGGTCCCGTCCCGCTGGTCTTTTCCGAGTTGATCACAGGTGACCGCGTCTACGGGCTTGCCTGCCTCTGGAATCTGACCGTTCGACGGACAAAGCAGGGCAAGCCGTTCTACTCCCTGGAGTTTCGCGACCAGACCGGGACCGTCCTTCCGGCTGTAATGTGGGACGTCGACCCGGATAATCAGCCCGAGCCGCCGCTGGTCGTGCTGATCGAGGGCGACGCCGGAGAGTTCCAGGGATCTCCGCAGATTCGGGTTCAGGCGCTGACTCCGACCCGGGAAGACATCGGACCGTATCTACCCGGTCCGTATCGACCGTCCGAAGACCTGATCGAGGAGTTCTCGGGATTCATTCAGTTGATAGAGGATGACGACCTGCGAGAACTTGTCCAGGCCTGCCTGGAAGCCACACCGGGCTTCTGGACCGCTCCCGCGGCGATCCGATTTCACGGGGCGTACCGTGGCGGCTTGCTCGAACACACCCTGAACGTGATGCGGGTCTGCCTGAACGCGGCAGATATCTACGCTGGCCGGGTCAATCGTGATCTTCTCATCGCAACTGCTGCGCTGCACGACATCGGCAAAAGCGACGCCTACGACAGCCCGGAGAGTCGAAATCCGACTGAGCAGGAGCGTATGGTGGGCCACATCGTACGGGGCGCAATGCTCGTTGAACGCGTGGCCGAGCAAATCGAATACAATGGCGAGATCCCTCTTGCAGATGTTGTGCATCCGATCATCAGTCATCACGGAGAACTCGAATACGGCGCGCCGATCGTACCTGGAACCGCTGAAGCGTTCATACTGAGCGGTGCGGACACACTGGATGCAGACGTCACCGGATATTTCGATATGTGGCGGGATTCAGCCGAGCCGAGTGACTGGGCCTATTCAAACCAGGGCAGACGATGGGTTCGCCGTCCAGCGGAACCACCGATCGACTAGCTCGACTGTTCGCCCGAGATCATATACGTTGCTTCCCATTCACGTTGCTGCTCTTCCGAAACCCGGATGAACAGTCCTGTCGATGACGCAAGCACGTCGCCTCCGGCGGAGGTAACTTCACCTGCGGTTTCGACTGCCCGACCTCGATCCCTCGTCACTTTCGCGGTAACTGTCAGTTCCTCGCCAGACGGCACCGGCTTCCGGAAGTCGACCGACATCTTTGCAGTAACGGCCAGTCGCCCGGAGTCGATGACTGCCCAGCTCATGGCCTCGTCCAGCAACGTTGACACGATTCCGCCGTGCGTCATCCGGGTGTAGCCTTCATGCGCAGTAGCGGGCGTGAATCGGGCGATGACTCCGTCATCATGCTGATAGAACGCGAGCCTGAGGCCCATCGGATTCTCCTCGCCGCATCCGAAGCAACCATGATCGGTCGTCGTGTTCACTCGTCGACGGGACTCTGACATTCACTCTTCCTCTCGGAGAATTCATTAGACCCAGCGCGTAATTGAAACTCGCAGATTAGATAGCATCCGGAACAGCTCCACAGAGATCGCTGCCGGAAACGGAATTGAGCGGGACCTCAGCGTGTTGTAGGATTCTGGACGCATTATGCCGACTTAACGGCCGGAGTATCTCGATGGCACGTAAATACGATCAATTATTCGAAACAGTGCGCCGGAATGTCGATGAGGTCGACGTACAGGCGCTGAAAACCGCGATAGATGATAGCAGCCCGAAGCCGGTCATCGTCGATGTGCGTGAGCGCGATGAGTGGGAGCAAGGCCACGTTCCGGGTGCGAAGTTCATTCCGCGCGGGTTCCTGGAAATGCGGATTGAAGAGCAGGTTCCCGATAAAGACCAGCCCGTATACCTTTATTGCGCGGGAGGTGTCCGCTCCGTCTTCGCAGCCCAGGCACTCCAGCAGCTGGGGTATGAGAATGCAATTTCGGTCTCCGGAGGCTTCGGCGCCTGGAAAGATGCGGGATATTCGTTTGACATTCCCCGACAGTGGACGGCTCAGCAGCGTCAGCGGTATAGCCGGCACTTCCTGATCCCTGAAGTTGGCGAGGAAGGCCAGGGCAAGCTGCTGGATGCCAAAGTGCTGATGATCGGCGCCGGCGGGCTCGGTTCTCCGGCTGCCCTCTATCTGGCGGCCGCAGGAGTCGGCAAGCTTGGAATTGTTGATTCAGACGAAGTTGATCTGAGCAATCTCCAGCGTCAGATCGTTCACACGACCAATCGAGTCGGTGAACCGAAGACAGAATCAGCACGGACTTTTATCAACGACCTCAACCCGGATGTGGAAGTTGTCGGCATTCAGGAACGGCTCAACGCGAGCAACGTTCTGGATCTCGTCGACGAATACGACATCGTGGTCAATGGCGCGGATAACTTCGCCACCCGTTATCTCCTGAACGATGCCTGCGTGATTCTGGGTAAACCAATCGTGGACGGAAGCATTTTCCGCTTCGAGGGCCAGGTGACGGTCTACCAGCCGCACGAGGGTCCATGCTATCGATGCATGTTCCCCGAACCGCCGCCAGCTGACCTGGCGCCTACCTGAGACGCTGCTGGTGTCCTGGGCGTGCTCCCGGGAGTCATTGGTGTTCTTCAGGCAACCGAGGTGATCAAACTCATTCTCGGTCAGGGCGAACCACTGATCGGCAAGCTGCTGACGTTCGACGCGCTCGAATCCAGCTTCCGGTCTCTTAAAATCGGACGTGATCCTGAATGCCCGGCGTGCGGCGAACATGCCAGGCTGGATGCAAGCCAGGTACGGGATATGGATTATCAGGTATCCTGCGAATTGCCGATCGCCGGCGACTAGCGGTTCCCCGCACAACCCGATCTGGAAACGCAACCGGGCGGCCAGATGGCCGCCCGGTTCTCTGTCCCTTCGTTCTGCGGTCCAACGCTCAGAAATCGGCCCCGCCCGCAACCGCGGGAATGATTCCGATCTCGTCGCCGTCTTTGACCTCGGTATCCGGTCCGTTCAGTGCCCGGACATCTTCCCCATTCACGAACACATTCACGAACCGTCGGATCCGGCCGTCCGGCTCGCAGATTCGCTCCTTGACGCCGGGGAATTCGGAATCGAGTTGATTCAGCACTTCACCGACCGTACCCGCCTCGAGTTCAACCGATGATTGCTCGTTCGTGTACTGTCTCAATTGCGCAGGAATTACAACCTTCACTGCCATCTTCAAAGCCCTCTCCCATTTGTGCCGCAGCATTCGGCAGCATCGCCATGCCGGTCGTTCGGCGTAGCCGTCAATTCTAGGTCGAAGCTTTCAACTGTCAAGAAGGAGCGTTCTATTCCGCACCGGTGCCCCGGCATCGCAGTGGGCGTGGCTCCAACTGTCACGTTCCGGTCAATTTGAGACCTTCGAGACCTATTATCGAAGTCCAGAGGATAGTACGATTGACACTGCGGAGCGGGAGACCTCCGACGCAGTGTGCTGCCGTCGGATGTGGCCCGAAGGTCTCGCACAAGGCACGTTGCCGTCTGGAGGCACTTTCAGGTGCAAACACGAACGCTGAACGATCGCTACCGCCTCGACGAACTCGTTGGCGAGGGAGGAATGGCGATCGTTTATCGCGGTTATGATCTCGTGCTCAACCGCGATGTTGCGGTCAAGTTGTTGCGTGATCAATACGGATCCGATGAGAACTTCCTGGCACGGTTTGACCGGGAAGCACAATCCGCTGCTCGCCTGTCTCACCCCAACATCGTGAACGTGTACGACGTCGGGCAGGACGCCGACGTCCGATACATCGTCATGGAGCACATCGAGGGGCCAAACCTCAAAGATCTGATCCGGAGACAAGGACCGTTCTCTGTTGATGGGGCCGCATTTGTCATTCGCCAGATTGCGAATGGGCTCGATTATGCCCATGCTCGTGATCTGGTTCACCGCGACATCAAGCCACAGAACATTCTGGTCGATAACAACGGCAACGTGAAGGTCGTGGACTTTGGTATTGCCAAAGGGCTCAGCGACAGCAGTTTGACTGAAGCTGGCACCGGCATGGGGACCGTTCATTACGTCTCCCCCGAGCAGGCCCGCGGTGAACAGGCAACGCCCGCTTCGGATGTCTACTCAACCGGCGTCATTCTCTACGAAATGCTGACGAAGACGATCCCGTTCGATGCGGATTCACCGGTCGGGGTCGCCATGCAGCACGTCAACGCCGTGCCGCCACCGCCATCGCAGCTTAATCCAAACCTCCCTCCTGAGGTCGACGAATTCATCGAGATTGCCCTCGCCAAGGACCCGGCAGATCGCTTCAGTAGCGCCGGCGAGCTCGCATCTGGACTGGAAGCGCTTGCTCGTGGCGAGGCGTTCGATAACGCAGGAGCCACGCGGATGATGGCGGGCGCCGCCGGAGCCGGGGCGGGAGCTGCTGCTGCGGCCACTCATGGTCGAGGCGCACGGAGGCGACCGCCCGGTCGCGGTCGGGGACAAAACGCAAGAACCGGAAACTTCCGCGACGACATCGGTTGCGTCACCTGGCTCATCGGTTCTGCAATTCTGATCGGACTCATCGGCCTGGTGCTTCTTGCGTTCCGACTTGGCGACTTCGGACTTTTCGAGCCAACCGATCGGGATACTGCAGAGAATCCGACCGCCACTCCAATCGTGGAAACAACTCCTACCCCATCTCCGACAGCGGGGATTACGCCGACACCATCTCCGACGGTCGAGGAGACACCGACTCCCGAGCCATCGCCAACTGCGACACCCGAACCGGAGACGGTAACCGTTCCGGAATTCGTTGGCGGAACACTGGATCAGGCGAGAACAGTTGCTGGTGACCTGCAACTCCAGGTCGAGGAAGTCTTCAGCGACAACTATCAACAGGGAATCATCGCCTCTCAGGATCCGGCCCCCGGCACCGAGGTCGAACCTGACGCAACCGTGGTCGTTCGTGTCAGCCAGGGCCGGCAAACGTTCAACATCCCTGATCTCGCCGGACGATCTCGTAGTGCGGCAATGTCCGAACTCGACGGGTTGCCGATTAACGTTCAGGAGTCTCAGGAGCCAAGTCAGTCGGTTTCCCAGGGTAACGTGATCCGGGTCGAACCGACCGGGCAGGTCAACCGTGGGGCGACCGTGACCGTGTACATCAGCCGGGGAGACGTGGTCCGGGTTCCGAATGTGTTCCGGGAACCGGTTGCTGATGCAGTCAGTCGTCTCGAGAATGCCGGACTACAGGTCGGCTCCGTCAACGGGCAGTCATGCGATTTCATCCAGAACCAGAATCCCAACTTCAACTGTGACGAGTTCCCGGACGGAGCTGTCGTCAGCGGCAGTCTTCAGTGGGAAGAATGGGTCAGTCGCGGGTCATCAATCAACGTCGCATATTACGATGCGGGCGCAGACGGTAGTTAACCCGGAACTGACGCTATGTTTCGACTTCATTTCCTGCCCGGGGCGGAGCTGGTGTCCCGGATCAGTCACTCCGTAAACCTGCGGCTCCGGCCGCACCGGGAGACCGTCTTGTTCATTCTTGTCGGGATTCTTGTTGGCGGCGGTCTCTCAATCGCAGCCATCCGACTACAGCCCGAGGATCGCCTCATCATCGGCAACGCAGCAGGCACGCTGGTCACCCTGATCGAGGTTGAAGACCAGCGAATTCTGGTAGGCGCCGGACCTTCACGATCACATAGTGCCGAACTCATTGGCCGCACTACTCGCCCCTGGGACCGCGACACAAACTTGCTGATTCTGCCTGGCTGGGATGATCACCACGTGACCGGGGCGTTGGGACTTCTGGAGCGAGAGTCCGTCCGTGGGATCGCCGTAGTGGGGCTTCCCGGAGAAGCTGCAGCATGGACTCACCTGGAGCGAGAGGCTCAGGCGCAAGGCGTCGATCTCGTTTATGTCGATCGCACGGCACGGTTGCCCGTTTCGAACAAAGCCAACGTCTTCCTCTCCGGGGTGGCTGGTGACGATGACGGAGCCTGGATCCGCCTCGACATCGGTGGCAAACGAGTCGATATTCTCGACACCTACGACGGTCAATACGCCCGCCCAGATCCGTCGACACTCGACAGCGAAGACGCCCATGTTCTTG
>SLMJ01000204.1 GCA_007133615.1 Thermomicrobiaceae bacterium | reverse complement strand
CGCTCGATGTAGTAGGCGGCCTCTGGTCGGCCGGCGCCGCGATAGGCGCTGACTGCCATGGTGTTGGTGAAAATAGCGTCGATCTTGCCCTGAACCGCGGGGATTTCGTAGCAACCACAGGACATCATAATTGTGAAGTTCTTGATGCCGGAACCGCGATCATAGGCGCCGGCGGCGTGCAGCACGTTCAGCTTGAGCGCCTTGATGGTGCCGTCGTTGTCCGCTGCGGCTTCTACCCAGGCGATCTGATCCCGACCATGATGGGTGGTGGACATGTGCTCGGAACGGGATTCGGTCCACTTGACCGGCCGACCGAGCTGGCGGGCGAGACCGCCGATCAGGAAGTCTTCCGGGTAATCACCAATCTTGACACCGAATCCGCCACCGACTTCCGGGGCGATGACGCGGAGCTGGCTGGTGGATATGCCGAGTGCCGGGGCAAGTTCGCCACGATTCTGATGCGGTGCCTGGGTCGACTGCCACATGGTCAGTCCACCACTCAGCGGATCCGGCGCGGCAACAACCCCGCGGGTCTCCATCGAGACGCCCGAGAGCCGCTGGCTGCGAATCTTTGCTTTGACTTTGACCGGTGCGCTGGCAAACGCAGCTTCCACATCGCCGGCGTTCTTCTCGAACGATGCTGAGACGTTGCCGGGATGGTCGTCATACAGGAGTGGAGCACCATCGCTTACGGCGAACTCCATGTCTGTCACCGCCTGGAGCGGTTCGTAGTCGACGAAGATCATGTCGGCCGCATCTCGCGCCTGGGTCTCGGAATCGGCAACCACCGCAGCGACTGGTTCGCCAACGTAGCGAACCCGGCCGTAGGCGAGCGGGAATCGAGAGATGTCAGTGGACGCCGAGTCACCCGGCTCCGGTACCGGCTTGTTCGCGTTGTCCGGGTTGACGACCGCGGACGCTTCCGAACCGACAATCACTGCGTGGACGCCCGGCATCGACTTGGCGTTGCTGGTATCCACGTTCTTGATGTCCGCGTGCGCATACTGACTGCGCACGAATGCAACATGCAGGGTGCCGGCGAGGTGCAGATCTCCAACGTAGGTTGACTTGCCGGTGATAAGGCGAGGGTCTTCCTTGCGGCGTACCGTAGCGCCGACGTAGCGACTCAGTACCATAGTCTCTCCCTTTCTTCCCGTCTGCTTGAACCCGGGTGGGCTACCAAACGACCTTTACTCCAGTTTTTTCAATCACGTACGTGGATTCATTGTAACCGGGGCTCTGGGTCCCGTCGACGGGTAATCCGGTCATCAGTCGAATCCCCCCGGACTTACAGAGCTGGCAGCAGTTAAACCCGCACTAACTATGCCGGTATCTCCTGTTGACAGACGATACTCTTCCCCGTATACTCGCTCACGAATATACGGAAAGGTTCAGGCGATGTCGGAGACACAACGATCACAATCCAACCCGCTCGCGCTCGCCGTGCTGTCGTTGCTGTTCGAACGACCGATGCATCCATACGAGATGGCCAGAACGCTGCGCGAACGGGAAAAGGAGCAGAGCATCAAGTTGCGGTTCGGCTCACTCTACTCGGTGATCGATCGTCTCCAGCAGGATGGGCTGATCGTCGCCGGTGAACGGGTGCGAGAAGGGAAACGTCCCGAGCGGACCGTCTATCACATCACCGATACCGGCGAAGCCGAGATGCGGGAATGGCTTCGCGAGCTTGTGAGCACCCCCGTCAAGGAGTACCCGCAGTTCGAGGCAGCGCTCTCATTGCTTCCTGTGCTGCCGCCAGACGAAGCGGTCGAAATGCTCGATGTTCGCCTCGAGTTGCTTGACGCAATGATCGAAGAGATCGACGCGAAGAGCGAGAGAGCCAGCGAGCAGGGTGTGCCGGATCTGTTCATGATCGAGTCCGAGTATCGACGGGCGATGCTGGTGTGTGAGGTTGCCTGGATCAAGGCGATGCTGGAGCGTATGTCAGACGAACGATGGGCCGATGTTGAGCTGATGGAAGGTATTCCAACCTGGCGCCAGATGCATGAGATGCGGGAAGGAGATTAGAGCAATGAGAAGTAGGCCACTGGCGGCGTGCGGCAACACCCGCCAGCGGCTCGAGTCCTGAACCGGTTCCGCGGAGCGAAACCAGGCATCCAGGGTACCCACCCGAAGGATAGTCCGGACAACCTCCGCGTGCCACCGATGGCGATATCTATCGACTGCACACATGTGGAGGAAACGTCCGACTATGTCTACAGAAGATACCCCGAAAACCGAATATGCCACCTCCGGACTGTTCGGCTGGTTTGCCGATCTGGTTACTAGACGACGGGCGAAATGGGTCATCCTGGCCGTCTGGCTGGTGATAATGGCAGGTGTGTCGCCCTTTGCGGCACAGCTCCCTGATGTCGAAAACAACGAAACGGCGGAGTGGCTGCCGTCTGACGCCGAATCACTCCAGGTTCACCAGATCGAGCAACAACTCGGTGACGGTGATGTGATTCCGGCGGTCGTCATCTATCACCGAGACGCGGGATTGACCGACGATGATCTGGCACGGGCCGAAACTGATCATCAGGCGCTCACCGAACGCTATTCCTACCTGGATCTGAGCCCGGTCATCGAATCGGAAGACGGTAACGCAGCAATGTTCGCGGTGCCGCTTCGAGAAGCCGGGGACGAGTTCTTCGATGAAATCCCGGAAATCCGAGATCTCGTCAGCCAGAGTGGAGGACTCGATGTCCAGGTAACTGGACCGGCCGGGTTCTTCGTGGATAGCGTTGAGGTCTTCGACGGCATCGAGACCACGCTGCTGATCGTCAGCGCATCGGTCGTCGCAGTCCTGCTTCTTGTGATCTACCGGAGTCCGTTCCTCTGGGCTGTCCCCCTGCTGGTCGTCGGGTTCGCCCATCAGACGTCTTCGGCGATGATCTACGGCTTCGTCCAGCAATTCGGTATGACGGCCAACAGCCAGAATACCGGATTGCTTCCAGTCCTGGTGTTTGGTGTCGGCACGGACTACGCCCTGCTGCTGATTGCCCGGTATCGGGAAGAGTTGCGGCGTCATCTGGACACGCACGTCGCGATGGCGAGCGCGATCCGGCGGGCGTTTCCGGCGATTCTGGCATCTGCTGGAACTACGATAATTGGTCTGCTGATCCTGCTCTTTGCCGATCTGAACGCAACCCGCGGTCTGGGGCCGATCGGTGCAGCCGGCATCTTCAGCGCGTTTCTGGCGATGGTGACGTTGTTGCCGGCCGTGCTTCTGATCTTCGGACGGCGGATCTTCTGGCCGTTCGTGCCGCACTATGGATCCGAGACTGGCAGCCCTAACGGAATCTGGGCGAAGGTCGGCGGGTTTGTGAGCAGCAGACCTCGCCCGGTCTGGGTTGCGACAGCCGCACTACTGGCGGTGCTCGCCACGGGCTTCATCGGCACCGAAACGCACCTGGCACATGAAGATGCATTCCGAACCGAGCCGGAATCCGTGACCGGGCAAAAGCTGCTCTCGGCGAGCTTCCCGGCCGGAACAAGCCAACCGGCGATTGTCGCGGCGGATGCGGGCTCAACATCGGACGTTGAAGCAGCAATCGCCAACGCACCGGGTGTCGTCGCCAGCGAACCGCGTGGCGAGGTCGACAGCATACGGCTGTACTCGGTCACTCTCGATGCCGAGCCAAACACCCGGGCGGCGTTCGAGCGAATCGAGTCGCTGAGGGAATCAGTCCATGCGGTACCAGACGCCAACGCGATAGTTGGCGGGCAGGATGCCATGGACCTGGACGTTGCTGAGGCTAACGCGCGCGATCGACTGGTGATCATCCCGCTGGTCTTCGTCGTGGTGCTGGCGATTCTGGTCGTTCTGCTCAGGGCGCTCGTTGCCCCGCTGATCATGGTCGTCACCAGTGTGCTCTCGTATCTGGCAGCACTCGGAGGCAGCGTGCTGATCTTCGAGCACCTGCTTGGACACGCCGCGCTGGACGATCAGGTCATCCTGCTCAGTTTCGTGTTCCTGGTCACGCTTGGAATCGACTACAACATCTTCCTGATGAGCCGGGTCCGCGAGGAGGCTGACCGCCGGGGAACAGTTGCGGGCATGTTGACCGGCCTGTCGGTGACTGGCGGCGTCATCACCTCGGCCGGGATCGTTCTGGCGGCGACCTTTCTGGTATTGCTGACCTTCCCGCTGATCATGATGATACAGCTCGGCTTCGTCGTCGCCTTTGGACTGCTGATCGAGACGATGATCGTGCGCTCGATTCTGCTCCCGGCGCTGACGATTGCGCTGGGTGATCGGGTCTGGTGGCCGGGAGGTCTGCGAGCGTTGCAGAAGAAACCGGATTCCACGGTCCGGCCCGCCTGCGCACTCGATGACTGATCAATGAACGATCAATCGGAGGAAGGAGCTGACACTCCTTCCTCACGGATAGCTGTGCGCTGAATCAGCGCCAGTGAGAAAGGCTTGTACCGAATGTCAAAAGATCAACGGTTTCCGGCTGCCGGATTGCATGCTGGATGGCGTACACGCAGACTATTGCTCTTGAGTTTGGGAATCCTGTCACTGTTCATTTCCGCCTGCGGCGTGGCCAGTAGCGAATCCAACGTCGGCGAGCATGAGTTTGATTCGCCACTTTCGATCCCTGCGCTCGTCGAGCCCGAGGTCAGCCTGGATGGACAGAAGGTCTTCGATCTCGAATTCGTCGCCGGAGAGTCTGATCTGATGCCCGGAGTGACGACTGAAACATGGGGTATCAATGGGTCGTATCTGGGTCCGACGATCCGGGCCGATCGCGGAGATGACGTACAGATCAATGTTCGAAACGGACTGGATGAGGTGACAACGCTGCATTGGCACGGCATGCACTTGCCCGCACGGATGGACGGCGGGCCTCACCAGATGATCCAGCCTGGCGAGACCTGGGAGCCGCACTGGACGATCGATCAGCCGGCTGCGACGCTTTGGTTTCACCCTCATATGCACGGAGCCACGGCGGAGCATGTCTACCGCGGTGCCGCTGGCTTGTTTATCATCGATGATCCGGATTTGGAGGACCTGGCGCTTCCGCGCGAGTACGGCGTGGATGACATCCCGCTGATCGTTCAGGACAAACAGTTCAACGATGACGGCTCACTCGATTTCAGCACTGGGATGATGAGTAATCTGGGCATTCTCGGCGATGAAATTCTGGTCAATGGCACGCACGCCCCGCGGTTTCAGGCTAGCACCAGTCTCGTCCGGTTCCGGGTCCTCAATGCATCGACTGCCCGGGTGTACAATTTCGGCTTCGATGACAACAGGACGTTCGATGTCATCGGTTCAGATACAGGTCTGCTTGCAGCCCCGGTGAGCATGGATCGCCTGCAGCTCTCGCCAGGAGAGCGCGCCGAGCTCGTTGTGAGCATGGCACCAGGCGATGATGTGATGCTCCGTAGCTTCGAACCAGATCTGGGGATGGATGCGTGGAACGATCGGACGAACGGTGGACGGGACACATTCGAGATTCTTCGAATCACCGGTGACGATGACCTCGTCGCGTCTCCGGACCTTCCTGACGAACTTGTGGAAGTCACAGAACTGGAGGAGCCCGACGCGGTGGCAACCCGCCAGTTCAGCCTTGACAGCAGCCAGAGCATCAACGGCGAGTCGATGGACATGGGGCGGATCGACGAGGTAATCGAGGTCGATACCACCGAAATCTGGGAAATTACGAACGAGCACGGAATGCTGCACAACTTCCATGATCATCTAATTCACTTTCAGATTCTCGACATAGATGGAGCGGATCCGCCCGAGCATTTGCGCGGCTGGAAGGACACGGTACAGCTTCCACCAGGGAGGACTGTTCGGCTGATTGCCGAGTTCAACGACTACGCAGATCCGACCGTTCCGTTCATGTATCACTGCCACATACTCCGGCATGAGGACCGGGGAATGATGGGACAGTTCGTCGTCGTGGAACCGGGAACGGACGTGCCTGATCGGCTGGAAAACACCGACGATCACCAGCATTGACTCCTCAGTGCCCGAACGCATAGCATCAGGCGGTTAGACTTCGCCTGGTGCTACTGCGTGAATACCGACTGGAAGAGGTCATCCATGGTTATTGTGGACACCCACGCGCACGCGATTGCTGGCGATCAGTATCGATATCCGATCAGCCCGATCGATGGCCAGCAGTCCGATTGGTCGAAGGAGCATCCGGTTTCGGCTGAGGGGCTAATCGAACACATGGACCGTGCCGGGGTAGATAAGACGGTGCTGGTGCAGGCGTCGTCTGTCTATGGCTACGACAACAGCTATACGCTCGACAGTGTTGCCGCGCGTCCCGATCGGTTCGTCGGCGTCTGCTGTATCGATGCGACGGCCCCGGATACGCCGGATGTTCTGCGCTACATGGTCGAAGAACGTGGAGTGAGCGGCGTCCGACTATTCACGCAGAATGATCCGAGCTGGATCGATCAGGAACGTGCGAAACCGTTCTGGCGGGAAGCGGCGCGCCTGGATGTTCCGGTGAACGTTGCCCTGCATCGAAGCGGCCTGCCGAACCTCGCCGGCGCAGCAGAACAGAACCGGGATGTCCGGATCCTGCTGGATCATCTGGCGAACTCGCTCGTAGACGATGGCCCGCCTTACGAACAGGCTCGTACGCTCTTCGACCTCGCCGAACATCCCAATATCTGGCTGAAATTCTCGACCTACAACCTGCACGACGCCGGGCAGGGCGGATCGACCGTTGAGCAGTTCTTCGGCCAACTCGTCCGGACTTTTGGCGCAGACAGGATCATGTGGGGATCGAATTTTCCGGCGTCCTGGGGATCTGGATCGGGCGATCCGTACCTCGAACTCGTTGATCTTTCGCGCAACGAGCTGGCGTTTCTGAGCGATGCTGACCTGCGGCTGCTTCTGGGCGAAAGTGCTTTGAGCGTCTATCCCGCACTGCAAAAGCGGCCATAAGAAAGCCGGCCTGCAGATCCAGGCCGGCTGAACGTTCGTATGAGCGCTGGGCCACTAGCGCAGGTACGAGAGCGGATCCTGATAGGTTCCATTCTTGCGTACCTCAAAGTGCAGGTGAGGACCTGTTGAGTAGCCAGTCGATCCCACCGGGCCGATGTACTGGCCCTGTGAAACGCTCTGACCGACGCTTACCGGCGGCTGTTCCGCCATGTGGGCGTACCAGGTCACATACCCGTTGCCGTGATCGATCGCGACGGCGTAGCCATAGCCTCCGGACCATCCGGAAACGATTACAGTACCTCCGTCGGCTGCGTGGATCGGCGTGCCGGTCGAGTTGGAAATGTCCAGGCCGGTGTGACCGGACGATCCGTACCAACCGGATGACTGCGAGAACGATGTATGGCCGAACCGCTGCGTGATAACGCCTTCAACCGGCCAGATGAAGTTGCCGTTTGCGACCCCCGTGTCCGAAGACGACGACGGCGCGGGTTCTGGCTCGGGTTCAGGTTCTGGCTCCGGCTCAGGCTCGGGTTCCGGTTCTGGCTCAGGTTCTGGTTCCGGCTCGCTCGTATCCGGTTCTGGCGGTGGTTCGGTTGCTTCGACCTCTTCTTCGCCATTGTCCTGGAAGTCAGCCGAAGCTTCTTCCTGAACGGGTTCAACACCGCCTGGAATGAAGAGCTGCTGGCCAACAGCCAGTGCGTCCGGATTGCTGAGGCCGTTCGGGCCCCAGTCGATGAT
>SLMJ01000036.1 GCA_007133615.1 Thermomicrobiaceae bacterium | reverse complement strand
TACCCGAGTCGGAACCTGCTCCCTGGGTCGAGCTTCGTCCCGATGCCGGTCTGGAACCACGAGACGAACCAGCGGTTGATGACTCGGCGACCCTGGACCACGACCCGGGTACCCTCGAAGACGGTCAGCCTGTTTCTGACGATTTCAACAGACTCGAGCTCGACGATCGATGGTCGTTTGTGGACCCATCTGGCCGGGGTACGCTGGAATTCGACGGCACCCGGGCAAAGATTTCGGTCCCGATGGGACAGAGTCACGATGTCTGGGTTGACGGGAGCCTCGCGCCGAGACTCATGCAGCCGGTGGCTGACACTGACTTCGCGCTCGAGACAAAGTTCGAATCACTGCCAACGGGCATCAACGCGATGCAGGGGTTCCTGATCGAGGGATCCGACGGTCAGTCACTCCGATTTGATGTCTATAGCAGGGAAGGCGGCATCGGCCTCTTCGCTGCCTCGATAAGCGATGAAACGTATGAGGTCTATCTCAATCAGGGAATCCCATCGGAACTACCACTCAACTTGCGCATTCATCGAACCGGCGACGAATGGACCTTCGCGTACAAGGCGGATGAGCATGACTGGCAGTCAGTGGCGTCTGCACACATGCCAATAGCGGTCCAGGAAGTCGGTGTATTCGCCGGCAACGCCGGAACGTTTCCGCCAGCTCACACGGCGGTCATCGATTACGTATTCAACACGCGAGCACCAATCACCGAACCGAACGCCAACCAGGCGTTGGACACCAGCCCGCCAGAGGTTTCGCACGTCGCGCATCGGGTCGAAGACTCAACGATCACTGTTAGCTGGACGACCGACCGGCCTTCCAGAAGTACCGTTGCGTATTCGGGCCAGGGTCCGGACGCAGCCGCACGCATCTCCACCGACACGTTCAGCTATTTTCACGAGGTGACGATTGAAGATGTCGAGCCGCTATCGGTGGTGGAACTCGAGATCGAATCCACCGCGGACAACGGGACGACGACGACGAAAACTCTCCCCGTCTACACGTTCACCGGGGTGGACGCGCCAGTTATCGACGTCTGGTACGGTGCGGAACAGTCATTCGGACACATCGGAAATCCCCAACGCTGGGTGAACATACTCGGTCGCGTCAGCTCCGCGAACGGCATCAGTTCGCTGGCATACACGCTGAATGGCGGTGCTTCATCACCGCTCTCCGTTGGACCGAACGGTGACCGGCTCGTATCACCCGGAGACTTCAACATCGAACTTGATCGCTTTGATCTCGTTTCGGGTGCAAACTCGGTGGTAATCACTGCGACGGATAATGATGGCGTTGCGACCGACACGACCGTGACCGTGACCTACACCCCTGACAGAAACTGGACCTCGCCGTACGAGATCGACTGGAGCACGGTTGATCAGATCAACGATGTTGCCCAGGCCGTTGATGGGCTCTGGACACTGACCGACGACGGCGTTCGCACTGTCGACATCGGATACGATCGCCTGATCGGCCTCGGCGACATCATCTGGGACGACTTCGAGGTTGAAGTCCCGATCACGATGCACGGGTTCGGTGACACCTACCCGCCAGGGGTCGGGGTCATTGCCCGATGGGCCGGGCACTATCCGCACAGTTCCTCCGGGACATTTCCGCAGCCCCGCTGGGAGTGGCGGCCGATGGGTGGGATGGGCTGGTATGCCTGGAGCAACGAACTCAACTGCTATCGCTTGAATGTCCTCGGAGATACAGACCCGATCATTGAGGATGAGGAGTGCCGGCAACTTGAGCTGGAAACTCCATACATGTTCAAGTTCCGCGTTGAAACCATCAACGAGTTCTCAAATCGTTACAGCTTCAAAGTCTGGCCCCAGGGTGAGGTCGAACCGGAAGAGTGGGACCTGTCCGCAGTCAAGATTGGTGAGTTGAGCGCGGGTTCTGTCCTCCTTGTAGCCCACGACATGGATGCGACCTTCGGAAACGTCACTGTCACCCCGCTCGCGGAGCCCGTCCCACCACTTCCGGATGAAGGACGTGTCGCGCAGAACCTGCAGTCAATGTACACCTTTGCAGAAGGCTCGGGCACCACCGTTCATGATGTCTCCGGAGTTGGTACGCCCCTGAACCTGGAACTTGAGGACCCTGATACAGCCGTGTGGGGAGAGGATGAGTCCCTCACGCTGTCTGAACCAGGGAGAATCATTTCGCCAGGACCGGCGTCGGAGCTCATCGACAGTCTTCAGGCGAGCAATTCGCTCACCCTTGAGGCGTGGATCACGCCCGCCGAGGCAAATCAGTCAGGCCCGGCCCGGATCGTCACCATCTCGAACACATTAAACGGGCGGAATCTGACTCTGGGACAGGGTGAACCCGATGGGTCCACTGGAGATCGATTCGATGTTCGACTGCGGACGACTGCCACGAATCTCAATGGCGAACCGTCGACCTGGACTCCTGCAGGTGCCGCAACGACCAACTTAGCGCATGTCGTCTTCACTCGATCGTCTCTGGGTATCACCAGGATATACGTCAACGGTAATGAGGTAGCAAGTCGACAGATTTCGGGCGATCTCTCCAACTGGGGAGAAGCATATCGATTCGCGCTGGGAAACGAAATCGATGGAGAGCGACCATGGCTGGGTACTCTGCATCTGGTCGCGCTGTTTGACCGATCACTCACACCCTCCGAAATCACTCACAACTTCGGCCTTGGCCCGACCGGCGAAGGATACGAGCCCCCGCCGCCAGAGCCGAAGGTGACCTGGATCGAGCCAGCCGAAGGTGCGACGCTTGATGGTGTTGCCGACCTGCGCGTTGATGCTCCGGATGAGACGCAGCGTATCGAATTCACGCTCGAAAACAACCAGGAGTCGCTCCCCATCGAAACGGCAACTGCACCTGATCAGGAGGGAACCTGGTCGATTGAAATCGATACAACGAATTTCGACGACGGTAGCTGGTACGTCCATGCCGAGGCGTTCGACAATGAGGCCGGCGGTGAAAAGCTGGCCGGAGCGTCCCGGGCGATATCCATACTGAACGATACGCCGACACGTGTCACGACCGGCATGGTCGCCCTTTTCGATTTCGAAGAATCTTCTGGCGCCACCGTTAACGATGTATCCGGCGCCGGAGAACCGGTAGTCCTGCAGATTGAGGACACCTCCAACGCCGAATGGGGAAACAGTTCACTCACGTTGACTGGGCCGACCCGGATTGCGTCTTCCGACGCGCCTGAAAGACTGATTGACTCGTTCCAGGAGAGCAATGCGCTAACGATCGAAGCCTGGGTGCAGCCACAGTCTGCCTCGCAAAGTGGTCCGGCACGGATGATTAGCATGTCTGATGGCCTGCATAACCGGAACTTCACTGTTGGACACGGCGCCCCGCACGGTGTGTCCGGAGCTCAGTACGACGTTCGACTTCGAACGACGGATACAAGCAACAATGGCCAGCCGTCGCTCACAAGCCCCACAGGCAGCGCGAGCGATGCCTTGCAGCACATTGTTTACACCCGGTCGTCTACTGGTGCTGCCCGGCTCTTCATCGACGGGACTGAGGTAGTCTCAGGTTCAATTACCGGAAATCTGAGTAACTGGGACTCGACTTTCCGTCTGGCGCTCGGCAACGAGATCAATGAGGATCGCCCCTGGCTCGGTACCTACCACCTCATCGTGATGTACGACCGGGCACTGAGCTCGAGCGAAGTACAGATTAACTTCAATGCCGGGGTAGATGCAGATCCCGGCGGGACCGATCCGCCACCGCCAGAACCAGTCGTGAACTGGATTGAACCTGACGAAGGATCCGTGATCAGCGAGACGGTGCTGTTGCGGGTGACTGCGCCCGAAGAGACTAAGCAGGTCACCTTCACCTGGGAGACCGATACTAACGCGGGTTCGATCGGAACAGTCACTGAGGCAGATGGAGAAGACGTCTGGACAGTCGAATGGGACACCACAACCATACCCGATGCCGGATATGTGCTCACCGCAACCGCATTCGATCAGGTTGATTCCGGATCGGAGCTGGCGTCTGAAGCCCGGGGAGTAGTCATCCGCAACGAACCTCTCGAGCGGGTCGGCGAAGGCCTGCTTACGCTCTACAACTTCCAGGAGGGCAGTGGAAGCATCGTGCATGATGTTTCCGGAGTCGGTGATCCGCTCGATCTGGACATCGAAGATCCGGGAGCAGTCACGTGGGAAAACGGCTCGCTGGATCTGACTGCTCAGAACCGAATCGCCTCTTCCGGTCCTGCTTCGAAAGTGATTGACGGTGTCCAGTCGAGCAACGAGGTAACCGTTGAAGCATGGATCACGCCTCAAATGGCCACGCAGAGTGGCCCGGCTCGCATCGTGACCATTTCAGACGGGCTCTTCGACCGCAACTTCACGCTCGGGCACGGTGATCCGACAGGCGCTTCCGGAAGCATGTACGACGCTCGCCTGCGCACGACCAGCACAAACTCCAATGGACAGCCATCCGTTTCCAGCCCATCAGGCAGCGCGACGACCGGACTCCAGCACGTTGTATACGTGCGGAGCGCTTCCGGGGAGGCACGACTCTTCATCGATGGCGTTGAGGTGAGCTCGAGCACGGTTTCCGGCAACTTTGGAAACTGGAACCAGGGTTATCGTTTCGCTCTCGGCAATGAAATCGGCGCGGACCGCCCCTGGAGCGGTACTTATCACCTGGTTGCGCTCTACAACCGAGCGCTGAGTTCGGCGGACATTCAACACAACTACCACGCAGGGCCTGACGCCGAATCCGGAAGTGTCGATCCACCACCACCCGTTCCTGAGGTGAACTGGCAGCAGCCGGCGGAGGGAGCGATCGTGAGTGAGTTGCTGACGCTCTCCGTTTCTGCTCCAGATGAAGCACAGCGCATCGAGTTCTTGTATGACGACGGCGACGATGTTATTGCGATTGAAACCGCAACCGAGATCGGCTCGGACGGCAACTGGACGGTCGAATGGGACACAACCTCCGTCGCAGACGGCGCGTACCTGCTAGTCGCCCGCGCGTTCGACTCGATTGATGGTGGTGAGCCGCTGGCGGAATCAACGCGGTCAATCACCGTTCAGAACGAGACCCCATCCAGGGTTACGGAAGGACTGGTTGCACTTTACGAATTTTCCGAGGGAGACGGAGCCACTGTTGCCGACACATCCGGAAACGGCGATCCGATTGACCTCACCATCGAGGATCCGGCAACCGTCGACTGGCAGGAAGGATCGTTGCGTCTAAACCAGGCAAATCGGATCGCGTCCGAAGATCCTCCTGTTGCACTGGTCAACGAGTTCAAGTCGAGCAACGCGATCACTGTCGAAGCCTGGATCACTCCAGAATCAGCAAGTCAGAGCGGACCCGCTCGCGTCGTGACGATCTCCGATGGCCTTCACCACAGGAACGTAACCCTTGGGCAGGGGCATCCCAACGGGTTCTCGGCGGCGCAGTTCGAGTCACGGTTGCGAACATCGAGTACGAACTTGAACGGCCAACCGTCAATAAGTTCACCTGCGAACAGTGCAGTTTCACACCTGCAGCATGTCGTGTACACCCGTAGTGCGGACGGTAACGCTCATCTCTACATTGACGGAGAAATCGTCGCGTCAGATACCGTTTCCGGCGATCTTGGTAACTGGGATGACGCGTACCGAATTGCGCTGGGTAACGAGATCGGAACTGATCGCCCCTGGCTCGGGACCTATCACCTGGTCGCCCTCTACAACCGGGCGATTCCTGCAAACGAGGTGGCGCTCAACTTCGCGGCTGGGCCGGATGCTGAGTCCGAGGTCAGCCCACCCGACGATTCCGATCCACCAGACGAGCCGGATCCTCCCGGCGATCCTGATCAGGTAACGTGGCAGGCAATCAATACTGACTGGATGATCGAAAACAACCTGGCTCGCATGGGAACGCAGCATGGACAGGGACGGTTGCTCGTTGACGCCGGAACAACCGACCACGCGGTTGAAGCCACCATCGATCTACCCGCTGGTCCCGAGGAGCACTACGCAGGTGTATACGTTCGGTACGAGGATGAGGCGAACTTCATTCACGCGAGATACCTGGAACAAGCAGGTAACTCCGAGATCGAGGTGTTCCAGCGGAGAAACGGTGTGGATCGGTTGATCATCTTCATGAACTTCCACCGGTCGGTAAACGGAACGGTGCGCACGATTCGACTGGCGGCCCACGGGAATGAGGTAGCCGTGTACGACAATGGTGAACTCGTTGGCCAGGGAATCACGGACCTGACCGATGGGACTCGCACCGGAATCGGTGCCTTTGCCAATCTATCGCCTGCGGGAATCGCTACCTGGGACGATGTCACTGTCAGCACCGCACGGGGCGAGACCAAAGTGCATGGTTCTGAAGACCTCCTGTTCCACGATGCGTTCACCACCGATGTTGAGCCGCCAATCGAGGGACTTATTGATGCATCGCCGGGTCCAGGTCAATGGTCTGTGACAAACAGTGCGGACCGCCTGCGAATCAACCATGGCACCATACGAGCAGGGGCAAGCCAGGGCTGGGGCGATCCAGCATTGTGGACCAGCAGCCCTGTACCCGCTGACGACCTTGGAGCGTTTGTCGCGGTAGTCCGGATTGAAGGCGCAACACAGGGTACCGGAGTGTTTCTTTCTGACAACCCCAACCCGGCGAACCCGCTTGATGAGACCGACGGCATTCGCATGACGACCCGAAACATCTATAACGTTCCGTCTGGTCACGCGTACGGCCCACCCGGTACTGTTCCTGAGACGGCAAACCGGTCCGTTGACCATCTGATCAGCGTCATCCCCAGGCCTGGTGGTGGAAAGTTCGTTCTGGTTTCAGGAGGCAGGTACCCGCAGTTTCCAGATGCGGCCTTACTCATTGTCGATGACCACGGCGCCGAAGGTGAGTTGTTCGCCGGAATAACGAACTCGCCAACCACGAATGTTTCGTTCACTGACGTCCGGCTCGTTGCGCCCACCGGGCTACCGGAAGGCTTTTTGTCACGTTTCGGGATTGCGTCAACCGTGGATAAGTTCGCGTCGGCAGATCCATCGAGCGGGCTTGACCTGCACGACAGAACGGCGGACAAGGGTGACTCCAACTGGCATGTGACAAGTGGAACGGGAACCGTGAACGCTGACGAGGGTTACCTCGAACAATCCGGCAACCTGTATGCGATCGTTGAGTCAGAGCCTGGTCGACGAAAGATGAAGGCATCGTTCACTCTTGGCACTGGAGAACGGACGTTTGGTCTGGTGATACGTTCCAGCGGGCCTGACGGCGGGACGGTGCGCTTCGCTTACATCGATCCGCTATCCGCGTGGCTGGTTATTGACGATGAGCAGGGAACCATCTGGAGTACCGGAGGGAATACCTCTATGATCGAAGACGGTGCGAGGATAGACCTGACCATCATCGACAAAGGCGAACACATCAGAGCGTTCGCAAATGGAGCCGACCTATCGGGCGGCGCATGGATTCCCGTCAGCCAACGATCAGGTGCCGCGTGGGCCGGGATCTATAGTGGGACCAACGATACAAGCATCATTCACGACTTCGTTGTATGGCCAGGTAGGGTCACACTTACGGATGCGTTCGATGCCAAGGGTATTCCACCGAATTCGGACGTGAAACTAGCCGAGGATGGGTTCAACGACGCTGACGGGACAGACCTGGATGGTCGCCCGCTCCAATGAGATCAGATCGGG
>SLMJ01000046.1 GCA_007133615.1 Thermomicrobiaceae bacterium | reverse complement strand
CATATAGGGCGGTCAGATCCGAGACCTGCTCGTCTTCGATCGTCACGAACGTCGCGCGGTCGGTCAACACGTAGGCAATGAGTTCGTTCGCGGTCAGCAGCGTCTCACCCATTCCCTGCCCTGCCGCGTGATACCAGTCGTCCGAGGTATTCGGCTCGTGTTCGACCGTCTCCCAGATCTCGAGTTCCTTTGTGTGTGTTCCGGAGTCGTCACCGCGTGAGACGAACGGCGCCTCATGTTCGGCGATGCGCATCAGAGCATCCCCGGCGCTGTCAGCATCCCCGATACCTGCCGGGTCGTCATGCGGACCGACGAGATTGAATGGGTTGGTCATAACCGTTGTCCGGTCGATTCCGTAGCCCCCGTCGATGAACTCCTGCTCCAGTCCCGGCGCGTGAACCAGCACGATATCAACATCCCCGCGCTCGCCCAGAATCAACGCCTGACCCGTTCCAACTGCGATAACGTCCGTATTGACGCCGTGTTCTTCTTCAAAATCGGGCAGGATCTCGTCCAGCAGGCCGGAGTCATCCAGCGATGTCGTCGTTGCAATACGGAGCGTCTCGCTCCCATCTCGGCTAATCAACCCGGAAATCCCGTCTGAACATCCAGCAAGCACAAACGACGCCATCATCAGCAAGGCAAATGCGTAGGATCGTGAGACGGTTCTCAACGATAATCGCGGTACCCGCAACCTCCTCGAACCAAATCCGGATAGATACGTGCATACGAAACAACATCGTATCAGCATCGAAGTTGCCCCTGAACGCTTTGTTCCATTTCTGTCAAGATCGTCTCACAGCGCTCGAGCCTGATGGTTTCACTGCCATTATGCTGAATGCCGACACCGGACTGGTACCATGCTTCGGTCGTGACTGGCGCTGGCAACACTTGGGAAGACGAATCGTGAGCGAACGTCCCTCACCAATCAAAATCGGTCTCGTCCTGTTCATGGGCCTGATGGCGGCATCGACGGCGGCACTTTTCATCAGGTTCGGCTATGCCGCGGGCGAGGGATTGAACCAGGTCGGGCTCGGGCTTGCGATGGCGGCACTGCGTCTGATCTTCGCCAGCATGCTCCTGATTCCCCTCTGGTATCGAACCCGAAACGAAGAAAGCCCGCAACCGGGGGCGTACTGGTTTGCGCTCGGAGCCGGCGTGTTCCTGGCGATCCACTTCGGAAGCTGGATTCCGGCGTTTGCGTTCACCTCGATCGCGGCGAGTACGACCATCGCGACCAGTTCACCGGTCTGGGTGGCGATCATGCTCTGGCTCTGGAAGGGTGAGGTTCCTTCGAAACTCACCATCATCGGAATCGCCGTGGCGATCAGCGGGGCGATGGTGCTGGCACTGGGCGATGCAGCCGGTGACGGAGCCGGGGCCAACCCGATGCTCGGCAATGCTTTGGCGCTGGTCGCGGCGCTCGGATTCAGCTTCTACTTCCTGATGGGCCAGGAAGCGCAGCGCCGCGGACTCAGCACGTCCCGTTACGTTGCGGTTGCGTACGCGATCGGGGCACTGACGCTCCTGCCGATTCCGCTCATCGTCGGCCCGCACTATGGCGAGTTGCCGGGGATGGTCATTTTCTTCGGGTTGATGCTAGCGCTGGTCCCCCAGTTGATCGGGCACACATCGTTCAACTGGGCCGTCAAATGGGTGACACCGACGCTGGTGACACTGGTCATTCTCATGGAGCCGATCGGCGCGACGATCCTCGGCCTGATCTTCTTCGGCGAGTTGCCTGGCTGGGTCGTGCTACTCGGAGCGGTGATCCTGCTGGGTGGCGTGGCGCTCGCCGTCTGGGGGCGAGCCGAGCCGGAAGAGTCCGAACACAACGAGACCGTGCTAGAGTCTGAGGAGCCGGAGCAGAATTACCGGTAGGGTCGCGCCCGGTGTGCGCCGGTCGGAGAGCAAACCAATCCGCAACGAACGAAGGGGACATCTATGACAGCCGATCAATCGCAGGTAACTGCTGAGTTGGCGAGATTCGTCGCACACACGACCTACGACGATCTTCCACCGGAAGTCGTCAGGGAAACGAAGCGAAGCCTGCTCAACTGGATGGGCGTGGCAATCGGGGCTGCCTGGCACGAATCCGTCGACATCCTGCTGAAGCTCTCGTCGGAGGTTGGTGGACCGGGTCAGGTTGGTGTCTACGGCCGGCGGGAGCGGGTCGACGCGCTGGATGCCGCGCTGATCAACGGAATGTCGAGCCATATTTTCGATTTCGACGACACGCATCTGCGGACAGTAATCCACCCGAGTGCACCCATCGCACCTGCGGTCCTGAGCCTTGCGGAGTGGCGTGGTGGCAGTGCGAAGGACATCATTACGGCGTTCGCGGTCGGTGTCGAAGCCTGCCTGCGAATCGGCAACAGCGTCTATCCGGACCACTACAACGTTGGCTGGCATATCACCGGCACCACCGGCGTCTTCGGATCGGCAATCGCGTCCTCGAAGATGCTCGGACATGACGAGCAGTCGATCAGATACGCGATCGGCCTCGCTGCAGCCCAACCGACCGGCATCCGGGAGATGTTTGGCACGATGACCAAACCATTCCACCCCGGCAAGGCCGCGATGGATGGTCTGCGGAGCGCTCTGATTGCCGGCTGGGGGTTCAACAGCTCCGAGCAGGGAATCGAGGCCAAACGCGGCTTCGCCAACGTGCTTTCCACGAAGTTCGATCCAACGGAGATCACCGGCACGCTCGGGCAGGAGTGGGAACTGCTAAAAAACGCCTATAAGCCCTACCCTTGCGGCGTGGTGATTCACCCGGTTATCGATGCCGCGCTGGGGCTCCGGGAGAAAGGCGTTACCCCGGGGAATGTCGAATCGATCACGGCCTATGTCCACCCGTTGGTGCAGGAACTGACCGGCAAGCGCACTCCGCAGACCGGGCTGGAAGGCAAGTTCAGCGTCTTCCATTGTGTTGGTGCCGCGATCTTCGAGGGCAAGGTCGGCGAGCACGAGTTTGGCGACGACTACGTCAAGCTCGAGCAAGTGATCCAGGTCCGCGACAAGACCGAGATCGCCGTGACCGAGGGAATGCGTGAGGACGAGTGCCGGATCGAGGCAAAGCTGACTGACGGCAGCACGGTCGAACATTATGTCGAATACGCGTCCGGCAGCATTGAGAACCCGCTAACGGATGAGCAACTGGATGCCAAGTTCAACGATCTGGTGATTCCAGTGATGGGTGAAGATCACGCCCGCGACGTCATCCGCATCATGCGGAATCTGGAAAACGAGCGAGACGTAACGAACCTGGTCAAAGCGGCGACGATGTAGGAGCAGGTTGTTTGCACGTAGGGGCCGACGCCCCTGTCGGCCCGAAGGATTGACGTCGTAAACACGGTCGCACAGGGGCGTGCGACCCTACACCATTGGAGGATTACGGGAAATGCACAACTTCGTCAACGAACTCAACGCACTCTGCGATGCGCAGCCGTTCAAGACGCGCTGGTACCTGAAGAACCTGAAAACCGGAGAACAGGCCGAACGTGATGGCGAAGCGGTCGTCTATTCGGCCAGCACCCGGAAGATCTCGATCCTGATGGCACTCATGGCCGAGGTGCACGCTGGCCGGATGTCACTGGACGATCCATTCACGATCGAGGCGAAGTATCAGGACAACAACAGCGGCTGTTTCCAGCATCTGAAGTCGGGGTTCGAGGTCACGCTGTTCGACGCGGCCACCATGATGATCATCGTCAGCGACAACGCCAGCACCGGAAAGATCGTCGACATGCTCGGCACCGACCATCTGAACGAGTACTGCCAGTCGATCGGCATGATCGATACGGCGCATCGTCAGAACATTCCGGACCCGAATCTGAAACCGGAAGACTACCCGAAGGTTTCCAACGCGACCTCCGCAAACGATGTTGGTTACCTGCTGGATCAGATGGTCCAGGGTACGAGCGATCCCGCTGCGGCGGAGCGCCTCGGTTGCACGCCGGAACTCTGCAAGCAGGCGCTGGAGATCATGTCCTGGCAGAAGCTGGGCAAACTGGATCAGATGCTCCCGTACGAGACGCGCGTCGACTGCAAAACCGGACGCGGGCCGGCTCACCATCACGACGCCGGTGTTATCTGGCACGATGGCGCACCGCTCTACATCCTGTCTGCGTACACCGAAGACGTCGCGGTGGATTACCCGGAGGCGTCCGGGAAGTATGTCGCCTCAACGCACATCGCGAAGTTGTCGCGAACGTGTTGGGATGCCCTGACCGGGTGACAGTCTGGTGTAACGGTAGCGATCGATAGGGAGATTCGGGCGGCGTTAATCGTCTGATGCGTAGAAGTCCCCGATTCCCTCGCATTCGGGCGAGACGAATCTGGGGGTTTCGCCCGTGGTGTAGTTCGCGGCGTACTCGATTGCATCAACTGCTTGCACGAGACCATGACCGAACTGATCGTGGTCGCCGAGATCCCGGGCGGTATCGACCAGGATGGTTCGGATATCCTGATGGCTCAGGTCCGGATGCTCCGCCCACACCAGCGCAGCGACGCCGGAGACATGAGGCGCGGCCATCGATGTTCCACTGGACGTTCTGGTCTCGCCGTCTGGCGAGGTTGATTCGATCGAGGAACCCGGAGCAGCCAGTTCGAGGCACGGTCCGGTGCTGGATGATTCACGCCGGGAATCGTCTGGTTCGGTGGCTGCTACCGCGACGATTACGTCGTAACGAGCCGGAATCATGACCAGATCGCCATCGCCGCCGGGTTCCCCAGTGTTTCCTGCCGAAGTGATGTGCAGGATACCGGAGTCATATGTCTCGGAATAGGCTTGCTGAATGGTGGGGCCGAGCGGTTCGCTGTCGAACCCGTAGCTGTTGTTGGTGATCTGGATGTCGTTGTCGGCGGCCCAGTCCAGCCCGGCCAGAATGTCGTCGGTGAACCCGCCGGTATCGAACGCACGGAGCACCTTCACAGAATGCAGATTCGCGTCGGGCGCGACTCCGGTGACGGGGCTCTCTTCTGAGGCAGCGATCGTCCCGGCGACGTGCGTGCCGTGTCCGTGGCGATCTTCCTGGCCGTCCGGACATCCCGGCTCAGTGCAATCGACGCCGGACTCGATTTCCAGCCAGGAATGATCGGGATCGACTCCGGTATCGAGCACGGCAATGTCGACACCTTCGCCAGTGTATCCGTTCTCATGTGCCTCGGCTGCCCCGATGTGATCGCTGCCCCACTGGTACACGTTATCCGAATCACCATCATCCGAAACCGGAAAGACCTCGAGTACAGGTTCGATGTGTACCACGAGGTCGTTCCGTTCCAGTGCCCTCAGTGAGCGCTCTGTCAGGTACGCAGAGACCGCCGGAACGATCTCGTAACTGTGTCGGACCTTGCCCCCGGCACGCTGGACGGCCTGGATCTCGCCCTCACCAGGTGTTGTTTCGAACACGACGAAGTAGCGATCCGGTTGTTCTCCACGCGGAAACGTGAAGGCTGTCACCTCTTCAGTTGCCGTCCCGGTCAGCATCACGCTGAAAAGGACGATCGTGGCAGTAACCAGTAACCGTGACATCAGTCGCCCCAGAGCAATCGGGATCTGCACGTTCCGATTGAAGATTTCTTGCGCACGTTGCTTGCCTTGTGCGGAGGAAGATCGAACCAACGCGTCGGCACTGGAATACGTTGCTCACTGCGTACGTTGGAACCAATCGCCACGCTATGCCGATTGATCACCTGACCCAGCTGGGATGGAACGCACCTTCACCTCGTCGCGGTCATTGTTTGCGCAAATCGCATGGTGGGTGCGTTTGTTAGGATGAATCGGCGTGATTGGGAGCGCCATCACACGTCCACGATGTGTTGTTTCATGCAATTTGGCAGGAGAAGCTGACCTCATGACCTTTCGAGATGTTTCCACGAGCGCCCTCGGAGCGCTGAATTCCGAGCGAACCATCAACCGCCGGAATTTCGTCCGGATTCTGGGTGTCGGCGCGACGTTGCCGATTGCCGGCTCGCTGCTGGCGGCATGTGCCGAAGACGACGATGCGGTCGAGACCGATGACACGGACCCGGCAGCACCGGATGAGGAGGAGGAAACCGATACCGATCCGGTGGACGATGTCCAGGCCGATGACGAAGGCGTTGTCGATGACGATGTCGAACCAGACGACGATGCAGACGTCGACGAGGATGATCGCTACGGCGGGCAGCTCAACATCGCGCTCGTCGGCGAGCCGCCCTCCTTTGACATCCACACAACGACAGCTACGCTCGGCACCCACATGCTGATGCACATCTACGAGCCGCTCTTCACCTGGGATGAGGATTTCCAGGTCGTGCCGGACCTCGTCGATACGCACGATGTCTCTGACGACGGGCTGCTCAACACATTGCACCTTCGCGAAGGTGTTCCATTCCACAATGGGGACGAACTCACCTCGGCAGACGTGATCGCTTCGGTCGAGCGCTGGGCATCGATGGTCGGCTTTGGCCAGGAATTGATGTCCCACGTCGAGGAGATTCGGGAGGTTGACGATCACACGATCGAGTTCGAAATGACCGAGCCGTTCGGAACGTTCCCGGTGCTTCTGGCTCGCCAGAACAACGGCTGCGCGATCTACCCGCAGGAAGTGGTTGAAGAGGCAGGCGAGGACGCGATCACCGAGTACATCGGCACCGGTCCGTACCGGTTCGTCGAGCATGAGGTCGATTCCCACGTGCTGGTCGAGCGGTTCGATGACTATGCGGCTCGAGACGATGAACCGAGTGGCTATGCGGGTCGCAAAGAGGCGTACATCGACTCGATCCGGTTCGTCCCGGTTCCGGACGAAGCCGCCCGGATTGCGGGAATTCAGGCGGGTGACTATGACTTCCTGGAGAACGTCTCCACGGACCAGTTCGAGACGCTGGAAGGCACGGATGGTCTGGTCGCCGAGATCAGCGAGCCGACCGGAAACATGCTCGTCATCTTCAACATGGAACGCGGGATCATGTCAGACGTCACCATGCGGCGTGCCGTTCAGGCCGCTGCCAATTCCGAGGAGATGATGACCGCGGCAGCCGGAGAGGGATACTTCCGACTCAGCCCGAGCCACATGATGGAAGAGACTGTCTGGGGCAGTGATGCGGGCTCGGATCTTTACGACATGCGGGATCCGGATCTGGCTGAGGAGTATCTCGAAGAGGCCGGGTACGATGACGAACCGGTCAAGATCCTGACCAACACCGAGTATCAGGACATGTACAACACCGCGGTCGTTCTGGAGCAGCAGTTGCAGGACGTGGGCATAAACGCCGAGATGCTGGTGTTCGACTTCGCGACCTTCCTGGAAGTGCTCAACGAACGCGAAGAATGGGATATCTCGATCATGAGCTTCGCCTTCCGGGTTGATCCGGTGCAGATCCCGATGATGCGCTGCGAATGGGGCGGCGGCTGGTGCTCGGACGAGAAGAACGAGCTCGTCGACCGGCTCTATGCCGAGGTCGAGTTCGAAGATCGCTACGAGGTATGGGAACAGATCCAGCAGCTGATGTACGACGAAGTTGCCGGCGTGAAGGTGGGCGATTCGGTCTCGCTGATCGTTCGTTCCGAGCGCCTGCAGAACTTCGGGCTGGTCCAGCTCGCCCCGGCGTACTGGAATTCGTGGCTGGCGGAGTAGCTTCGGACGTAACACTAGCAAGACAAGCGAGTGATGAAACGAGGCCGGTCATACGACCGGCCTCGTTATTTCATCCTG
>SLMJ01000407.1 GCA_007133615.1 Thermomicrobiaceae bacterium | reverse complement strand
TTCGGGCGATTGCGGTGCAGACGGCATCAGGCGTGCCGGCATCACCCTGCGGAGCCTGCCGACAGGTGATCAACGAGTTCAATCCGGACGCGCTGGTTTTGTTCCAGAGTGAAGACGGTCTCGAGTCTATGACAGCGCGAGAACTGCTACCGCACGGGTTCGGGCTTGATTAATCGACTAGGTGAACCGATCCGGTCGGTACGGGCTCAGGTCGATTGCGACGTTGTTTCCGAGGATGAGATCAGCGACCATCGCTCCGGAATGTGCCCCGAGCGAGAGCCCGGCGGGACCGTGGCCGGTGGCCAGGAAGAGGCGTTCCTGACCCGGGACCTGACCGAGAATCGGCAAGCCGTCCGGCGATTTCGGCCGGAAGCCGATCCGTACGTCCTCGAGCGTGGCTGATCGCAAGCCATTGGCAAGCGCGAAGGCCGCATCCAGCACCTCATGCACACCACCGGCGGTCAACCGGTAGTCGAACCCACTGCCATCTTCGCGCGTCGCTCCCGCAACAACACGGTTCGTCGGGAAGGTCAGGATGTAGTTGCGGGCGAACGTCGCGAGAATTGGCCAGTTGGTTGTCTCGTTATTCGGCACGGTGAGATGGGCAATCTGCCCGCGCTGCGGTTCCACCGGCACGTCGAAGCCAAGTTCCCCAGTGAGTTCACCAGTCCAGGCTCCGCCAGCGAGGACGACTGCATCCGCTTCAATGCGTCGTCCATCGGCGATCACGCCACGAACAGATCCGTTTTCGACCAGCAACGTGGCATCGCCTTCGATTCGCTCGAGTCCGTGCGCGCTGGCGGCGTCCAGCATCGCCTGGCGCAACCCGCGGCCATCTATTCGGGCAGCACCGGAGATGTGCACTGCCCCGGCGATATCGCTCAACGCCGGGAACATTTCCTGCGCCGAGCGCGGATCAACCATCTCCACATCGCCGATTCCCCGGACTCCTTCATTGCGCCGCTGCTCTGCAACGCTACGGACATCGTCCAGCATCCGGAGTTCACGGTCGTCGAGCGCAACAAACAGTTCGCCGACAACGTCGAACCCGGTGTCGGCGGAGACGTGCTCCCGCAGGTATGGAATCAGCCACTCGTAGTGCGCGAAGGCCTCGGCCATCAGAAGGTTGGTTTCCGGTACAGTGCTGGTCGTCCCACCCGGTGAGACGATACCGGCACCGGCAGAGGTGGCCCGACCATCCCGCTGGCTATCGACAGTCTTTACCGAAACGCCGCTGCGGCTGAGGTGGAACGCGACGCTTGCGCCGACGATACCTTCGCCGATTACGATCACTCGGTCCATGCTGATCAGCCCCTGCCTGTTCACACGCGAAACGATTGCTGGAATCCTAACACCGCGCTTTCAGGTTGATGTCTGGCCTCACTCACTCTGCCGTACATGTAACTGAACTATCCGCGTTCGGGCGATTTGACTCTCCGGCCACACTGTTCTATGGTAGGTGTCTTGACATTGCGACACGATCAATGATCTCTCCTCGACATCGTCGTGTTGCTGACCGTTTCCGGCTTTCTCGATCTCCACCGTGTAGAGGCAGAACTCCATGAATCCACCGGATCATTCATCAGCTACAGCTTTCGATATCGATGCACTTGTCGCGACCCTCGCGGACCAGCTGGAGCCAGTCCTGCGTGAGGCTCATGAACCGTGCCTGATCGGTATTCAGCGGCGTGGAGACCTTCTCGCGCGACGTCTTGGAGCTATTCTGGCTCCGCGCCTCGACACCGAACTTCCAATTGGTGCGCTGGATATCACGCTGTACCGGGATGATTTCGACAGCCTCACCCGTACGCCGGTCGTCGGCCAGACGGACATACCATTCACAATTGATGACCGGACCGTAATTCTGGTCGATGATGTGCTCTACACAGGTCGAACGATCCGCGCTGCGCTCGATGAAATCCTGGAGTTCGGCCGCGCCAGACGAGTCCTGCTCGTTGCACTCATCGATCGGGGCTGGCGGGAACTGCCGATCGCGCCGGATTACGTCGGAGCAGTGCTGGAGACGGGTCAGGACGATTCGGTGCAGGTTCTGCTAACCGAGATCGACGGCGAGGACACGATCACGCACATTACCGCCGGGGAACAGGACACATGAGTTACCGTGAACGTTTGACGGTAGATCCCGCTCGAATCAGATCGCATCTCCAGTCGTTCGCGAGGATCGGTTACCAGCCCGGCGGGCGGATGGCCAGACTGGCATTCACGCAGGACGACCTGCGGGCTCGGCAGCTTCTGTTGCACATGATGAGTCAGATCGGCCTGTTTACCCGGATTGATGAATTCGGGAACGTCTTCGGGCGACTGCCAGCATCCGGAGACGCGGCGTCTCGACCGCCGGTGCTGATCGGGTCTCACCTGGATACCGTCTACGACGGTGGTCGCTTTGATGGTTCGCTGGGAGTCGTTGCCGCACTCGAAGCGGTCACACTGATAGCAGAGAACGGCGTTGAACTCGAGCGACCGGTGGAAGTCGTTTCCTTCGCCTGCGAAGAATCCAGCCGGTTCGGCCGGGGAACGCTCGGCAGCGGAATCGTTGCCGGGGCCTGGGAGCCGGAAGAGATCATGGAGCTGCAGGATCGCGACGGTCAACGGCTGGGCAAGGCATTGCAGCGCATCGGGCTGGAACCAGAAGACGTTGGGCGGGCCAGAAGATCGCCTGGTGATTACGCCGCCTTTCTCGAGATTCACATCGAGCAGGGTCGAGTTCTGGAAGAGTCGGAGAATCAGGTCGGCGTGGTGGATGCGATCGCCGCACCATCGCGCTTTCGGCTGACGATCGCCGGTCAGGCCGATCACTCCGGAGCAACGCCGATGAATCTCCGGCGTGACGCGCTGACCGGGGCGGCGGAGATCATCCTTGCTGTTGAACGATTTGCGAGCGATGCGCCGGATGTCGTTGGAACCGTCGGAGTGATCCAGGCAGAACCCGGGGCGATCAATATCGTTCCCGGGCGGGTCGTCTTCACGATCGACATCCGTGGGACATCCTCAGATCAGAAACGGCAGGTGGTGGAGAACGTGATGGAGGCTATCCATGAAACTGCACGTCGCCGGGATCTGGAGACGTCCATCGAGACGCTCGGTGAGGAAGAGCCGGTACAGCTTGATAGCGGGTTGATCGAGTTGCTGGAATCCTGCTGTGAGGATCGTGCAATCCCGTATCTGCGCATGCCCTCCGGCGCCGGGCACGATGCAATGCAGATGGCTCGTATCTGTCCATCAGCGATGCTGCTCGTGCCCAGCCGTCGAGGAATCAGCCACAACCCTGAGGAATGGACCGAACTGGAAGATCTCGTTGCCGGAGTTCAGGCGTATTCGGATGCAACACTGAGACTGGCTACGCAGAGCTGATGATCATCACATTCAGAACACACAGTCGCTAGCAATCTGTCGCGCGCGCTAACAACTCGTGCCGGTGCAATTCCCGCGTTCCGCCGCGTCCTTCTCGACCACCTCGAGAAGCTCAGATGGCGACGGATTACCGAGCTTCCAGACATCGGCGCACCGATACCATGTCGGAAATGCAAACAACGAGTCTGGAACCTCAGACAGATCTTCGACCTCGATTAGTTCGATATCGGCTTCCGGGTGCGACCCTCTGACCCAGTCGACCAGTTCTCTTGCTCGATCCGAGGCTGTGCAACATGGCCCCGCATACACTCTAATCACGATCAATCACCTCGAAACCTCTCCTGATCCCGCCAATCTAATGGCGCGGGCTCTGGAGAACCCGCGCCGAGGCATGAGTGGAGAGAAACGCAACAGTCCTGCTTCAGTAGGTGCCTGTCGGCTATTCTTCCGGTGGCTCCCAGGTCACCGGTGCAAGAATCGGCACGGAACAGTTCACAACGAACGAGTCTGGATCGGTATCCGGAACGCCAGCGTAGCGGATGAGCTGTCCTTCGTCTACGAGTTCATCGAGCTGCCGCTGGGAAGTCACCGCGACGGCATCTTCTTCGTTCTCCCATTCGACCGCGAAGTGTTCCCAGAACGGGCTCCAGGCGAGATCACCGGCATTCGCATTGAAGACTCCCGGCTGGAATCCCATCGCGCCGGTACCTTCCAGGCCGTTGAGGAAGATCGTGATCGGCGCAACTGCCTGACCCTCGATCAGCAACTGGCTGGCGCCTGCTTCACCAGCACCCATCATCGGCGCCATCGGCAGAGCGGACGTGTCGGTAATGATGTACCGGCTGCCCGGGTAGCACTGGTGCAACTTCAGCGTGACCTGGCCGCCTTCGATGTCCGGATCTTCGATTAGCTGACCACCGCCGAGCGCTTCGACCTTTTCTTCGTCAACCGGGATCTGCCCGCCGGGCCAGGTGATGACCGGATAGTTCACGATGATATTGGTCTCTTCATGCTCCACATCGCCAGCGTCGACCGCGTCGAGGATCGCCTGCTCAGAGGTCAGCGGCTCTTCGAGCTCGCCTGCATTGCGAATGTAGTGAATCCGGAACGCCGGGGTGAAGTTTTCACCATCGGCAGGCGAAACGCTCATAACGGGCAACTGATCCTCGTGACCATCTTCAAAGAGGTACAGCTCCGCGTGGCTTCCAGGTTCATCGAGCGCGTTCTCCATGAGCGGAACGAACACGAGTCCCTCAGCATTGGCGAAATCTTCGTTTGATGCATCCGTGCGGATAAACGTGAGGTCCTCACCATCAACCCAGCCACGATGCAACTGCATCGTCACTGAACCAAATGGGCCGTCCCACCGATCGCCTGGAGCGAGCTCGAAATCGATGACATCATCAACGATGACTTCAGCCTCTGCGTCGGCATCGACCGGCTCTTCATCATCATCTTCCTCGTCGTCGACCTCAGGTTCTTCGTCGTCATCGTCTTCTTCTGGCTCTGGCTCTTCGACGTCGTCGTCATCTTCTTCGACTTCCTCGACGTCGTCCTCATCATCGTCTTCTTCGGGTTCGGGCTCTTCAACTTCCTCTTCGTCGTCATCCGGTTCAACGGCGACATCGTCATCGTCGTCGTCAGCGGCACAGGCCGCCAGTACCATGGTGGCTCCTGTACCAGCCATAACGCCGAGTACCGTGCGCCGAGTCAGACGCCGTCCTAGCGTTCGTTCGAGTTCCATGAGTACTTCCTTCCTCACTCAACCGATCGGGCAACAGCGAATCGTGGAACTAATCCAACGGGTAGGCCGCTGTTGCCCTGCCAAACGTCTGTCGGCAGGTTAGTCTGTTGTGCGGGAAGTAACAGTAATCTGGATTACCGAATGAACATGAATTGAGCGGAGATCTAAGCATCATACAAGGCGAAGACGCAGAGATCACAGCGCGATGTGCCCGTTCGCGTGCGTTCTACGCCTCGGCAATCTCGGAGAGCTTTGGTTCGTCCAGAAGCGTAATCTTGCGACGCCCGATGTCGACGTAGCCCGCATTCCGAAACTCATTTAGCGTGAGGGTGACCGTTTCCCGATACGACCCGATGATCTCGGCGATCTGTTGATGCGTCAGGCCTTTGACGGCTTTTCGACCTCGCCAGTCGGTGTCGTCGGCGAGTCGAAGCAGAAGACTCGCAACCCGTCCGGGCACGCTCTTGAATGCCATATCCTCAAGACGGGCCTCCGCCTCGGCAAGCCGGTTGCCCAGCGATTGCGCAAGTCGCATGGCGATCCGCGGATCCTTCAGGAGCAGTTGTTCGACGTCCGACCGGCTCATCACACAGATCAGACATTCGCTGGTCGCCTCCGCGTATGCCTCATCCATGCGCTGTCCCAGAATGCCCATCTTGCCGAAGACCGCTCCCTTACTCAATTGGGCGGTCACGAGTTTCTTGCCCTCGGCATTGATGCGGTAAACGTCCACGTTGCCCTTCTTCAGGAGGAAGAGCACTTCAGAATCGTCGGCGGGCGAGTAGAAGACGCGGCCCTTCGGTGTCGTAACCATCGTCGTGACCCGGTCGATGTGTTCCATCTCGGACTTTGAGAGATCCTGAAAGATCTCGACCATCGAGAGGTACGTGAGCTTGTCGGTTCGTTCTGCCTGGGCCGTGGTGGGTTGCATGCTCTTCATCGTTCAGCCCGACTCTCTCAATGATGATCCGGAGGGTATGACAATCGCCGTAATCTTTCTGAACCGCAGAAAGCCGGATCCAGATCGCCATCTCCAGTCCTCTCGCGGGCGAAAGCTTGCTGGCAAGAGAACATCGACTGGCGTGAATCCATGCCCGTGACCAAATTGTTCACAGGTCAAGTAAAACACGAACGTGCCCGCACGTGTATGTGCGTATTGCGACCTTGCCGCGATTCGTGCTTGAAGACTATCTTGCTTGAGCAGAATCTGACAAGTTATTGCTGATCAGCCTGTGCCATCTGTTCCGGCGTCATCTGGCGACTCGACGCCGCACTCTGGATCGCTTCACGGAAGGCACGAGCTTCCCCTTTGGCCACACCGGTCAGGCGCAGGTCGTCCTTGGCGCCTCCGAATGTCTCCAGCACCACGGTTGCTTTGATCAGGCCAAACTGCAGACGCGTTGACGCGATCCGCTCGATCGAGATCACCTCTTCCTCTCGCTTGAGCCCCATCCATTCTCGCTGCAACAGTTTGACAGAGTCCTCTCGGAGCTCCATCTGATCCGGCATCCAGAACTTCGTCGGGCTCCCCAATCCGGTCAGAATACGGGAGGCCTTGATGATCATGGCAGTCTCTTCCCTCTTCACCACGGTTATGCCTGAGCCGCATCTTAGCACTTCGCCGCGTCGCTATCGCATGTTCGCGGAGAGTGTCGAACGATTATTCATGCACCAATCGCCCGCCCGATCAAGTTGACCTGGCGTGTGGTTGGCCGGTCAGCGGTCGTTTGTCGCCTCGAATTCACGCTCGATGATGCTGGTAATCCGATCAAACGCCATTCCCGTGGCGAGTGTCCCCTCAGACCCGATCTCGTCGGCATTACTGAAGATCACGAGTGAAGCGTCGCGTTCCGGGTGATAGGCAACCATGCTCGCATAGCCAGCGATCAAGCCATCGTGTCCGTACCAGCCATCGGTCATGAGAATCCCGAATCCGTAGCCGATGTTCAGATCAGCGGGGTCTTCTGTTCCGGCGATCTCTTCCTCGATGTCTGCTGGCCGCACATCCACCAGGTCCAATCGCTCTGATCTCATCTCATCCGAGATCCGGGAACTCTCGTAGATGTCCGGCGCCCAGCGAAGCATGTCTGCTGACGTTGAGTGGATCTGGCCAGCCGCCCAGGCCCAGGACGGGTTCCAGTCTGTTGAATCTCTGGTTGAGGCCCCGAGCCCCATAGCCGTGTTCGCTCTGGCATATGGATCTGGAAGTGAAGGATCCTCTGAATCGGCGAATGCAGTGCCCGTCAGCTCCAGCGGTTCGAAGATCCGGTATTCCAGTTCATCAGCCAGGTCGTTTCCGGTAACGTCCTCAATGATCAGACCGAGCATCACGTAATTGGTGTTCGAATACGACCACTCGGCGCCGGGTTCGAGTTCTTCTGACAGCTCGAATCCGAAACGGAGCAGCTCGTCAGGTTCCCAGGTCGCCTCTGGATCATCCATCAGTTCGGACATCCAGGCGAGCGCTTCTGTGTAGTTGAACACGCCGCTGGTCATGTTGCCGAGCATCCTGACGGTGATGTCTTCGGCTCCATCGAGTTCTGGAAACCAGGCCTCAACAGTGTCGTCGAGCGAAATCACGCCCTCATCAGCC
>SLMJ01000047.1 GCA_007133615.1 Thermomicrobiaceae bacterium | reverse complement strand
GCGCCGAAGAGCTGATCGTCGCTGAGGTAGCGGTCACCGCGATAAATCGCGTCCGGAAGCTCAAGCCAGCGCGATTCCACGCGGAGCACGTCGGCCGCGCAGGTCTCCTCTTGCCGGCGATGCGTGATTACGTCTGCCGGTTCGAGGTTCCATGAGATGTGCATATCCCTGGCGAAGTGATTGAGCGGACCCGCTGGCTCCCCGCCAAAGATTGTCAGGATCAACGGGTGCTGACCGCAATCGGCGAGTTCGGCGAGGGTTCCACCGCAGGAGAGCGCGGCGTCGTCGTAATGCGGCGACAGAAATACCGGCCGGCGGTCAGGCATGGACGTTTCTCACCCGTTCGTCGCCAACCCGGCGGGTAATGCGGTGGTGGTCGAAATACTCCAGCACTGCCTGCGCGTACTTGCGGGATGTCCCGAAATGATCCCGGAACTGCGCCAGCGTGATGCTGCCGTTCTGATCGATCAGATCAAGCACCTGCTGCTTCATGTCGTCGAATGTTGACCGGGGGAAGACGATCGATTCGTCGATCCGGACGACTTCGCCCGTCTCGTTCAGCGCCATTACCAGCTCGTTATCAAGATCGAACTGCGATGGCGATGGGGGCGAGAACGGCTGCTCCTGTAGTGCTTGCAAGTAGCGGTCGATGCGTTTCCGCTGATCGTCGGTAAACTGGATCTGGTGCTGTGGCTTCCGGATGATATTGCCTTCGTCGGCAATCGCGGAGGCATCCGCCGCCCGAGCGACGAGTTCTTCGAACGCTCGCTGGGGCATGTCGATCCTGCTGCGGACTTCTTCCTTTGCCATCCCTTTCCGCAATGGGCTCTTCTGGTGATACTCGCCCAGCATCTTCTGAATGCGGTCGAGCGTGTCCCGGTAGGCTGGCCAGGCGATGAGGTAATCCGCCGGAGTTAGCTCGCTCTCCGGCGTTGCCCCGCGCTTGAGATGGATGATGTCTTCGCTTGCCAGAAGCTCATACGCTGCTGAGCGGACGTCTTCTTCGGGAAGCGTAATTGCTCGATAGAGCTCACGGAGTTCCCACGGTTTGTGCTCGAGCGTCTGCAGCAGGATCTCCTGTGGCGAGCCGGATGCAAGTGCTTCCAGCCCCTCGATGACCTCTTTCCGGAATCGGCGATGTCGGCGTGGATGTGGATCGATCACCAGTCCACCGCCGATTGTCTCGCTCGGTGACGGACGCCGCACGATAAATCGGTCGCCACGAACCGCGGCTACTTGCTTCGGGAACCGGATCTGGATCCATCCCTCGTTACCGGGTTCGATCTTTTCGGCGTCGAGCAGTGTCACCCTTGCGACTGTCTCCGATGACCCGACAAAGAAATCGACCTCGTCGTTCTGCTCCAGCGCAAACGGCGCGTTCTCGACGACACGAACGCGGGCATCGAGCATAGTTGTCGGTTTCAGCCATCCAGGAGCAGTAATCACGTCACCTCGGGCGACGTCGTCCACCGAGACGCCGGTCAGGTTCACGGCAGTCCGGCGCCCGGGCAGGGCCTTTTCGACCTTTTGCTGGTGACTCTGGAGGCCACGCACGCGGGTCTTGATGCCGGACGGCTGCAGCTCGATATCCTGGCCGACTTCGAGCGGACCGCCGAGGAGTGTTCCGGTGACGATCGTGCCGAAGCCGGTCACGCTGAAGACGCGATCGATCGGCAGACGAGGTTTGCCGATCTCCGTATGCGGCGGGATATCAGAGAGCAAGTGGTCGAGTGCCTGACGCAGCTCGTCGATTCCATCGCCTTTCAGCGCGGAGACGGCGATCATCTCGGCATTGGCAAACGGGCTGCCCTGGAGTCGTTCCCGGATCTCTTCAACGACGAGCTCGCGCCATTCCGGCTCAACCATGTCGATCTTGGTCAGGACCACCAGACCACGTTCGATTTCGAGCAACCCGAGAATATCAAGATGCTCTTCGGTCTGCGGCATCGGGCCTTCGTCAGCGGCGATCACGAGCAACGCGGCATCGATTCCACCCACCCCGGCGAGCATGTTCTTGATGAACCGCTCATGACCCGGTACGTCAACGACGCTCACTTGTCGGCCGGACGGCAGATCGAACCAGGCGAACCCGAGGTCGATCGTCAGTTGCCGCTCTTTCTCCTCCGTGAGGCGATCGGGATCGATGCCGGTAAGTGCCTGCACCAGCGTCGATTTGCCGTGGTCGACGTGACCCGCGGTGCCGACAACATACGTCGCCGTCTGTGGTTGAGCCGTGACGTCTGAGGTGGAAATAATCGAACTCCTGTCGCGCGAGAACCGAAACGACGGGAAAGTTGTGTGTATGGGGATTATACCGTGAAGGATGGGTAATCGCCCTCACCCCCGATCCCTTTCCCAATGATGGGAGAGGGGAGAACAACTGGGTTCCCATCTGCTCTCTAATCTGGGCTCTGGCGGCAACGGACCTGAATGAGGCAGGAGAGATAGGATGCTCAGTCCGATCGAGCGATCTCAACATAAACAGAGTTCAGGCGATTCGCATCAGCAGCAACCCCGGCCACCGCTCCCACCTCCGGCTCGGATCTGGGCGGACCCTCCTCGACTCAGACGATTGACCGGAGTCATTGCGCTGTTGGCATTTGCGGTGAACCTGGGATTGGCACAGCTCACGATTAATGATGCTCGAAGTGGAGAGGTATCAGCCGTTCAGATCATCCAGGTCTGGACGCCGCACATCTACTACGCGATTCTGATCACGGGCGTGGCGGTAGCCATTTACATCTACAGTCGGGGCGCGGGTGATTAGCAAGCGACGGCGCATAAAACGCTCCCCTCTCCCAGGCCTGTCCTGAGCGGAGTCGAAGGAACCGGGAGAGAGGGACCGAGGGCGAGGGCCGTCTAGTTATCCCGCGTCGCAATCTCTTCCTTGACGCTCCCCATGAGCTCCTTGTCGTAGAGCAAATCGAACGCGGTCAGCGCCATCGCCTTGGAGATCTTGATGAACTGCTCGTAACCGAATTCGGAACCAGAGCAATCCACGACCTCTTGCGAGTGTCCGGGAATCGGATCTTCGCTGATTGCAAACATGCCCGAAACCGACGGCAGCATGTGGCTGATGTTGCCGAAGTCAGTCGAGTGATAAGCACGTCCTTCCCGGCCGCCGTTGCGAACCAGGCCAACCTCATCCATATTCGCGTTGTACTGTCGCCCCATTACATAGTTCGGGCGCATGTCGTAGCAGGTTGGGTGCTGGGTGATCTTCACTTCAGTCATGGTCATCGCTGCGGAGGCTTCCGCGATCTGCTTGACCTTTGCCAGGACGTCTTCGACCTGCTCCTTGCTTGCGGCACGGACGTAGTACTTGCCGGCGGTGTAGCCGGGCACGACGTTCGCCGCATCTCCACCATGGGTGATGATCCCGTGCAGGCGGGTTTCCATGTGGACGTGCTGCCGCAGTGAATCCACACCGCTGAAGAAGTGAATCAACCCGTTGAGGGCGTTCCGTCCATTATAGGGGTCCATACCGGCGTGAGCGGTCTGCCCGAAATACTCGATGTCGAGGTGCGCCACTGCGAGGCAGGTGCCGTCCGGATACTGCGTGGGAGCGCCGGTCATGTTGCCGCCGTGGTGGACCATCAGCGCCGCATCGACATCATCGAAGATGCCTTCCTCGGCCATGAAGACCTTGCCGGCGCCGCCTTCTTCGGCTGGCGTTCCCAGGACCTCGAACGTACCGCCGAGTTCATCCATGACGGTGTTCAAGCCAATTGCCGCGGCGAGACCAGATCCAGCGATGAGGTTGTGCCCGCAGCCATGCCCGAGACCGGGCAATGCATCGTATTCGGCGATCACGGCTACCGTTGGGCCATCACCCCGACCGTGCCGGGTCGCCCGGAAGGCGGTGTCGATGTTCGCAACCGGCTTCTCGATCTCGAACCCTGGCTGCTCGTCGATCTTCCGGGCAAGCAGATCCGACGCCATGTACTCCTGATAGCCGATTTCCGGGTTCTGACGGATGTGTTCCGCCATTTCGACAATTTCATCCCGATGGGCATCGATTGCATCAACAATTCGCTGTCGAAGTTCCTCGCGTGTCGCCATAGCTTGAATGTCCCTTCTGCGCCGAAAAGTACGGATCCTGAATTAATCAGGTGGCGTGCACCACTCTATATCATGGCACAGGTAATGCAATAGCTAGAGCGGCGGCATGGATGAATCCGACGCCACACGGAGTGCCAGCCGCCAACGCAGTCGAAATGCTGCGAGCTGGGACCCTTTCAATGCATCTTCTGCACGTTGGTTGACCAGCGAGATTCATTTCTCTCCTCCTCAGCAGACCCGCGGTCGGCAACAGACCGGCCGCGGGTTTGTGCTATTTCCCGATGCTTTTCGTTCCCGGTGTTGCATTTAAACAGATCGCCGCCGGACAAAGCCGGCGGCAGTCTGCGTGATGTGGGGGGAGAGGAATGAAGACCAGGTGTTGTCGTTTTGTCGGGTCGATGCGCTATCAGCTAGTGACGCTGTTTGCGGAGCTGCTTTTCTCTCCGGTTATCCTTCGTCCAGCGGAAATCAGTTCCTTTGATTCCGGACCAGTCCATGCTTTCGGCCGCAGTGAACATCGCTTCCAGGACGTCGTGCTGCGTTGCAGTATCGTTCAGATCACCGAAGGTCAATCCAAACGGATGTGGAACGAAGATCGAACGGGACGGCTTGATGACCGCAGCGATCTCTGCCACTTGCGTGATCGAGATCGTCGGCAGACCATGCTCATCGAGAACGCGTTGAATCAGTCCCACGGACTGCTGGCAGACCGGTCACGCAGGAGCCAGGAGCACGATATCGGTGCCGTCAGCCTTCAACTTCCGGGCGACCTCGGGCGCATGGTCGTCGACAAGTGGATCCGTTTCGGCGATGAACCCCATGAACGAGTAGATGTTGCTAGCGACGCTTCCGATCCGGCCGGAATCCCTGGCTGTTCGCAGGTGATCGAGCGGCAGGACCACGTTGGGGTCTTCCAGTGCCTGCTTCGTGTTGTAGCCCCTGTGGATGAGCTGGATGTCTTCCAGTCTGGTGTCCGACGGGATCTCCCGGAAAGTGGGATCTCCGGCAGGACCCTCGATGTCGAACGGCTCCTGGTCAGCGAGATACGCCCCGGCCGTTGTCACCATTGCCACGCGCGCCTCGCTCAGCGATGTGCTCAACTCGTTCAGTGGCGAGTACTCGTCGTACGGACGCCAGGTGAAATCCGGGTTGATACGATCGCGAACAAATTGCTGTTCTAGCTCGGCGAAATTGATTCCCGACAATTGGAAACTCCTCTGTCGCGCCTATCGAATTTCCCTGTTGGGTTTTCGCCAGCGTCGCAGGGGGCAGGGACGCCGGCGATCACCCATCTCAATCATGCTGACACAAAATTGCGAGAAGAAACGTAATCGTGACCACATCCACGCACTGGATTTCAGGCGATGAACGCTCCGAGCTCGGATTCCAGATCGGGTTCGAGCAGAATCACGCTGTCATCGGCCTGGATCGCTCCGAGCACCAGCACCTCCGACTTGAACCCGGCGATGCGCAGAGGCGGGAAGTTCACGACAGCGACGATCTGCCGGTTCAGAAGTTCGTCTTTCTCGTATCGAGGCGGAAGCTGGGCGGATGACTGTTTGATGCCAAGATCCGGGCCGAAGTCGATCTTGAGCTTGTACGCTGGGCTTCGGGCTTCCGGGAAGTCTTCGACCTCGATGATCCGGCCAACGCGCATATCCACGGCCTGAAACTGATCCAGCGATATCTCCATTGGGTTGATCCCTTCCTGTTACGCTCCGTTCAGCCCGGGTATGGTAGCACCAGCTGTGGGTTCAACGGCGTGGATGATGCGGATACACTCCCGTAGTTGAGCGAGTCGATATAGTATGGGAGAGCGTGATTCTCCCGGAATCACCGGATAAAACAGACGACGATTGGCGTTCGCTCCAATGGAGGGAGCCGGAATGACCGGAACACAGGGAGCACCTGATTTCGATCAGCTCGCGGGGCTGGCGAAATCGCTGCGAAAAGATGTCCTGATCATGACCAGCGAGGCAGGGTCTGGTCACCCGACGAGTTCGATGTCCGCGGTCGAAGTGATGACCGCGCTCTACTTCGGCGGGATTATGCGGTATGACGCCTCAAACCCGCAGAAGCGGGATCGAGATCGCTTCATTCTGTCCAAGGGCCACGCTGCCCCGATCCTCTACGCGGTGCTGGCCGAAGCAGGCTACATCCAGAAGGATCAGCTCAACACGCTGCGGCGGATCGATAGCCCGCTCGAGGGTCACCCGAACATGCTGCGGGTTCCCGGAGTCGAGGCTTCGACCGGCAGCCTTGGTCAGGGCCTCTCAATGGGCCTCGGCCACGCGTTGAACGCGAAACTGGACGGACTGGACTACAACGTCTACGTCATGATGGGAGATGGCGAGGTCCAGCAAGGGCAGGTCTGGGAAGCAGCCATGGCAGCGGCGAATTTCGGGGCCAGTAACCTGATCGCGATCGTCGACCAGAACGGCTACCAGCAGACCGCTCCGGTGACGAGTGTGACCGACCCGAACACCTACGCCGAGAAGTTCCGGGCGTTTGGCTGGAACACAGTCGACATTGACGGCCATGATCTGCATGCGACGCACAAGGCACTGGTCGATGCAACGAACTATTCCAGTGGGCCGTCGGCGATTATCGCTCGAACGAAGAAGGGCAAAGGCGTCTCCTTCCTGGAAGAAGACTTCACCTGGCATGGTCGCGGTGTGCCGAAGGACCAGCTTGACGCAGCATTGGAGGAGCTCGGATGACACTCGGAACTCGTGCCGGCCTGGAAATGGGTGCCGCAACCCGGGACGCATTCGGCCGCGCGTTGCAGGAAATCGGCTCCTCGAACAAGGATGTGGTCGTTGTCGACGGCGACGTCGCCAATTCGACTCGCGCGGAGTGGTTCGGGAAAGACAATCCGGATCGCTTTTTCAACGTCGGGATCGCTGAATCGAACCTGATCGGTGTCGCTGCTGGACTCGCCGCCTGCGGCAAGGTGCCCGTTGCGGCGAGCTTTGCGGCGTTTCTGCTGTGTAATGCCTACGACCAGATCCGGATGTCGATCGCGTTTCCGAAGATGAACGTCAAACTGGTCGGCAGCCATGCCGGGATCAGTATCGGCGAAGACGGTCCTTCCCAGATGGGGATCGAAGATGTCGCGCTGGCCTGCGCGCTGCCGGGGACGGTTGTCATGGTGCCGGCAGACGAACACTCCGCCCGGAAGGCGACGCAGCAGATGGTCGAACACGTGGGGCCGACCTACCTGCGGGTGGGACGAAGCGGCGTCCCGGTGATCTATGACGAGAACGCCGACTTCAAGATCGGCAAGGCGAACACGCTCCGAGACGGTTCGGACGTCACGCTGGTGGCGAACGGCCTTATGGTTTCCGCCGCGCTGGATGCCGCCGAGATCCTGGCGGGTGAAGGAATCACTGCCCGCGTGCTGGATATGCACACGGTGAAGCCGGTAGACGAAGCCGCGCTACGGGCGGCTGCGGTCGATACAAAAGGCATCGTGGTAGCCGAGGAGCACCTGCATCATGGCGGTCTCGGGTCCGTCGTGGCGATGACCGTTGCCCGGACGAACCCGTGCCGGATGGATTTCGTCGATCTCGGCGATCAGTTCGCCAAATCAGGCGACGGCGACGCCTTGCTTGAAGAGTTCGGCCTGACCGGTGAGAAGATCGCCGAGAAGGCCCGGGCGATCGCGAAGGGGTAG